>JALHOS010000165.1 GCA_022842905.1 Myxococcaceae bacterium | reverse complement strand
TGCCACTGGTCCGCGGCGATCGGCGCGGCGTGGAAGGCGCCGGCCGCCGTCGTCAACGTGATCGCCGGCGTGCCGCCGTCCGCGCCGCTGAGCGCGACGCTGCGAATGCGCAGGCCGGGCGAAGGGACGAGGCGCGCGACGAGCCGCGTGGGCTCCGCGAGCGGGTCGACGACGAAGCGACGGACCTCGGCGCTGTACAGCGTGTCTCCTCCGGCGACGAAGAGGGTGTCGCCCCACAGCTGCGCGGTGGCGGGGCCGGTCAGCCGCTGGCCGGGGGGCATGGTGACGACCAGCCGCGGCACCTCGTCGCCCAGCGGCGTGGGCGCCGCGAGCAACAGCCCCCGCCCGTCGACGATGAAGCGCACCGGGCCCACGAACGCCCCGACGACGTCGAAGCCCGCGCTGCTGATTCGGCCTAGCCGCGAGGTGAAGCCGAGCCCCGGCGAGTACGGGAACATGGAGCCCGCCGCGACCGCGAAGAAGCCCAGCGGCGACACGTCGACCACCGTCTCCGGCAGCCGGTCGAGGAGGGCGGAGCGGAACTCGGCGGAAGACGGCTCCGTCGGCGACACGGGCTCATCGGCCAACCAGGTGCGCCCGTCTCGGCCGCCATGTGCATGGAGAAAGCGCCGTGAGGTCAGCCGGGTGACGCCGAAGGCCCAGGCCGGCGGGTTGGCGGAGTCCTGGGTGTACGAGTTCAGCCGCACACCGTTGCGCTCGTTCTCATTGAGGGCGACGCGCCAGGTGGCTTCGGGAATGCCCGCGTCCGGAACCGCCGCGCAGCGCACCACGACGGTCCGAGCACGCTCGTTGTTCGTGAACGACGGCATGGGCCCTCTCGCGCTCGACAGCTGAAGGACCCGGCCTCCGCGTGGACAGAGCGCGCCTGCGCGAAAGCCGTACTGGAGGGCGACCGGCTCCGGGCCGGCGTCAGGGCCGAAGGTACGCACCCCCACGCCGAACGTGCCTTCGACGCCGCCGTCGGCGGTCCGAAAACGCCCCAGCAGCGCGAGCCCGCCGTCGACGGGCTCGACGTCCAACACTTCCAGCTCTTCGACCGGGGGCAGCTCGGTCAGGAGCACCTGCGGCGTTCGGAACTCGATGGGGCGCTGCGTCCACGGCGCGGCAGACACCCAGATCTGCCCGCGCGCGTCGAGGTGCAGCAGCCGCTCACCACACAGGACCGTCGGCTTGGGCCCGAGCGGAATCGGCGCACAGCCGCCGTCGACGGTCTGGCAGCCGAGCTCGACCGGCACGAGCGACACGCCCGCGTCGGCGACGAAGCTCCCGCGGGCCTGAATCAGCAGCGCCGTGCCGTCGGCGAGCGTGGCGACGGCGGCCGACGCCCCTTCGAGCTCCAGCAGCCGCGTGGGCTCACACTGGGTCAGAGACACCGCCCCCGCCGAGCGGCCGGAGATCAGCCGCGGCGGCTCCACCTCGAACTGCGCGCCGACGCGCTGCACGACGGGCGCGCCCAACAGCCCGCCGTCGGCCATGGCGAGCACCAGCACGTCCCCGGCGAACGCGACCTCCGTCACGTCGGCGCCGCGGATCGCCACTGGCGCCAACGCCAGCCCGTCGGTCTCGCCGCCGTTCACCCCGACGGCGTTGGTAAAGTGCACCGACACCTCGAGCGCATCGGCGAAGACCTGGGCGCGAAGGGACAGCGCTTGGGTGGCGAGCCCTGGCGGTCCGAGCCACGGGCCGACCGCCAGCTTGAGCGGCGCCGGGCCCGGCCGAACGGGGGTCATGTCGAAGCGCTGCCACGCGCTGACGGTCGGCGCGCCGACGCGGTCCGCTTCGGGCTCGCAGCGCTGGGTGACGACGTTGCACGCCCAGGCCTCGATCGAAGTGGACTCACAGTCGAAGTCCGTCGCGCACGCGTACGGTCGTGGCACGCCGCGCTCTTGGCACTGCCGCTGGAGGACGTTGCAGCGCCAGCGAGCCCCACACTGATCGTCCCACTGGCACTGGGCCTCGCCGCGGCTCTCGGGATCGAAGCACACGCTGTCGTAGCCGCAGCGCCAGCCGCCGCCGCAGCCGCTCTCCGCCCCGGCGTCGCGCAGGCACCGGCGCGCCTGGCCCGCGTCGGGGTCGAAGCACTGCTCGTCCAGCCCACACAGCCAGTTGCCAGGGCAGCGCACGTCCGGGCCGCCGTCGCGGCGACACGACTGCACCTGTCCCTTGGCCGGGTCGAAGCACTGGTTGTCGAGGCCGCAGCGCCACCCGTGCAGGCACTGCCCACCTGGGCCGCCGAAGCGGCAGGGGAACGCGCCGGCGTCGACCTGCTCGACGTCGACCGTCGCCCGGCACCCGAGCAGCGCCAGCAGCAGCCCAACCACGCCAAGCCGGCTCATGGCCACACCCCCGCGAACGCAAAGCCGTTGGGCGACGGGACGAAGGCGACCGCGCCGCCGGTGTCGGGTGGGAAGAGCACCGCCCCCAGCGCGAGCAGCGCGCCCCCGGAGAGCAGCGTCACCAGCGAAAGGCTCTTGAGCAGGCCGACGCTCTGGGCTTCTTCGCGGTAGGTGGCCAGCGACTTGAGCGAGCCGTTGGGCTCGGAGAACTCTTTGCTCAGCGCGCCGTCTCGGGTGAGCGCGGTGACCCCGAGAATGCCGCCCACCGCCAACGACGCGGCGCCCAGGCCAATGCAGGTCCACGGGAGCACGACGGACGGCTTGGGTGGCGCGGGGGTCGCTGTCGCTTCCGCGAGCGCCCAGGGCAGCATGCCCACCAGCGCCCGCTCGGTGTCTGCCAGGCGAGTCGACCGCGCGACCGGCTGCCCTTTCTGCGTGTCGAGCATTTGCAGCGACAGCTGGAGCGCGTCGCCGAGCTTGGACAGCGTGCCGGACAAGACGAAGCGGCTGCCCAGCGCGTTGGCGATCTCCGCGGTGCACGACGTCTCTTCGTTGCAGCCGAGCAGCTGGCGCTGGCGCTCGACGCCGAGCATGGCGCGAATGTCGGCGGCGGAGATGACGCTGAAGAAGCCGCGCTTGGACAGGTGCGCGGTCATGGCTTCCTGCACCGAGGTGACGGTCGCAGGGCCCACGCCGGCGGCGTTGAGGTCCAGGACGGCGAGCTTGGGCTTGTCGGCGGCGGACAGCGCCAGGCTGAGGGTCAAGACAGTCAGAGCGCTCATGCGGAGCGGCAGCAAAGCACGCGCGCGGGTGGCTGCCGTGGCGGAAAAAGCGCTCTTTGGACGCAGCTCAGCGGCGCGCCGAAGCCGCCAGCGCGACGAGCTGGGCGCGACCCGAGCTCGCAGACACCGGGCTGGCCCGCGGCTTGGTCGCCGTGGCTTCGAAGCCGTCGGAGCGGTGCACGTTGCTCAACGGGCGACTCCACGGGCGGGTCTGCCCCACTTCCTGCAGCTCGAGCGGCCCGTCGCCCAGGGCGCTGCAGCCCATGGGGCGCAGGCGTGTGTCGAAGACCGTCACCAGGAAATCGTCGTCCTCGGGCTCCACCACCGCCCAGTAGCGCAGCCCTTCGAAGGAGAACGAGTAGCCGCTTACGTCCGGCGACACGTCAGCGCGCAGCGGCTCCGGCAGGACGACGCGCTGGGCGCGCACGGTCGCGCTGCGGAGCGCGGCGCGGGTGAACAGGCTGTTCGCCAGCGCGCTGAGCTTGACGCTTCGCTCCAGCTCGTCCGGCGTCGGCGCGAAGGTGACCAGCCCGTCGGTCTCGTCCATGGTGGCCAGCTCGGAGCCCTGGGCGTCGAGCAGCTGGCCCGAGGTGTTGGACACGGCGCGGCCGGTCAGCTCGTCGCGGCCGGTGAGGGTGACCAAGATCTCGAAGTAGCTCACGCCGTCGACCTCGAAGCGCTGCACCACCCGCTTGGCGCCCGCGACGTCGAGCCACCCCTGCTGAACGGCCGGTGGAGCGTCGGTCGGCGCGATCGGCGTGCGCGGCGCCGACAACAGTCGGTCGAAGGCCGGGAGCATGAGCGGCCTCACTTGGAGATGTGCAGGTGCGGGCCGCTCCACACGCGCTGGCCGGGCGGGCGCACGCGCTCGTCGCGCACGTGGTAGCCCGCTGCGCGCGCCGCCCGCATGAAGTTGTTGAGCTTCGCCGCCGGGACCCCGCGCGTGCGCACGTCGATCGCCCGGCCACGCCCGTGCAAGGAGCCGGGGTTGTGCCGGCCGCCGGTGGTCGAGGTGACCGTCATGCCATGGGCGCGAGCGAGTCGAACCATGCCCTTGTACGGGAGCTCCCCCCCGCGGGACGCCCGATTGGACGCAGAAGTGGTGTGGCGATGCGCTCGCTGAACGGACATGACCGGTGGCTCCCAAGGTGGTGGTGAGTGCTGCTACCTGGAGGACACCGGTCGGCTTTTTCTCTCGCTTTTTGAGTCGATTTTTCTAAGGGCGCAGGCGACGCAACGCCTCAATTGAAGGTGATGGTCACGTTCGGCCCGAAGTCCACGGTCACGCCGGGCTTGCGGGCCGGCGGCGGAGGAGGCGGCGGCAGGACCAGCTGGTCGTACGAGCGCTGGAGCTTGCGCTGCTGGTTGTAGTCGCGGACCTCGCGGATCGCCGTCTGCGCGACGCCGAACTGCCGGCGCGAGAGCGCGGTGTTGGTGACGCGGGTCAACAGGTCGGTCTGCTTGCCCAGGTCCCACATGCCCTTGGCGACGTTGATCGCCTGGCCGAGCTGGCCGCGGGCGAGGAACGCGTCACCCAGACGTCCCTGCACGGTGTCGAGGTTCGCGGGCCGTGTCATGGGGTTGCGGTTGGCCTCGTTCACCAAGCTGGCGGCCTGCGCGAGGTCGCCCTGGTTCATGGCCGTCTCGGCGACGCGGACGAGCTGATCGTTGCGGCTGTAGTCGAACGTCATCGCCCTCGCGGCGCGAGCGGCCGCGGCGGTGTCGCCGTACGAGAGCGCGGCTGAGGAGACCTTCTGCAGGTCGGAGTCGTGGGTGAAGCCTGTCTGGCTGGCCGCGGCGTGGGTCGCCAGCGCGAAGTCCTTCGCCGCGAGCGCCTGGTCCACGTGCCGCTGCAGCCGCGCATCGCGCGTCGGGCCGGAGGGCAGGTTCACCGCCTGCTGCACCCGCTGCGCGAGCGTGAGCGCGGGAGGCGGAGGAGGAGGAGGCGGCGGCATGCCGCCCACGTTGATGGTGACGTCGACGTTCTTGAAGAGCTTGCTCCAGAAGGACATGGCGGTTTCTCCGATGCGGGCGTGTGCCGGAGTTGTCGCTCGCAGACCCACATCGTCCTTTGCGACAGGTGTCAGGGCGCCTCGTGGTGTCCACCGGCAGAGAACACGCCCTTCCACGCGCACAAGAACCGCAGCGTCAGGTGCGCCGCCAGAGGCCCGCAACCTCGACGGCCCGACCTTCAGCCACGAGCTTCTTGAGAATCGCCAGCGTGTTGCGCTCGGCCAGCGGCCAGACGAAGGCCTGCACGTCGTCGTACGCGCGCTCGACGAGCGGCCCCAGCGCGACGGAGCCCAACGCCTCGAGAGCGTCCAGCACCTTGCCCTCTCGCCACGCCCGGTGCGCGAGGTACTCGTCGAGCTTGCCCACGCCGTCCGCGAGCACCGGCCCGTGCGCCGGGTAGATCGCCCCGACGAGTGCCTTGAGCCGCTCGAGCTGCCGCAGGTACTCGGCCATGTCACCCTCGTCCGGCTCGATGACGATGGTGCCGAGCCCAGCGACCATGTCCCCGACGATGGCGGCCTTGCTGCACTCGTCGATGAGGCAGAGGTGGCCCACCGCATGGCCGGGGGTGTGGACCACGCGGAAGGCCATGGGCCAGGCGCCGTCGAGCTCGAGCACCTCTCCGTCCTCCAAGCACCGCGCGACGGGAACGCCTGGCAGCCGCTCGGCCGTCAGCCGGTGCGCCCAGACGGGCAGCTTCAGCGCCTCTACCAGCTGCCTCACGCCGGCGACGTGATCGCCATGGTGGTGCGTGAGGACGATCGCCTTCGGCGCGGTCCCCTCTTCCTGAAGTCCCCGGAGCCGCTCGATGAAGCGCGGCATCACCTCGCTCGTGCCGCCGGGGTCCACCACCAGCGCGGCTCCCGTTCCCAGCACGTAGCAGTTGGTGTGCTGTGCCGGCGGCAGGGTGTGGCTGTCGAGCGGGTACAGCCTGATGCCGCGCTGAAACTCGATGCGGTGGCAGACGAAGTCTTCGCAGTGCCGCGGGCTCGCCATGGCCCGAGCGGCCTCGTCCGGCGTCGTGAAGCGGCTGAGCACGTCCAGCGCGTGCACCTGCGGAGGGTGGAGCAGCACCTCGCCCCGCGCCCACTGGCCCAGCGCCATGCCTGGGCGGACCCAGCCGCCGTGTGTCGCCTCGGGGCTCGCCGGCCTCGCGACGGCGCCGTTCGGCAGCTCCGCCAGGAAGAAGGACGTGTCGAAGCGCGCCGGCAGGTACGGCGGCGTCACCCAGCGGCCGGCCGGACGGAGCGCGGCGAGGTCCGACACTCGCACGCCCGCCTCTTCGTCGAGCTCGCGCAGCGCGCAGGTGGCCACGCCGGCAGGCAGGCCTTCGAACGGCGAGCGGCCTCCTTCCGCGGCGACGTCCGCCGGCTCGACCTTCCCGCCAGGAAACGCGTGAAAGCCGCCGGCGAAGGACAGCTTCTTCTCACGCCGTAGCCAGAACACTTCGAGCCCCTCGGCGCCGCGCCGAAACAGCACGACGACGGCCGCGGGCTTGGGCGTCGCGGCACCCTGGCGAGGGACCTCGAGCCCGGCGATGGGCTCGCTCACGAGCCGGCCTTGGCGAACATGGCCGCCACCATGGGCCGCGCCTGCTCCACCTGCTCCGGCTTCACGTACACCCGCGTCAGCCGCACGGCGCCGGCGAAGCGCTGGTAGAGCGGCGTGTACTTCGACACCTCGGTCAGCCGCCCCGTGGAGTGGTCGGCCACGTACAGCGACGGCGTCTCACCTTCGTCGAAGTACTTGGACAGCACGCCCCGCGACTCGACGGTGAAGTGGTCGACCTTCGCGTCGGCGAGCGCCCGCGTCAGCGTGTCCACGTCGTACCCGGTGTCCCGCTCGGTGAACTCGGCCACCCGCTTGTAGCCCCGCCGCGAGGTGATGCGGCGCGCCCAGTCGTTCTTCGAGGCCCGCAAGGCGGTGAGCAGCGCCACGTCGTCGCAGGACAAGAAGGCCTCGGGGTCCGCGGGGATCTCGAACTCCCCCGGCGCTTCTTCGTAGTAGCGCCGGAGCATGAGGTCGAAGCTGACGGACGTGTGGTGGTAATAGACGGACAAGAACATGTGGTAGCGGCTGAGCAGGAAGTCTTCGAACGCGAAGACCGCCGCCTTCGACAGCGCCAGGTGCGCCCGCCCCGCCCGCTCGGCGACGGACAGGTTTTGCAGCACCCACTCCATGTCGTACCGGCCGTAGTTGACGCCCGTGTAGAAACTGTCGCGCAGCAGGTAGTCCATGCGGTCGGCGTCCAGCTCGCCGGACACGAGCGCGCGCAGCGCCGGGAACCAGTCGACGCCGCGCTCCACGAACGGGTTGCCTCCGGGAGGCAGCGCGCCGGTGATGAGCGCCACCGCCATGGCTGGGCTGATGCCCAACGGCGCGTACGCCTGCTCCACCAACTGCGTCAGCGAGCTGTCGAGCAGCAGCCGCGCGGTGAAGTCTTCGTGCGTGGCCCGCAGCGCTTCGCTGGGCAACCACGCGGGCAGCGACAACGCGGCGCGGTTGGGCGCGATCTTCTCCGCCGCGTGTGAGAACGGCATGTGCCCCAAGTCGTGACAGAGCACCGCCAAGCGCACCACGGCGCGGAAGCGCTCTTTGACGTCGGCGGCCAGCGTCACCCGCGCGGTCATGGCGTCGAACAGCCGTGAGGCCACGTGCATGGCCCCCAGCGAGTGCGCGTGCCGAGTGTGCGTGGCGCCGGGGAAGGCGAGGTCTCCAAAGCCCAGCTGCCGCACCGAGCGCAGCCGCTGGTAGTACGGCCCGTCGATGACGCGGACTTCCTGCTCGGACACGTGAATGGTGCCGTGAATCGGATCTCGAACTCGCACAGAGCGCGCGACGGTAGCACTGCGCGCTTCAGGCACCGAACGAAGGCGTGCTAAGCGCGCCGCTCCCTCATGCACATTGCCATCCTCCACAACCGCGACCACGCGCTGCTCGCCGACGATCCGGGGCGCGAAGCGCGGGAAGACGTGGAGCGCGTGGCGACGGCCATGGCGCAAGCGTTGAGCGCCCGCGGGCGCACGATCGATCTGGTCCCCGTCGACGAAGATCTCCTCGGCGTGCACGAGCGGCTCGTCAAGCACCGGCCGGACGTCGTCGTGAACCTGTGTGAGTCGCTGGCCGCCGACAGCCGCGGCGAGCTGGTGCTCCCGGCGCTGCTCGACCTGCTCCGCATTCCGTACACCGGCAGCGACGTGCTGGCCTTGGGCCTGTCGCTCCACAAGGACCGCGCCAAGGAGTTGCTGCGCGCCCGCGGCGTCGCGTCGCCCCGCTTCACCGTGGCCGACCGCGCAGACGTGCCGGTGGACCTGCCGTTCCCCCTCATCGTCAAGCCGTCGCGCGAAGACGCGTCCATGGGCATCGACTTCGACTCGGTGGTGAACGACCAGGCCGAGCTGGGCAGGGCCGTCGGCAAGGTGCTCGAGACGTTCCACCAGCCGGCGCTCGTCGAGCAGTACGTGCACGGCCGCGAGGTGTACGTACCGCTGTTGGGGAACGCGCCGCGCCGCAACCTGCCGCTCACCGAGATCCGCTTCGGGCAGGCCTTCGAAGGCAAGCCGCACGTGGTCAGCTACCGCGCCAAGTGGGACGTGGACTCGCCGGAGTGCGTCGACAGCACGCCGGAGCCCGCGAAGTTGTCGGCGGACCTCCACGAGCGCTGCGTCGACGTGGCGCAGCAGGCGTTCGAAGCGCTCGGCTGCCGGGACTACGGCCGCGTCGACCTGCGCGTGGGCGCCGACGGCCAGCCGTACGTCATCGACATCAACCCCAACTGCGATCTCCACCCGAACGCCGGCTTCGCGCGCGCGGCCGCCGTGGCAGGTCTGAGCTACGCCGACTTGGCGATGCAGTTGGTGGAATTGGCGTTAGAACGTCGCCATGGAAATCAGGCCGCTGTTGGAGTCCGACAAAAAGCCGCTCGAAGGGCTGCTGGGGCGCATCGAGACGTTCACGCCGGACGAAGTGTCCTGCGCGCTCGAGCTGATCGATAGCGCGCTACAGCCGAACAACCGCGACTACCAGGTGCTGGTCGCGGTGCGCGATTCGAAGCTGGTCGGCTACGTCTGCTACGGGCCGACGCCCATGACCGAAGGCACGTTCGATCTGTACTGGATCGCCTCGGACCCCGTAGTGCGCGGCCAAGGTGTCGGCGCGGCGCTGGTGTCGGCCATGGAAGGTGACATTCGCCGGCGCAAGGGGCGCGTCATTCGCGTCGAGACGAGCGCCATGGAAGCGTACGGCCCCACCCGCGGTTTCTACGCTGCCATGCAATACAAAGAAGAGTCGCGCTTCCGGGACTTCTACCGGCCCGGGGAAGACCTCATCGTCCTGGCCAAGCGCGTATGACTCGCTCCACGCTCAGCCTGCTCGCCGTCGCGATCTTCGTTGGCTGCACCTGCACCGACGCCGACGCCAAGGAAAAGGCGCCACCTTCAGCCGCTTCGGCCAAGCCCAGCAAGGCCGGCGCGCTCAGCGACGCCTTCAAGGTGCAGCGCCCCGAAGGCGGCGAGTACTTCGGCCTGTACTTGATGGACAAGAAGGTCGGCTACTTCTTCACCCAGCTGACGCGCACCGGCGACACCGCCACCAGCGTCAACGAGATGCACTTCAAGGCGAACGTCGGCACGCAGATCTCCGATCGCTACATGAAGGAGACGAAGGTCTACGAAGCCACGCCCGGCGGGAAGCTGCTGTCGATGACGGTGGAGTCCAAGGGCGACGGCGGCGATCAGCTGCTCAAAGCGAAGGTGACGGCCAAGGGGCTCGAGGTCGAGCGCAGCCGCCCAGGCCAGCCCACCGAGCAGCGCGTGCTGCCGGCGCCGAAGGAGACGGTGGAAGACGCGGACCAGGCGCGGGTGGCGCTGCTGCGCAAGAAGCGCGTGGAGGGCACCGTCACCGACAGCATCGACCTCGAGCAGTACAAGGTGGCCAGCTGGCCGACCGGTGAGTCGACCCGCATCGTCGCCGGCGTGCCGGTGAAGCTGCGGCAGGTCACCACGCTGTCGGACAAGGAGAAGGTGCCCGCCGAGGACTTCTTCGACGAGCAGGGCCGCATGTTCGAACAGCGCTACGGCCCGACCATGCGCGCCGTCGCCGAGTCGAAGGACGTGGCCATGAAGCTCGACAAGGTCGAAGTGTTCGGCCTGACCCGCGTGGTGCTGCCCAAGCCCCTGCCCGACTCGGCGCAGGCCGTCCCAGCGAAGGTGACGCTCGTCGTCAAGGAGCTGCCCGAGAAGTTCCAGACCAACGGCTACCGCCAGAAGTACAAGGCCGCGGCGGACGGCCAGGTTGAGGTCACGCTGCTCGCGGTGGCCCCCAAGGAACGCGCGACCCGGCCAGTGGCGGACCCCAACGGCGGCGAGAACTTGAAGAGCACCATCATCGTCGAGGCGGACCACCCCGACATCAAGGCCAAGGCGGCCGAGCTGTCGGGCAGCGAGAAGGACGCGTACACGGTCGCGAAGAAGATCAGCCGCTGGGTGAACGAGAGCCTGCGCAAGGACTACGGCCAGTCGAAGGACCGCGCCGCCGACGTGCTCAAGGCCATGAAGGGCGACTGCACCGAGCACTCGCTGCTCACCGTGGCGCTGCTGCGCGCCGCCGGCATTCCCGCCAAGCGCGTCGACGGCGTCGTGTACTTGAAGCAGGAAGACGGCGTGCCGGCGCTGTACTGGCACGAGTGGGTCGAGGCGTACGTGGGCGAGTGGACGCAGCTGGACCCGACGTTCGGCGAAGACGTGGTCAAGGCCACGCACTGGGCGCTCGGCGAAGAAGCGCGCGCGGAGATCACCCCCCTCATCGGCGCGCTCAAGGTGCTGGACGTGAAGTGACGCCCGTGCCGCGCCTGGGCGACTACGAGCTGCTCGGCTCCCTTGGCGCGGGTGCGCACGGCGAGGTGTTCCGCGCGCGGAAGGCCGGCGGGCCGCTGGTGGCGCTCAAGCGACTGTACCGGCCGCTCGACGAGCTGAAGCCCGCCCAGCGCGACGCGTTCTTCAACGAGATCCGCGCGGCGAGCCGGCTCGACCACCCTCACGCCGTGCGCGTGCTCGACTTCGGCGACGCCGACGGCTTCGCGTTCGTCGTCATGGAGCTGGTCGACGGCCAGAGCCTGCTGGCGCTGGGGGAGCAGGCGCGGACCCGCAGGTGGCCCTGGCCGCTGGCGGCGTTGGTCTTCCGCGATCTGGCCGACGCGCTGAGCAGCGCCCACGTGCAGGGGATTCTCCACGGCGACGTGAGCCCCACCAACGTGCTGGTCGGCAACGACGGCGCGGTGAAGCTCATCGACTTCGGGTTGGCGCGGCTTGGGGGCCAACGCCAGCCGGTGCGCGCGGACCTGGGCACGTTCCAGTACCTCGCGCCGGAGCGGATCGACGGCCAGCCGCTGAGCGCTGCCAGTGAGCAGTGGGCGCTGGGCTTCATGTTGTGGCAGGCGCTCGTGGGGGAGTACCCCGTGCCCCACACTTCGCCCCAGGCGCTCGTCCTTCAGCTGATGGAGCTGGAGCACGTGGACCCGCCGAGCCGGCGCGTGCCCGGGCTGCCGACGGAGCTGGATCTGCTGCTCACGCAGATGACGCAGCGCGACCCGTCCGCGCGGCTGCCGAGCCTGGGTGAGGTGGCCCGCACCCTCGACAGCCTGCTGCGGCTGTACAAGGTCAACGCGACGCCCAGGGCGCTGGCGGCCTGGCTCGCCGGCGGGGTCGACGTGCAGCGCGAAAGCGCGGTGAAAGCCGGGCCCAAGCCGCCGCGCCAGACGACGTCCTTCGTCGGTCGGCGCGCGCAGGTCGAAGCGCTGCTGGCGGCGCTCGCGAGTGAGCCCGTCGGCGTCATCGCCGGGACCACCGCCAGTCCGGGCCTGGGGCGCACCCGCCTGGTGCTGGCCGCCCTCGAAGCGCTCGGTGAAGGCCGCTACCTCAGCGCCGAAGGTGACGTCGGCCGCGCGCTCACGCTGGCTCGGGAAGCGAAGGGCTTGGTCGTCGTCGACGACTGGCCGGCCGAAGCCCTGCCCGTGCCTCCCGCGAACGGCCAGCTGTGGGTCGTCGCGCGCCAAGGCATCCCCGGCGTACCTTCGTTCATCGTCCCGCCGCTCGGCGACGACGAGGTCGAAGCGCTGCTGGCGGCGCGCGCGGAGCGACCGACCGAGCTGTCGTCGGCCATTCGCGCGGAGCTGGTGCGGGTGCTCGGGGGCAACCCCGGCCTCGCGGAGCTCGTCATCGGCCACCTCAACGTCGACGGCCTCGGTGACCTGGGGCTGCTCTCCGCGGGCGCGGGGCTCGAGCTCGGAGCCTTCAGCGCGTTCCTCGTCGACCGGCTGACGCCGCCGGAGCGTCGGCTCCTGGAAGGCTGGCCGGCGAAGAGCGCTCGGCACGACTTCGAAGCGCTGGAGAGCGTGGTGCCTGGGCTCGACCCACTCGACGCGCTGGAGGCGCTGCGCCGGCGCTTCATCGTGCAGGCCTGGGAAGACGCGCAGGCGCTCCAGTTCTTCTTGAACCCGGCCTTCGTCTGGACGACGCCTCCCTGACCCATGCCCCGCGACGTCTCCCACTTCGACGCGCTCGAGCGCCTGGTCGACCTCGAGCACCACGCCCAGCGCGAGCGCTTGGCGCAGGACCGCCGCACGCTCCCCTTGGCGGAGCTCGAGGCCAAGGGGCTGGTGCTGCTCGACGTCACGCTCGAAGACGAAGCGGTGGGCTTGGGCGGCCGGCACCTGTTGACCTTCCGCCGCGAGGACAAGCGCGCGCTGCGCACCCCCTTGGGCCCGGGCGACCTCGTCAGCGTCTCGCCGCGCAAGGCGCCCATCGACGAGCCGCCGTCCGGCGTCGTCAGCCACGCCCGCCGCACGGAGCTGACCGTCGCCTTCGAACGCCGCCCGCCAGACTGGGTCAACGAAGGCCGGCTGCGACTCGACGTGCTCGCCAACGACGTCACCACGCAGCGCCAGCGCGGCACGTTGGCCAGCTTCAAGGGCATGACGTCGGGGCTCGCGCGCGACCGCCGCGAGGTGCTGCTGGGCAACCAGCCGCCGCGCTTCGAAAAGCTCAAGCCCGTCACCACCGACAAGCCGCTCAACCCGGAGCAACTCGACGCGGTGGCGCTCGCGCTGGCCGCGCGGGACGTGGCGCTGGTGCATGGGCCGCCGGGCACCGGCAAGTCCACGGTGCTGGCGGAGATCGCCCGGCAGGCCGTGCGCCGCGGGCAGAAGGTGCTGTGCACCGCCGCCAGCAACGCCGCCGTCGACCACCTGGTCGAGCTGTGCCTGCGTGAAGGGCTCCACGCCGTGCGCGTCGGCCACCCGGCGCGCGTGAGCCCCAGCCTGCAAGAGCACACGCTGGACCTCATCGTCGAAGAGCACGAGGAGCGCCGCATCGCCCGGGAGCTCTTCGACGAGGCGTACGATCTGCTCGGCTACGCGTCGAAGCAGCGCAGCCAGGGCCGCAGCCGCAGCCGCTTCGCCAACGCGCGCGAGGCGCAGCTCGAGGCCCGGCGCCTGCTCGACGAGGCCCGCGCGCGGGAGCGCCGCGCGGTGCGGCACGTGCTGGACGGCGCGCAGGTGCTCTGCGCCACGCTGTCCATGCTCGACGGCACGCTGCTCCAGGGCCAGCAGTTCGACCTGGCGCTGGTCGACGAGGCCACCCAGGCCGTCGAGCCGCTGACGCTCGCCGCGTTCACCAAGGCCAGCACCGTCATCCTCGCGGGCGATCCGATGCAGCTGGGCCCCACCGTCATCTCCGAGCGCGCGCAGAAAGACGGGCTGGCCCGGTCCCTCTTCGTGCGGCTGCTCGAGGACTACGGCGACGACGTGAAGCGGCTGCTCAAGGAGCAGCACCGCATGCACGAAGCGCTCATGCGCTTCCCGTCCGACGCCATGTACCAAGGCCAGCTGCGCGCCCACCCCACCGCCGCCGCCCGCACGCTGGGGCCGCTGCTGTCCAAGCCGCTCGACGCGCCGCCGGTGCTCTTCCTCGACACCGCGGGCAAGGGCTTCGACGAGAAGGCAGGGGAAGGCACCGAGTCCCTCGTCAACGAAGGGGAAGTCGAGCTCATCGACTCTCACGTACGCGCGCTGCTCGCCGCGGGGCTGCCCGCCAAGGACCTGGCCGTCATCACGCCATACCGCGCGCAGGCGCAGCTGCTCCGCGAGCGCCTGGCCCACGCCCCCGACGTCGAAGCCGACACGGTGGACGCGTTTCAGGGCCGGGAGAAGGAAGCGGTGCTCGTCTCGCTGGTGCGCAGCAACACGGCACAGGCGGTCGGCTTCCTGTCGGACCTGCGCCGCATGAACGTGGCGCTGACGCGGGCCCGGCGGCACCTCTTCGTCGTCGGGGACTCGGCGACGCTGAGCGGCCACGAGTTCTACGCGCGCTTCTTGGAGCACGTGCACGCGACGGGTGCGTACCGATCGGCGTGGGAGTGGACCGAGGGGGAGTGACGGGGCGGAGGGGACGGCGTGAGCTTCAGCCCCAGCGTGGACCTGCCGCCCAACGCCGCCCGCGGGACGACGTCGTGGAGTTCGTCGTCCTCAGCTGGGACGGAGGAGCAGGCGTGCGGCTGGGACCGGCGATCTCCGTCGGCGGGGTGGACGACGCAGGACCGGGCGAGCGCTGAGCGTTTGCCGCAGCAGCCGCCTCAGACACGGTCAGACCGCCCCCGACCCGGCGTATGGACGCGCCCATGCTCGAGCTCGACGGCGCACAAGGAGAAGGCGGCGGACAGGTGCTCCGCACGGCGCTCAGCCTGTCCCTCGTCACCGGCCAACCGTTTCGCCTGGTGAACATTCGCGCTGGCCGCGACAAGCCGGGGCTGCGGCCCCAACACCTCGCCGCCGTGCGCGCCGCCGCGCAGGTGGGCCAGGCCCGGGTGAGTGACGTCGCCGTCGGCGCGCGCTCTTTGGACTTCACCCCGGGCGCGCTCCACGGCGGCGAGCACACGTTCGACGTCGGCACCGCGGGCAGCGCCACGCTGGTGCTGCAGACCGTACTGCTCCCGCTGGTCCACGCCGGCCTTGGCGCGGCGCTCACGGTGCGCGGCGGCACCCACAACCCCAAGGCCCCCAGCGCCGACTTCCTCCAGCGCAGCTACCTGCCGCTACTCGAACGCGCGGGCGCGCAGGTCCGGCTCTTCGTGCCGCGGCGAGGCTTCTTCCCCGCGGGCGGCGGCGCGCTGCGCTGTGAGCTGGACGCGGGCGCGCGGCTGGAGCCCTTCGAGCTGCTCGAGGCCGGACCGGCCCAGGCGCCGAGCTCG
>JALHOS010000164.1 GCA_022842905.1 Myxococcaceae bacterium | reverse complement strand
CGAACACGGGCGCCGTGTCCAAGAGCGCAGCGGTGGTGCTGACCAAGCGGGCCGGCGTCGCCCCGGCGGACGCGCTGGCGTGGGCGGAGTCCGTGCGCGCGCACCTCGTCGCGTCGGGCTTCAAGAGCGTGGGTCCCGTCACCGACCTCTCGGCGTGCCAGGCGAAGGTGGCGTGCCTGACGGAGAAGTGGACCTTCCGCGCCGACGGCTGGTGGCTGGCCGTCGAGGTCGGCGACCTGGTCGACGAAAAGCTGGTCGCCGTGAAGCTGCTGCAAAAGGGCGCCGAAGCCACGCCGAAGCTCAGCGTCAAAGCGCAGGGCACCGACGCGACGTTGGGCGCGCTCCTCACCAAGCAGCTCGAGCCGGTGCTCAAGGCCCTCGAGGAGGCCGGCGTGCCGCGCGACCGCGCCCCAGCCGTCGCGGAGCCCGTCAAGCAAGAGCCCGTCGTCGTGGCGCCGCCGCCGGCCCCCGTGAAGCGAGAGCCGCCTGCCTGGAGTCGCGTGTGGTGGCTGCCGGCCGCCGTGGCGGTGGCGAGCTTCGGAGCGGGGCTGGGCCTGTTGCTCAGCGGCTACGCCGACAGCGACCAGCTGCGCGACCCGACCAAGCGACACACCACCGCGGCCAGCCTGGCACTCAAGGACAGCGGCGAGCTCAAGCAGGGACTCGCCGGAGGGCTCTTTGGGCTGGCCGGTGCCGCGGCCATCGGCGCGACGGTCATGCTCGTCACGCAGCTCAGCCCCGGCGTGGCGCTGGTGCCGACGCGCTCCGGCTGGTCCCTGGCGTTCGCCCTGCCGCTCGACTGACGCCGCGCTCAAACCAAAGAAGGCTTGAAAGACACCGTGCGCCTCTTCGCCATTGGAGACACCCACCTCCCGTCCACCCGGAAGAAGGACATGGACCGCTTCGGGTGGAACGGGCACCCAGAGCCCCTGCGCCGCGCCTGGGACGAGCAGGTCACCCCGGACGACGTCGTCATCGTCGCGGGAGACATTTCCTGGGCGACGCGGCCCGCCGAGGTGCAGGACGACCTGGCCTGGCTCGACGCCCGCCCGGGCAAGAAGGTCCTGCTCCGCGGGAACCACGACTTCTGGTGGGGCGACAGCACCGCGAAGCTCAGCAAGCTCTTCGCGCCCTTCGCGTCCTTCGTCGGCTTCATTCAGAACTCGGCAGTGGTGGTGGGCCCGTACGTCATCGCCGGCTCGCGGCTGTGGACCGCGCCCGAAGCCCCGCCCATGCCCGGCGGCGAGCTGGGCGACGAAGCCCAGAAGCCCGACTACATCGAGCGGGAGGTGAACCGGCTGGGCCTGTCGATCGCCGACGCCCAGAAGAAAGCCGGGGCGCAGCACGTGAAGGTCTGCGCGGTGCACTTCCCGCCGCTCTACGCCAACGTCACGCCGACACGGTTCTCGGCGGCCATCGAGGCGTGGGGCCCCCAGGTCTGCGTGTACGGCCACCTGCACGGCCCCGGCATCGGCGCGGGGTTTCAAGGTGAGCACGGCGGCGTGCGCTACGTGCTCGCGTCGGCGGACGCGGCGGGCTTCCGGTTGGTGCAGCTGCTGCCGCGTTGAAGGCGAGCAGTCGCGTCACTTCTCGACGGACGGGAGCGGTGGAGCGCCCGCGCGCGTCCGGGGTGGTGAACGGCTGGGTCGACGTTCCGACGCGGCCCCTGCGGCGCGGTCTTCGGCACGCCCTTCGCTTTGGTCGTCGCCACACACTCGCCGCACCACGCGAAAGGCACCGGCATGATCGCACCAGGCAAGGTACTGACCGTCTTCTCCATTCGGCCCGGCAGGCAGGGCAGCGTCTGGGTCCGTGCGGGGAAGGCCACCGTCCACCCCGACGGCTCGCTGTCCCTCGAGCTCGACGTGCTGCCGCTCGACGGGAAGCTGCACGTGCGCGAGACGGCCGAGCGGAGGACGACCAGCGCCGAGAACGAGCGCACTCACTGACGCCACGCTTCACCGAAGGCCGCGGCTCTTCCAGTTCGCGCTGGCGACCTCCGTCTGAAGGATGAGGCCCTGGCGCCGCCGCTCGACGCGACGCTGCACGTGCCCAAGTCGGCCGAGCGGAGGACGACGAGCGCCCAGAACGAGCGCACTCACTGACGCCACGCTTCACCGAAGGCCGCGGCTCTTCCACTACGCTGGGGCCACCTCCGTATGAAGGACGACGCCCTGGCCCACGCCCCGCCAAAGAGCCGCGACGTCGCGGCGCCGCGGCCACCTTCCTCGCCACTCTCGCCGAGCTGACCCGAACCGTGCAGCCCTGGACGACACTCGGCGTGGAAGGACCGCTCACCTTGCGAAAGCGCGGTGACGAGTACGCCGTCTTTTCGAGCGGCCTGCTGCTCATGGGCAGCCGCCGCCACGGCTCCGAGGAAGCGCTCGCGCAGGAAGGGCTGCGGGGCCTGTCGGTGACGGCGCCCGCGGTCCTCATCGGCGGGCTGGGCTTCGGGTACACGCTGCGGGCCGCGCTCGACGAATTGCCCTCGGCTGGGCGCGTCGTCGTGGTGGAGCTCGCCGCGGCGATCGTCGAATGGAACCGCGGGCCGCTCGGACCACTCGCGGGCCACCCGCTGGCCGACGAGCGCGTCACGGTCCGCACCGAGGACGTGGCTGAACACTTGGCCCAGGCGCGCGCGGCCTACGACGTCATTCTGCTCGACGTCGACAACGGCCCGTTCGCGGTCACCCACCCGAACAACACCTCGCTCTACGAGCCGCGCGGGCTCCACGCGGCGAAGCGCGCGCTCAAGCCAAACGGCCGCCTCGTCGTCTGGTCCGCTGCCGACGACGAGCGCTTCCTCACGCGGCTGGCCTCCGCGGGGTTCCACGCGCGCACGGTGAAGGTCGCCGCTGCCAAGACGGGCCGCGCCGCGCACGTTCTGTTCGTCGCCGAGCGGCGCTGAGGCGTCACCCTGCGGGCGTCGATGAAGGGGCAGTCCTTCGACGCCCCGGTTGAGCGCGGACAGCGCGCGCTGCGGCCTGCGCGTGAGGTTCTCGTCGACCACGCCAGCCGCCGCTTTTCCGCGCCAGCAGCGTTCCTCCTTCACGCCTTGCGCCGTCCTCGGTTCGTGCGTTTGCTGGGCGGCGCCCATGACCCGCCCCGGCCTCCTCCTCACCCTCACCGCGCTCCTGTGCAGCTGCGCGCCCCCGAAGGGCCCGCCGGTCTTCGGAGCCGTGAAGCTCGAGCCGACCGGCGCTTCGTTCGCGGTGCAGAAGGACGGCAGCAACCTGCTCGCGCCGTTCTCCGCTGGCAGCGGCGTCACCGCGCCCGTCGCCGTCCGCAAGACGAACGCGCGTGTCGAGGCGCAGTACGGCGCCTTCAAGTTCGCCGAGTCCCCCGGAGACTGGACGACCTCCACCCAGTTCACCTGGGACGACGTCGGCCAGACGAAGGCGACGGGCACCTACCGCGGCGCCGACAAGAGCCCCGTGGTGACGGTGGAAGCCAGCTCCCCCGCGCCAGGTGAGCTCGCGCTGACGTACGCCGCGGTGGACCCAGCGATGAACCGGCTGTCGTTGACCTTCGCCTGCGACGTCGTCGAGCACTTCGCGGGCTTCGGCGCGCAGGCCGACGGCATTGACCACCGCGGGCACACCGTCGCGGTGTGGACCAGCGAGCCCGGCATCGGCAAGCGCATGCAGGACGACGAGTACCCCGAGCTGTGGTTCCTCGAAGGGACGCGGCACGCGAGCAGCTACCCCTTGCCGACGTTCCTCTCGAGCAAGGGGCACCAGGTGGTGGTCGAGACGAACGCGCGCAGCGTCTTCGAAGTGTGCAGCAAGACGCCGGACGCGCTGCGAATCGAAGTCTGGGCCCAGCGCTTCACGCTCTGGCTTTTCGTCGGTGACGGCGACACGCACCCGCTCACGCAGGCCACCGGGCGGGTGCTGGGTCGGCCGGTGCGGCCGCCGCCCATCGCCTTCGCGCCGTGGAACGACGCCATCTTCGGGGCCGCCGAGGTGCGCCGCGTGGCGCGGGTGCTGCGGGACAACGACGTGCCTTCGTCCGTGCTGTGGACGGAGGACTTCCGCGGCGGCCGTGACGAGGGCACCGGCTACCGGCTGGTGGAAGACTGGGACCTGGACCGCACGCTCTACCCCGACGCCGAGGGGCTCTCGCGCGAGCTGGCCGAAGCGGGCTTCGCCTGGCACGCGTACTTCAACACCTTCCTCGTCGACGGCGAGCCGGTGACGGACGTGGCCAGGCGCGACGGCCATTTCGTGAAGAAGGCCGACGGCACGGCGGCCACTTTCCAGGGCGTCACCTTCAAGCCCACGGGCCTGGCGGACCTGTCCCGCCCCGAGACGCGCGCGTGGGTGAAGTCGTACCTGCGGCAGGCGTTGGATCAGGGCTTCTCCGGCTGGATGGCGGACTTCGGCGAGTGGCTGCCGACGGACGTGGTGCTCGCCGACGGGACGAGCGGGCTGGACGCGCACAACCGCTACCCGCACGACTGGGCGGCGGTGAACGCCGAGGTGCTGGCCGAGCGGCGGGACGGCGTGCAGCGCCTCTTCTTCGTGCGCTCTGGCTGGCTGAAGACGAACGAGCTGGCGCCGGTGGTGTGGGCTGGAGATCAACGCACCAGCTTCCTGCCGGACGACGGGCTGCCGACGGTCGTGTCCTTGGGCTTGGGGCTGGGCCTGGCCGGCGTGTCGACGTTCGGCCACGACATCGCCGGGTACCAGAGCAACTCCGCCACCAACCCGCCTTCGACCAAGGAGCTCTTCTTCCGCTGGACGACGCTGGGCGCGCTCTCGCCCGTCATGCGCACACACCACGGCATCGACGCGCGGAGCAACTGGCGCTTCGACAAGGACACCGAGACGCTCGCCCACTACCGACGGTGGGCGAAGTTCCACCTCCAGCTCTTCCCCTACCTGGACGGCGCGAGCGTCGACGCGGAAGAGCGAGGCCTGCCGCTCATGCGCGCGCTGCCGCTGGCCTACCCGACGGACCGCGCCGCCTGGACGACGAGCGACGTGTACCTCTTGGGGCCGTCGCTGCTGGTGGCGCCGGTGCTGACGCAGGGCGCGGTGAGCCGCACGCTGCACCTGCCTCCGGGAGAGTGGCTTGCGCTGGCCGGTGGTGGTCGCGTCACTGGCCCCACGGAGCTGACGACGAGCTGCCCCGTCACCGAGATTCCCGTCTACTTCAAGGCTGGCGCAGTCGTGCCGAGGCTGCCCGAGCAGGTGGACACGCTGCTGCCCGCGGCGCCGCCCGCCGTCGACTGGGACGACGTGGCCACGGAGCGGTTGGTGTGGCTGGCCCCCGGCGCCAACGGACGATTCAGTGAGCGCGACGGCACGACGTACGAGCTGACCCGTGCCGCCGAGGTGACGACGTTCAGGGAGAACGGCCAAGGCCTCGCGGCGTGCACGAGCCCGACGCAGCGCAGCTGCCTGGACCGCAGCACGTCCCGCCTGCGCGTGCGGCTGAGCGGCCAGACCGTCGAGTTCCCCGGCCACCGTTTCACCGCCAGCGGGCCGGCCAAGCGAATCACCGTCGAGCTGCTGAGCGAACCGTGACGCAGTGCGCCGCGAGCGGTGCGTCGCAGGGAGCGCGTCGCGTACTCGCGCGACACCTGTAAACGGTGGCCTCAGGACGGTGGCGGGGACGAAGCCGAAGCACGGCGGATAACTGCGCATGCCCCCGTCCCCCGTGTCACTTTCGCTCGGCGCCCGAGGCGCCGACGTCGTCCGTCTGCAGCAGGCGCTGGCCGCCGCAGGGTTCGACCCCGGCACCGCGGACGGTTCGTTCGGTGAATCGACGGCGAAGGCACTGCGGGCTTTCCAGGCTTCCAAGAATCTGACGGTGGACGCGCGCGTCGGCTCGGAGACGTGGAAGGCGCTGGCGGTGAAGGACACGTTCGCGCCCCAGGCTCCGCCTTCCGCCGAAGAGAAGGCGAAGTTCGAGAAGTTCGCCGCGATGGTGAAGGCAGGCGGCGGCGAGGTGAACCCGGGCGGGAAGCCGACGATCCTCGCGCTGCGCTCGGGGAAGACGGAGTCGATCGCCACGTACGGGGACCGCTTCGTGGTGCTCACCAAGGACGGCCGGGTGACGGAGTTGGTCGGCTCCACCAAGCCGTCGGGCAAGGCCACCCACAAGTCGAAGGACGCCGACGGCGACGGGAAGAAGGACTTGGGGATTCTGCGGCCCGGCAGCTACCAGGTACAGGCCTGGAAGAGCATCTACCCGGGCACGGCGCTGGCGAGCTACGTGGTGCAGCGCATCGGCGCGAAGGACAAGTTGGACAACGCGGTGCCGGCGTGGCGGGACACGAACCAGGACCGCTTCTTCAGCGACGAGGAGAAGGCGGCGTCGGTGCGGCGCGGTGACGTCGCGACGGAGATCCTCTTCCACGCCGGCGGCGGCGAGAAGCCGAACAGCGTGGGCTGCCTGACGCTGAGCCCGAAGGAGATGAAGCGGCTCATCGAGGCGGTCGGCGGGCCGAGCGCGGCGTTCAGCCTGACGTTGATTCAGACGCCAGCGAACGCGTGAACGCTCATCGTTGACGCTCGAGACGTCGCGTCTTCGTCAGAGGTGGTTGAGGAACGGCGAGCGGACCACGCGCAAGGGAATGCTGCGGGGCGTCTCCGGCGTGAAGACGACGATCTGATTGTCGCCGCGGGGCACGGCCACGAGCTGTCCGGTGGGGAGCAGCGTCATCTGGCCGTAACGAATGGACGCCCCCCCCGGCGTCCAGGTGCCCGTGACGCCAGCGGTCACGAGCGCGGCAGCGGGGCTCCAACACTCGGGCACCGCGTTGAGCACTCCCGTCTCGGGGGAGAAGTAGATGAAGCCGTCGCCGCCGTTGACGGGGAAGAGCAGGTCCGTGGTCACCGACAGGCGATGCTGGCCGCCGTCCGCGTGCAGCCAGGTGACGAAGCTGTCCGTTGGGGAACGGGTGGCGAACACCACGTCGCCGCACCGACTCAGCGCCGAGCCGGCGACGGCTTTCGACGCTCGATCACCCACGACGACGATCGCGACTCCGCCGTCAGCGCGGACCAGCAACACGTCCGCAGCGTCGTAGGGCACGAGGGCGACGCTGTCGTCGGGTCTGCGCGCCGCACCACCGTAGCCGCCGGACACCATGGTCGGAGGAAGCTGGGGACCCACGACGCTGCCGTACGTACGGCGGAGCACCTCGGTATTCAGGCCCGCGGCGCTGAAACCCACGCTGACCACGATCGAGCCTGCCGAGTCGCACCCGCTGACGACACTCGCAAATGTCTGTCGGAGCGAACCGCCGCAATCGACGCCGCCGTACGAGTAGGAGCCGCCGTCGAGCAAGAACCGGCCGACGGTGCAGGAGCTCCACGGCATCCAGAGCAGCTCGCCACCGCAACCAATCGTCGATGAGAAGAACGAGGCGGTGCCGGAGGTCAGCGAGGTCCCCGGATCGGGGATGCCTCCGTCCGGTTGCACGGCCAAGTGGAACGACTGTTGGCTCGCGTGCTGGGTGGGCAGAAGCCCCCCGTCGTGGAGGAGTAGCGACGAGCTGAAGAGCCCGGCATTGAGCGAAGCGCTCAGCGTCCGCGTCGACACGCGGAAGTTCCCGACAGTCGGACTCTGCGGCGGCAGTCCGTTGACGACACAAGCCCAGTCAAGGCACAGCGCAGGCGTTGGGCCAGCGTCAGGGCCGGTTCCTCCGCCGTCCGTTGCGCCGCCCGTCCCGCCTGCCACACCACCTGCTCCTGCCGAGCCACCTGCACCCGCCGAGCCACCCGCGCCGGCCGAGCCACCCGCTCCTGCCGAGCCACCCGCTCCAGATGAGCCACCCGCTCCAGCCGAGCCACCCGCTCCAGCCGAGCCGCCCGCTCCAGCCGAGCCACCTGCGCCTGCCGAGCCACCCGCGCCTGTCGAGCCACCCGCGCCTGCCGAGCCACCCGCGCCTGCCGAGCCGCCCGCGCCAGCCGAGCCACCCATTCCGGTCACTCCGCCATCACAGCCTTCAGTCCGTGCACAGGCGGCGTTGGCGAGCGCCTCCCAGTCACGGCACCCCGCGAGCGCCACGACCCCTGCCATCAGCGCAAGCGACACGTGCCTCATTGGAACGTCCCTCCCACCGCGAATCCTGCCCCGGTCGACGTTGGAAACAGCGCGACGTGCGCGGCGCTCCGTGGCGCGAGCAGCACCCACAACAAGCTTCCGACGATCGCAGCTCCACCGGCGCCGAGCAGCACGGGCCCGACCGTGTCCAAGGTCCGGCCGAGTGAGGCGGTGCTGCCGATCTCCTCACGCGAGGCGAACGACCGCGTCCGCAGCGCAGTGGCCTGACCTTCAGCGACCACCAGCGTGACGACCCCGGCGCCCACCGCGAGGACCCCGACCACACCCGGCACCCAGCGCAGCACCGCGCCCGCACCGCTCGCCGACACCGCGCTCCGACCGAACGCGCTCAACACGCGGTCCGCCAGCTCCGGAGCCTGCGCCTCCAGCCACTCCTGCATGGCCGCTTCGCTCGGCAAGCGGCTCGTCGCCGCCGCGACCTCCGAGCCGTCCGACGCGTTGCGGACCCGCACGGTCGCGGTGCAGCCGGACTCGGCCTTCACGAGCGACACCGACATCACCGCGTCGACGCCGAGCGCGCCAGCCAGCTCCGCCAAGCAGCTCGACTGACCTTCTTCACAGCCCAACAACTGCTTCTGCCTCTCGACGCCCAATACGATCGCGATGTCTCGGCTCGTCGACAGCTTCAGGTTTGCGTTTCGGCCCATCAGCGTCACGAAGTGCTCGGCGTACGCTTCGCCCAGCGTCCGATCGATGCCGTAGAGCGTGAAGTCGGGGACGGCGATCTTCACTGGTCCCGACCCAGCTTGGACCGTCGTCGCGACCAGCAGCGACGAGAGGGCGCAAAGCCGCAGGGGTGCAAGTCGCGTCATGAAGCGGCGTGTCTAGCAGCCTTCCCGAGCGCTCGGCAGCGCGAGCCCGATCGACGTCGATCCGTCGGCAACTTCGTCCAGGCGTCGAAGTTCGACGCGCGCAGCTCGCCGGGTGCCTCGACCACGAAGTCGGCCCGCTCACTCGGCTGCGAGGCACCTGACGCTGCGGGCCGCGCGAGGAAGCTCCATGCGCCGCGCGCCGGGTACGTCGCCGAGGCTGCGCCGGCGAAGCTGCGCGCGGGTCAGGCGGCGGTGAGGGGCCACCTCACGCCGCCGTCCGCGCGACGACCTCCAGCTCGTGCCCTCTGCGCATGTCGAAGCTGTCCTGCGCGACCTGCAGCCGCTCCACCGCGAAGCCCCGCAGCAGCGCGCGCGCCTCGGGCTCCTGCAGGTCGAACGGCGGTCCCCCGGGCCGCCCGTGCGCGTAGAGCAGGCCGAAGTACACCCCACCCGGCTCGAGCGTCGCCGCCATGGCCGCCAGGTACTCGGCCCGACGCGTCGGGCTCACCGCGCACAGGCACGTGTGCTCGAGCACTCCGTCGAAGTGTTTGGGCCGCAGAGCGCCCAGGTCGAAGACGTCGGCGAGCAAGGGCTCGACCGAGACGCCCGCCGCCCGCGCGTTCACCGCGAGGCCTTCGAGCGCTTCCGGCGCGAAGTCGACGGCGGTGACTCGGTAACCCAGCCGCGCGGCCTCCACCGCTTCCCACCCGCGCCCGCACCCGACGACGGCGATGGTGCCGCCCTCAGGCACCAGGCCTTCACGCAGCAGCCGGGCGATCGGCGGCGAGCAGCGACCCTTGTCCCAGCCCGCGTCGTTGGCCCGGTAGATGGCGCTCCAGTAGTCGGCGCGTGAGACGTCTTCGGTACTCATACGCTCCCTCAGGAACCAGCCGCTCGTTTGGTGCGCCACCGGCCGTCCGCGCCGGCTTCGAGCGGGACGACGGCCGCGGCGTTCAGCGCGAGCGCCAACACCCGGCCACCCATGCCGAGGTCAGCCTCGGTGGTGAAGAGCCGCCCCACGCTCTTGCCTCGCTTGGCGGCCCAGGCGTCGACCGCGCTGACGACGCTCGCGTCCGGCCCGTACGTGGTGGTGCCTGGCGGGAGCGCACCTTTGGGCCGGTGCGCGCTGAGCAGCAGCGGGCCCTGGGTGTCGTCCAGCGGAGACAGCACCCTGCCGAACGGCACCAGCCGATACGGGTACTCGCTGTTCCCGGCATCGTGCTCGGTGTCCTGCTTCTCGAAGAACATGCCGCCGCCCACGTACACGGACGAGTGCATGAGCTGCTCGTCGTCCCCCGGCGCCTGAAAGGACACCACGTCTCCGGGCTTGAGCTGCGCGAGGAAGGCCTGCGGCGCGTCGGACCGGCCCGTCGCGACGGCGTCGAGCACGTAGCGATACTGGCCCAGCGCGGCGGCGCCGTCGGCGTAGAGGAGCTCGACGTGCGTCTGCGCCTGGCCCTGCATGGCCCGCATCGCCTCCCACGCAGTGCCGTGGCAGTTGGGCGTGCTGCCGATGGACATCGTCTCGCGCCCTTCGTTCTCGAGCGCCCGGTGAATGGACGCTGGGTTCTCGAGCTGCACCGTCGGCCCGGAGTCGTAGTCGACGTTCACCAGCGCCTGGAGTGCGGGCGGCAGAAAGTCGGAAGCGACGTACTTTCGGCTCGCGTCGTACGGCACCGCGCTGCGCCCGCCGAACTCGCTCTTGAGCGCGTCGTACTGCGCGCGGGTGAGCTGGCCGAAGTGCAGCTCCGTGCCCGCGTCCGGCCCGACGAGCGACGCCGTCGCGTTCGAGTACTCCAGGGCGACGCCTCGCTGCACGGGGACGCCGGCCACGCTCGTGGGGAGGTCCGTCGCCGCCTTCTCGGTGATGGGCGCCGGCACCAGCTGCGGCGTCGGCAGGAAGGACGGCTTGCGCGGCGGTGGACGACCGGCCCCCGCCACGAAGCCTGCCGCGCCCGCCTTGGGTGACGACGGCGCTCTCAGGGCGGCCAGCGTCTTGGGCCCGACTCGGCCGTTCGCGGGGAGCAGGCCCGCAGCTTTCTGAAAGGCCTTCGCGGCCCGGTCCGTCGCGGCGTCGAAGGTGCCTGACGGTTTCCCCGTGAGGTAGCCCTTCGTCGCCAAGAGCCGCTGGAGGTCGGACACGCCAGCGCCGGTGCTCCCTCGCGAGAGGACGCGGGCGGGTGTCGCGGGGGCTTTCGTGGCGGCGGGCACGGCGGGCGTTCGCGCTCGGACTGGTTTTGTCATGGGGCCTCTGACTTCAAGCGGCGGTCGACTTGGGAGGCAGACTCTTCCCCGGCTCCAGGCGTCCGTCGAGCGCGCCACGAGCCTCCCTGTGCCGACCGCGCTCGCCTGGACCTTGCGCCGCGGCCTGGACTCATGCGTGGACGCTGCGACCTTCGCCTTCGTGCTCCGACCGACCGGGCGCCCGAGCCGCTTCAGTCGCGTCCTTCAGCGCGCGACGAGTCGCTGCGCGTCAGCGAGCCGCCCCGCGCGTCCAAACACGTTCCGGTACCCCTCCACCGCGTCCTGGGCCAGCGGCTTGACCCGCGGCGAGCCCGGCTGCGCGACGTCGAGCGCTTCGGCGAGCGCCAGCTTCGCGTCGGCGCTGAGCACCACCCAAGGCCGAGCCTTCTCGGCGATGGCGACCGCGCGCTCCGCCGCCGCCACCGCGGCCTCTGGCTTCTGGAGCGCCAGCGCCGCCCGCGCCGCGACGACGAGCGGCGTCAGCAGATCCGCGTTGTCCTTGCCCAGCTCCCCTTCGAGCGCGACCGCCGCCTGCGCGTGGCCGTCGGCCACCTGCGGCTGTCCGGCTTCGAGCGCGGCGAGGGCCCGAACACTGAGCACCGCGACGCGCACCGTGGCCGGCGGCTGAGGACTGAGCGCCAGCAGCGCGTCCAGCCGCTGCGCCGCCGCGTCGAGCTTGCGCTGCGCCAGCTCGAGCTCGGCGAACGTGGCCCCGGTGACGAAGACGAGCGGGTGGGTGGGCCCGGCTTTCTGCGCGAGCGCGACGGCGCGGGTGGCGTGCTGTTCGGCGGCCTCGAGCTTGCCGGCCTTCGTCTCGATGTCCGCCAGGTTGTTCAGCACCGGCACGAGCCGAGGGCTGTCCGCTCCGAAGATGCGCTCGCGCACCGCCAGCGCCTGCTGCATGGCGTCGAACGCACGCTCGGCCTCGCCGACGAAGAAGAGCGCGTTGCCCAGGTTGGCGCGAATGAAGGCTACGTCCGGGTGCTCCGGGCCCTGGGCCTTGAGCTTCACGTCGAGCGCGCGCTCGTACAGCGGCACCGCCTGGCGGAAGTCCTTCACGTTGGCCAGGCTGGTGGCCAGGTCGGTGTACGCGCGCCAGACCAGCGGGTGGGTTTCGCCCCACAGTTGCTTGGCGGCTTCGAGCGCGCGGGTGTGGGCGGCGACCGCTTCCTGCGGCTTGTCTTCGGCGGCCAGCAGCACCGCGTTGGTGGACCGCTGCTGCAGCTCGAGCAGTGGATCGCCTCCCAAGCGCGCCAGCGCGGCCTCGCCGAGCCGCTCGAACCAGCGCCCTTCGGCGGGCTTGTGCAGGTTGTGGCCCAGCACCACGGCGAGCTGGAGCGCTCCCCTCGCGGCTTCGTCGTCCAGGCCCGCGGCCTCGGCGGCCACGACGCCGTCCCGCAGCGCCGCTTCAGCGTCGGGGAACTTGCCTTGCTGCGCCAGCGCAAGGCCCTGCTGCACCGACGCGCTGGCCACCACCTGCGGCAGCCGCTGCGCCTGCGCCTTGGGGAGCAGCGCCTTCGAACGCTCCACCGCGCCGGCCAGCTGCCCGGACTCCACCATGGCGCGCACGAGCAGCGCGTCGTCCAACAGCGCCCGCTCGGTGCCGCCCACACGGGCCCCCTTCGCCGAAGGGCTGCGGCGCAGCGCCGGCACGTCCGCGCAGCGGGCCACCGCGCTCAACCCGTACGCCGCCGTCACCGAACGCTCGACGGCGTCGGGGCTCTTGAGCGCCTTGGCCAGCGCGTTGAGCTCACGCAGCCGCTCGTCGAGGCAGCCCCGGCGCAGCGCCAGCGTCTCCTCGTCTTGTTCCCGGCGCACGTGCACGGCTTCACAGGCGTCTCGGCCGGCCTCCCGCCAGTCGGCGGCGTACGCGTCCAGCCGCTTCTTCACCGCGGCCGACGCGGCCTGCGCGAAGGGCTTCTTGCTGGACTCGTACGCCTGCTCGAGCTCCTGGGCGACCTTGCTGTCCCAGACGCTGGCCAACCCGTCACCCGCGCCCTGGCAGCGCGAGGCCCGGCTGCGCTGCAGCGCCGCGTTCCCACCGAAGACGGCGAGCACGACGGCCGCGCCCACGGCCCACGGCGCGGCGCGGCGGAGCTTGGCCGACGGGTCCTTCTCGAGCTCGTCGAGCAGCGCGTCCATGGAAGCAAAGCGCTGCTCCGGCGTCGGGCTGAGCGCCTTGAGCACGATGCGGTGCACCCACGACGGCACCGGCGTGTCCTTCGGCGGCTCGGAGATCTTCCCTTTGAGCAGGTTCGACGTCACCCAGCTGGCGGTGTCGCCGGCGAACGGCCGCTGCCCGTAGAGCGCTTCGTACAGCGACACGCCGAAGCTGAACTGGTCCGCGCGCCCGTCGAGGGGCTCCTTGCGCACCTGCTCCGGCGCCATGTACCCGACCGTGCCGACGATGGCGCCGGACAGCGTGATGTCCGCGGACATCGAATCGAGGGCGACGTCTTCGCCTTCCACGACGATGGGGACGTCGGAGCCTTCGGCGCGTACCAGGCCAAAGTCGGTGACGCGCACCCGGCCGTCGCTGTCGGACAGCAGCACGTTGCTGGGCTTGAAGTCCCGGTGGACCAAGTGGGCGGCGTGCGCCGCGGCCAAGCCTCGGCCGGCCTGCACGAGCAGCGGGAGCACCTGCCGCCAGGGCCGCTTCTCTGCGCGTAGCCACTGCGCCAGCGTCAGCCCGGGCACGTACTCCATGGCCATGAAGACGTTGTCGCCGTGCACGCCGGTGTCGAAGACGGTGACGACGTTGGGGTGCGACAGCTTGGCCATGGCCTGCGCTTCACGCAGCAGGCGCTGGCGAGCCGACTCGGAGCCGGAGTTGGACGAGCTGGGCGGCGCGGCGCGGTCCGGGCGCAGCAACTTCACCGCGACGCGGCGGTCGAGCTCCGGGTCGTACGCGAGGTAGACGACGCCCATGCCGCCTTGGCCAATGGGCTGCACGACGACGTAGCGGCCAATGGTGGTGCCCCGCGGCAGCTCCATGGGCTGGGTGACGACGCTCTCTTTGCTGCGGGCGTGTGGCGGCGCGCCGGCGTCGGTGGGCGCGGGCGTTGCGGGCCCGCCGACCTCCATGGTCGCGGTGCCGGCGGTGACGGAGTCGAAGCGACGGCTGAGGACTTCTTGGTACTGCACGGCGCAGGTTTCACACTCGGCCACGTGCTGGCGGGCGGCGGCCTCCGCTTCGGCGGTCAGCTCCTTCCGGGCGAGCTTGGCGAGCTCGGCTGGCTCCACGTGCGCCACGGCGGCCATTCAACCACGCGCGTCTGGCGCACTTTCAGACCTTTTGCTGGCGCCCCCCGCGCACATGCGCCTTCACACCGGCTGGCGGCGCGGCCGGGGCGCGGGAGCGTCGCGCCGCGACTTGAAGGTGTGCTGGCGAAGCGCGGCCCAGTCGAGCCGAGGGTGCTTGGGCTTCGCCGGCGCGAAGTCGTGGAAGGCCAGCTGGGGGGCGGTGATCTTGTAGAGTGGTGGGCCCCCATGGACACCGCCGACGACCTCACCGGCACGACGGTGGGCGAGTACCAAATCCTCGCGAAGCTCGGCGTCGGCGGCATGGGCGTCGTGTACGAGGGCGTGCAGCCCGTCATCGGCAAGCGCGTGGCGGTGAAGGTGCTGCTGCCGCAGTTCAGCCAGGTGGACGACCTGGTGCAGCGGTTCTTGGCCGAAGCCCGCGCCGTCAACGCCATTCGCCACCGCGGCATCGTCGACATCTTCAGCTTTGGGCAGCTGCCGGACGGCCGGCACTACTTCGTCATGGAGTTCCTCGACGGCCAGCCGTTCGACAAGTACCTCAAGGAGCGCGCGCCGCTGCCGCTGGACGAGGCGCTTCGCTGGACGGAGGAGGTGCTGGACGCGCTGGGGTCGGCGCACCACGCGAACGTCGTGCACCGCGACGTGAAGCCGTCGAACCTGTACTTGGTGAAGCCGCCGAAGAGCCGGCCGTACCTGAAGCTGCTGGACTTCGGAATCGCCGAGATCGACCTGGGCACGCGCGACGCCACGCCGACCGAGCGCGCGTCGAACATCTTGGGGACGCCGGACTACCTGGCGCCCGAGCAGGTGCTGGGCACGCAGGTGGTCCCGCAGACGGACCTCTATTCAGTGGGCTGCGTGCTGTTCGAAATGGTGACCGGCCGGCGGCCGTTCAAGAGCGAAACGCAGCTGCGGACGCTGTGGAAGCACGTGGAGGATCCGCGCCCGCTCGCCAGCGCCTTCCGACCGGAGCTGCCCAAGGAGCTGGACGACGTCATCGTCTGGGCCATGCAGATCGCCCCGGCGCAGCGCCCCGAGTCCGCGGACGCGCTGGCCGAGCGGATCGCCGCGCTGCGCGAGTCGATC
>JALHOS010000163.1 GCA_022842905.1 Myxococcaceae bacterium | reverse complement strand
GGGCGCCGGTGGTGCAGCGGGTGCTGGCGGTGCAGCGGGCTCCGGCGGTGACGCAGGACTCGACGCAGGGCCACCGGATGCAGGCTCCCCCGACGCGGGGTCACCCCTCACTTCCATTCACGAACCGCGGTGGCCCATGCCTCCGAGCCCTCGTCCTGTCACCGACTTCGTCGTCGACGGCGGCGTGGCGCACGATCTCCGCACGGGCCTGGTCTGGCAGGTCGCCGACTCCCCGACTCAGCTCACCTTCGCCGCAGCCGTGCAGCACTGTGACACCCTCACGCTCGGCGGGCGGCGCTGGCGGCTCCCGTCCATGGTCGAGCTCGCCACCATCACCAACTTCGGCGGTGCGGCACCGCACTTCACGACGGCGGTCTTCAACGTCGCCGGCAACGTCCGCTACTGGTCGGGCTCGGCGTTCCTGGACGGTGGGTACGTCGCGTCCATTTCCGCGGGCAACGCCGAGGTGAACAACGCCTTCGGAGCCGTCGCGCTGGCGCGCTGCGTGTCGAGCGACGAGCGAGAGCCGGTGGGCCCGCGCTTCGTCCGCCGCGACGACGCCGGCACCGTGTTCGACGTGCGCACGGGCCTGACGTGGAGGGCCGCGGGGCGCGTCAGCGGGGCCGCCAGCTACGCGACCGCCGCCTCGAGGTGTGCCTCGCTCAGCGACGCCGGGCTCCCTGACGGCGGCAGCGAATGGCGTCTGGCCGAAGTCTGGGAGCAGCTCTCGCTCCTCCAGCCCACGACGGCGCCGCCCCGCTACGACACCGCCCTGTTCCCCAACCCCGTCTGGTGGACCGGCACGCGGTTCGACGCGACGAACTTCTTCTACGTCGACTCAGCGGGTGGCTACAGCGCGGCCGGCCCGGGCGGCGACGCCGAGGCCCTCTGCGTGCGCCGCGTCGACGAGCAGCCGAACTTCATCTTCGTGGTGGAAGGCATCTTCTCGAGCCTCATCGCTGGCGGCGTCTCCGGGCTCGACCTGCGTTGCTCGGTCGCGGCGCAGAGCGCTGGGCTGCCCGGCCGCTACGTCGCCTGGCTCGCCCAGTCCGACGGGGGCTTCACCTTCGGCGACGCGCTCGTCGGCGCTCGAGGCTGGATGCGCCCCGACCGAACGCTGGTGGCGGACACGCCTGAAGACCTCATCGCCGGTCGTTTCCACGACCACCCGTGGCAGTACCAAACGGGCGTCTCGCCCTTCGCGCTGACTGTGGCGACCGGCTTCTTGAGCGACGGTGGCGTTGCCAACTGCAACGGCTGGACTGCGCCGCTCTCCATCTTCACGGTCCGCACCAGTGGCAACGGCTTCAACTACACCGCGGGCCCGTGGTGGTACCGCTTCCACGACCCCGCCACGCCGTTCTCGTGCGGAAGTCGAGGCCTCGAGACCATCATGTGTGTGGGACGAGACCGCTATGCGCCACGCCCGAGCCCCTTCCCTCCCGGTGGGCGCCGCGTCTTCCTGACGACTGGCACCTACGCGCCGGGCGGTGGCCGCGCGCGCTTCGACCGACACTGCCAGGACGAAGCGGCGGACGCCGGCTTGTCTGGCCTCTTTGCGGCCATGGTGCACGTCCCCGGCTCGCCGCCGCTGTCCGCGGCCGTGCTGGACGGTGGCACCTGGTTCCGCACCGACGGGCTCCCGCTGGCCCCAACGGCCAGCGCGTACGCCAGCCAGGCCTTTGGCGTGCGCGTCCCCATCAACGTCAGCGCTCGTGGCACGCCGCTGCTCGCGGACCGCGTGTGGACGGGCATGGGTGCGGGCGGCCCTGCCGTCGACTTTGGCCCCACCCACTGCAACAGCTGGAACGTCAACAGCGCGGCGGCCGTGGGCGTGACGGGCGTCGCCCACAACCCCGGCGATGCCTTCACGGCGCGCACGGGAGGCGCGGTCGAGCTGCCTTGTGACCAGGTCGCTCACCTCTACTGCTTCGAGCGGTAGCGACCCTGCGCTACGGCAGCCGCCAGGAATAGTTCTGCTCTTCGAGCGTCGGGCAGCGCTCGACGCCGGGCACCTTCACCAGCTCGTACGCGCCGTCCTTCGCGACGGGCGGCACCCCGGACCCCGCGCGGACGATGGCGAAGTTGTACAGCTTCGACTCCGGCGGCTGGTTCCAGTGCAGCCCCACCCTGCGGTGCAGGTGCGTGAAGCCGCCGTGCCACGCCGGGTGCTCCTGCACGAAGAGCCCACACAGCGACGCTTCGCCGTGCGCCTTGAACATGAGCCGGTTGATGCTGCCCTTGTCGTCCCAAGCGCTCTCCAGCTTGCGCTCCGGGTACGCGCCGAGCTGTCCCCAGGTGAGCGAGGGCGCGGTGAGGAACGACAGCGCCGTGCCCAGCGCCAAGCCCGTCGCGCCCCACTTCCCGAAGCGTTCCGGCAGCGCCGAGAAGCCCACCGCGGCGGCCGCGAACAGCTCCGGCAGCATGGGCACCAGGAAGCGGTACTCCTTGTGCGGCACCTGGCTGTGCACGAGGAAGAAGGCCACCGTCAGCAGCACCAGGCCGGTGGCCTTGCGCGCGGCGGCGAGGAGCCCCAACGCCGAGGCGACGAAGACCAGCGGCATGCTCTTGAAGAGGACCTCCACGTAGAAGCCGAAGGGCGCGGTGCCCCACTGCGCGCCGCGGTTCTCGGTGACGTTGAAGCGCCAGTACACGACGGCCGAGTGGAACCACCCGCCCCACTTCGCGCCCGGCGCGTCATGCCAGGCGAACGCGTCGAGCGCGCCGAACAGCCCCGCCCAGACGCAGAGCACGCCCAGCACCAGGCCCGCGCGGTGCCAGTCCTTGCGCGCCAGCAAGAGCACCGTGACGCCCGCCGCGAAGAGCGCGAGCTGCAAGCGGAAGAGGACCGCCAGGCCCAGCAGCGACGCGCCGAGCACCAGCGCCCGCCGGGAGACTCTTAAGTCCAACACCAGCGCCAGGCCCCACGCCGCCGCCACCGCCGCCGCGTTCTCGCTCATCGCCCGCGGCGCGAAGTACAGCACCGGAGCCGTGAGCGACCAGGCCGCCGCCGCCGCGACCGCCAGCCGCTCTCCCGCGCCGCTCACCACCGCCAAGCGAAACACCGCCAGGCCCACCGACGCCGAGCCCACCGCGAAGACGAGCTTCACCGCGCGCACGTACTGGCCGGGCGCGTCGAGGCCGAGCACGCTGCACACCTTCAGAATGAGCGCCACCAGGCCCGGCAACGTCCAATGCCGCGCGCCCTCGATGAACTCCCACGCCACCGAGCCGTAGCCGAACACCAGCCGGTGCGCGGGTTCGAAGGACTGGTACACCTCGTCCGGCCAGAAGATGCCGTCGTCGGTGAAGGTGACGAACAGGCGCGCGACGAAGCCGAGCGCGAGGCTGGCCCACAGCACCTGTCGTTCCCACGTGCGCGTCACGAGCGCGCCCATGTACCAGCGCCCCCGCCGCGGTGGCCAGAAACCGCGTGCCGAGCGTCCCCTCCAGGCGCCGGTCCTGGCATGCGCCGTGTAACAGACTGCCTCCATGACGCCCGCAGCGCTCCACGCCCTGCTGGAAAAACACCGGCATGACCCGACGCGGCTCGTGCAGATTCTGCGGGAAGCGCAGGACGTAGCGGGGTGGATTTCGCCGCCCCTCATCACCGAGGTCGCCGGCCACCTCGGCGTGCCCCGCGCCCGCGTCGAGGGCGTCGCGGGCTTCTATTCCTTCTTCGCCACCCAGCCGCGCGGCGAGTACCGCGTCCTCTTCTCCGACGACATCACCGACCGCTTTCACGGCAGCGAGCGGCTGCGGCTCGACCTGTGCAGTCAGCTCGGCGTGGAGCCGGGGAAGCTCCGCGCGGACGGCCGTGTCAGCGTGGGCGTCACCAGCTGCACGGGGCTGTGTGAGCAGGGGCCGGCGCTGCTCGTCAACGAGCACGCGATTCCCCGGCTCGACGACGCGCGCATCGCGCAGGTGGCGGAGCTCATCGCCACGCGGCACCCGCTGCGCGAGTGGCCAGCGGAGCTCTTCGTCGTCGACGACTCGATTGAGCTGCGCGGGTGGCTGTTGGGGGCGTCGGTGGCGCCGGGTGAAGCGCTGGGCCACGCCTTGGCGCTCAGCCCCGACGCCTTCCTCGAGCAGTTGGCGAAGTCCAAGCTCCGCGGCCGCGGCGGGGCGGGCTTCTCCACCGCGGACAAGTGGCGCAGCGCCAAGCAGGCGCCCGGCCCCACGCGCTTCGTCGTCTGCAACGCCGACGAAGGTGAGCCCGGCACCTTCAAGGACCGCGTCCTGCTGCGCCGCCAGCTCGACCTGGTGCTCGACGGCATGACGGCCTGCGCGTGGACCATCGGCGCGCAGCGGGGCTTCGTGTACCTGCGCGGGGAGTACCGCTTCCTCGAAGCCCCCATCGAGGCGGCGCTCGCGGCGAGGCGCAAGGCGAAGCTCTTGGGCCGCGACGTGCTGGGCCACCGGGGCTTCGACTTCGACGTGGAGCTGCACCTGGGCGCGGGCGCGTACGTGTGCGGCGAAGAGTCGGCGCTGCTCGAGTCGCTGGAGGGCCGCCGCGGCATTCCCCGCAACCGCCCGCCGTACCCCGTCACCAACGGCTACCTCCACCAACCCACCGTGGTGAACAACGTGGAGACGTTCGCCAGCGTCGCCCTCATCGCGCTCCACGGCGGCGACGCCTTCGCGGCGGTGGGCACGCCCAAGTCGTCGGGCACCCGCGTGCACTCGGTGTCCGGCGACTGCGCGAAGCCCGGCCTCTACGAACTGCCCATGGGCGCCACGGTGCGCGCGCTGCTCGACGCGTGTGGCGCCGTCGAGCCGCAGGCGGTCCAGGTCGGCGGCCCGTCCGGCGTGCTGCTCAGCCCGCGGGAGTTCGACCGGCGCCTGTGCTTCGAAGACGTGCCGTCCGCGGGGGCCTTCGTCGTCTTCGGGCCGGAGCGTGACCTGCTGGACGTGGTGGTGAACTACGCCCACTTCTTCGCGCACGAGAGCTGCGGCTTCTGCACGCCGTGCCGGGTGGGGACGACGCTGCTCGAGCGCTCGCTCGACGCCATCGACGCGGGGCGGGGCACGCGGCGCGACGTGAAGGAAGCGCTGCGGCTCTCGCGCATGCTGCGGGACTCGAGCCACTGCGGGCTGGGCCACACCGCCTGCAACCCGTTCCTGTCGCTCTACGAGAAGTTCAAGCCCACCCTCGAGCGGCGGCTGTCGTCCTTGGATTTCGTCCCGACGTTCGACGTGGACGAAGCCTTGGCGGCGGCGCGTGAGGTGACCGGCCGCGACGACGTGAAGGCGCACCTGGAGGACGTATGAGCTCCTTCACGCTCGACGGGCACGACGTGCCGTTCACCGAAGGCCAGTCGGTGCTGCAGGCCGCCCTCGCCGCGGGCCACCCGATTCCGCACCTCTGCGCGCACCCCGAGTTCAAGGCCCACGGGAGCTGCCGGGTGTGCACGGTGAAGGTGAACGGGCGCATGGTGGCGTCGTGCACGCTGCCGGCGGCGGCGGGGCTGGCCGTCGAGAGCGAGACGCAGGAGCTCAAGGAGCTACGCCAGGGCCTGGTGCAGCTGCTCTTCGTCGAGGGCAACCACTTCTGCCCTTCGTGCGAGAAGAGCGGCGAGTGCAAGCTGCAGGCGGTGGGCTACGCGCTCGACGTGCGCACGCCGCACTTCCCGCAGCTGTTCCCGGACAGGCCGGTCGACGCGTCGCACCCGGACCTCATCCTCGACTTCAACCGCTGCATTCTCTGTGAGCTGTGCGTGCGCGCGTCGGCAGAGGTGGACGGGCGGCACGCCTTCGCGCTGTCGGGGCGCGGGCTGACCAAACACCTCATCGTCAACGCCGAGTCGGGGTTGCTCAAGGACACCTCCGTCGCGGTGACGGACACCGCGGTGACGGTGTGCCCCGTGGGCGTCATCTTGAAGAAGGGGAAGGGCTTCGCGGTGCCCATCGGCCAGCGGACCTACGACAAGGCGGCGTTCGGCTTCGAGGGGAAGAAGCCATGAACGCGCCGCGGCGAAAGCTGAAGGTGGCCACTGCGTCCCTCGCGGGGTGCTTCGGGTGCCACATGTCGCTGCTCGACATCGACGAGCGGCTCTTCGCGCTGTTGGAGCTGGTGGAGCTCGATCGCTCTCCCTTGACGGACAAGAAGCACTGCGGCCCGTGTGACCTGGGGCTCATCGAAGGTGGGCTGTGCAACGCGGAGAACGTGGAGGTGCTGCGGGAGTTTCGTCGCAGCTGCAAGGTGCTCGTGGCCGTCGGCGCCTGCGCGGTGAACGGCGGCTTGCCGGCCCAGCGCAACCACCTCGACGTGCGCGACTGCCTGAAGGCGGTGTACCCCGTCGTACCGAACGACCCCGAGCTCCCGCTCCCGCTGGACAAGGTGCACCCGCTCTCGGACGTGGTGCGCATCGACTACTTCCTGCCCGGGTGTCCTCCGCCGGCCGAGGCGCTGTGGCAGTTCCTGACCGACCTGCTGCACGGTCGCACGCCGCAGCTCGGCCACGGGCTCATTCACTACGACTGATTCTCTCCCCTTGAGGGGCGCCCCCCATGAACTCCGACGCCACGCCCAGCTCGTCCACCGGCACCCGCCGCATCGCGATCGACCCCGTGTCCCGCGTCGAAGGCCACGGCAAGGTGACGCTCCTGCTCGGCGCGGACGGCAAGGTGCAGCAGGCCCGCCTCCACATCGTCGAGTTCCGCGGCTTCGAGCGCTTCATTCAGGGCCGGCCGTACTGGGAAGTGCCGGTCATGGTGCAGCGGCTGTGTGGCATCTGCCCCGTCAGCCACCACCTGGCGGCCTCCAAGGCGCTCGACGTGGTGGTCGGCGCGACGAAGCTGTCGGCGACGGCCGAGCGGGTGCGGCGGCTCATGCACTACGGCCAAATGTTGCAGAGCCACGCGCTCCACTTCTTCCACCTGGCGTCTCCGGACCTGCTGTTCGGCTTCGACAGCGAGGCGTCGCGTCGGAACATCGTGGGCCTGGCGCAGGCCGAGCCCGAGCTCGCGCGGCACGGGGTGCTGCTGCGCAAGTTCGGCCAGGAGTGCATTCGCGTGACGGCGGGGAAGCGGGTGCACGGAACGGGCTCCGTCCCCGGAGGGGTCAACAAGCGGGTGACGAAGGCGGAGCGCGACGAGCTGCAGGCCGCGCTCCCCGCGGTGTTGCGTTACGCGCGCGCGGGCGTGGCGTTGGTGCAGCGCCTCCACGCGATGAACTCCGAGCTGTACGAGTCCTTCGGAACCATTCGCTCGCCGCTGCTCTCGCTCGTCGGTCCGGGCGGGCGGCTCGAGTTCTACGAGGGGCTGCTGCGCGCGAAGGACGCCGACGGGAAGACGTTGCTCGACGGGGTGGACCCCAAGGCCTACCGCGCGCATTTGGACGAGGAGGTTCGCGGGTGGACGTACATGAAGTTCCCCTACCTCCTGGCGCTGGGGAAGGAGCGGGGCTGGTACAAGGTTGGGCCGCTCGCCCGTGTACAGAACTGTGACGTTATTCACACGCCGCTGGCGGAAGCCGAACGCCAGGCGTTCAGGGCGGTGCACGGCGGCGCGCTCGTGCATGCCCCGCTCTTCTCCCACTGGGCGCGGCTCATCGAACTCTTGCACGCGGCGGAGGTCATCGAAGAGTTGCTCAGAGACGAGGCGCTGCTCGGCGAGCCCACGGTGACGACGGGCGAGCGTGTGGGTGAAGGTGTCGGCGTCATCGAAGCTCCGCGGGGCACGTTGATTCACCACTACAAGGTGGACGGGAACGACGTGGTGACGTTGTGCAACCTCATCGTGTCCACGACACACAACAACCAGGCCATGAACGAGGCGGTGCGCGTCGTGGCGGCGCAGTACCTCGACGGCCACGAGCCGACGGAGGCGCTGCTCAACCACGTGGAGGTGGCGATCCGCTCGTTCGACCCGTGCCTGTCCTGCGCGACGCATGCGCTGGGGCGCATGCCGCTGGAGCTCGAGGTGGTGGACGAGGCGGGCGCTCGCGTCGGGCTGCTGCGACGAGGCTCGTCGTGACGGCCCCGGTGTTGGTGTTCGGGTACGGGAACCCGTCGCGAGGCGACGACGCGCTGGGGCCGGAGTTCGTGCGGCGAGTCGAGGTGCGCTGCTCGCACGCCATCGCCGCGGGGCAGCTCGAAGTGCTCACTGACTTCCAGCTCCAGGTGGAGGACGTGCTCGAGCTGCGCGGGCGCCAGCGGGTGTTCTTCGTGGACTCGAGCGTCGAGGGCAGCCTGCAGTTCGTCGTGCGGCCGGTGTCGGCGAGCAAAGACGTGTCCTTCACCTCGCACGTGCTGTCGCCCGCGGCGCTGCTGCACAGCTATTGGCTGACCGAGCGCGCGGCTCCGCCGCCGGCCTGGATGGTGGCGATTCGGGGGGAGCGGTTCGGGTTGGGCGAGGCCATGAGTGAGGCCGCGCGAAGGAACCTGAAGGCCGCGCTCGACGCGGTGGTGCCGCTCCTGCCGCACTGAAGTCGCAGGCCTCTCACGTTCACAGGTGTGGTGGTGCGCGCCCTCCACCAGCTGGTCGTGGCAAGGTCCACCACCTTGAGCGACGAGCACTTCTCCAGACAGGAAATGGAGTTCGAAGGGCAGCCCGGGGCCGCCCAGTCGTACGTGGGCCGGCCGCGCGCGACGAACCACCGTATGGCGGGTGGCTGACGCAGGCATGTCGTCACCGAGGCGCAGCCGGCTCGGGCCGTGGGTGTTGGCGCTGAGCCTGTGGGCGCTGCCCGCCGCCGCGACCGCCGTGCTGTGGCGACCGCTCGGCACCTTCCCCGTCATCACGCTGGCCTTCTGGGCGTCGAGTGGCTTCGTGCTGCTGGCCTGGCTGTCCGCGGCGCTGGGGCTGCTCGCGGCGTCGCGCCGGGATTCAGCGTTGCTGGTGGCGTGCACGCTGTTGCCAGCCTTCGCGCTCCAGGCGTTGGGCCTGACTGGGCGCTTCGTCTTTCCAGACACCTTCCGCGCCGTGTGGCTCGGGCCGGCGGTACTCGGCGTGTTGTGGTCCGTCGCCGCGCTGCCGTTGCTCGGCACGTTGGCCAGTCGGCGGCACGCGGTGCTGGCGCTGTGCGTCAGCGCGCTCGTCGGAGCCCCCTTCGGTGTCATCCAGGTGCTCGCGCGACGGCCGCGGACGCCGGCGGGCACTCGGCCGCTCAACCTCGCGGCCCCGGAGTCTTCGAAGGCCACGCCGCCGCCCCAGCGGCTTCGCTTCGACTGTGCGGGCCGTCGAGTCGACGTGCTCCCCTTCCTCTCCTTCGAGTCGACGTCACGGGACGGCTTCTGGCCACGCGCGGGGCCCCCAGACATTCTCGAAGGGCCGCCGGAAGCTACGCTCTGCGCGCTGCAGGTGGAGGCGCAGGACGGCGGCCTGACGCTCGAGGCTTCGACGGAGCTGCCGCACGCCGTCCATTCCCATCTCAACCGCTTCCTCGAGCTGCAGCTGCGTGGCTTCGACGCGCCGACGCTCGCGTTCGACGCGCTCGGGCCCACGCCGTTTCCGCTGAAGCCCTTCGACTACCCCCACGGCCGGCCCGCGCACTTCGCCGTCGTCACGGAAGGTGGAGAGCTGCGCGTGGCGCGAGGCAGCGACGCCGAGAAGGGGCCCTTCGTCGAGCTGGGCCGCGGGCTCGTGCCGTCGGACGGGGTCCTGTCGCTGGCGCTTCTCGATGGCGCCGTTCACATCGCGCACGTCGACGTCGACGGCTTCGTCGCCCAAGCCGACCTGGGCCCGTCGCCGACGGCGGGGTTCGGCATGCCCGCGAACGTGCTGCAGTTTGGCGTGCCGCCGCGGCAACCGCCGGGCGAGGCGACGCCGGTGGGCGTGCTGCACCTGTCGCTTGCGGAGAGTGGCATCGGCGAAGGCCTCGACACCGTGACCCATGCTGCCGGGCGCTACTGGCTGCGCGTGGCGTTGCGCTGTGAGGCGGCGGCCGTCCCGTGAACTGGCTCGAGTGAGGGCGGCGCGCCAGGCGACGTGGGCCCACATGCACGCGACGACGCCCGTCCGCCCTTGCCATAGTGCGCCCGTGCGACGCGTTTTCCTGCTCGGCGTGGTGATCAGCCTCGCGACCTGCGTAGACGTCACCGTTCCGTCCGCTTGTGACCACGATGGTCACTGTGCACCCCCTCAGCTGTGCTGCCAGCGCGTGTGCGCCGCGAGCTGCGCGGACCGGGACGGCGGAGGCGCTGGGGCCGGCGGTGCGGCGGGGACCGGTGGCGACGCGGGTGGTGGGGGGACGGCAGGCGTGGGCGGCGTGGCAGGGACCGGTGGCGACGCGGGTGGTGGCGGTGCGGCAGGCGTGGCAGGCGTGGGCGGCATGGCAGGAATAGGCGGCACCGGCGGCTTCTCCACCGACGGCGGAATGTCCTCCAGCGACACGTGCAGCACCGCGCCTGCGCTCAACCTGAGCCTGACGCCTCCGGGGCTCGTGACGTTCACCGACACGCTCGTCGGCAGTCGCAACGATGTCGCGTTCGACTGCGGCGACGCCAACGAGCCGGACCGGTTCTACCAATTCACCTTGGCCAGCCCCGCGGTCGTGACGGCGACGCTGCAGACGACTGGGTGGAACGGCACCGTCGCCCTCTTCGGCGCTCCCTGCGCTTCGAACACGGCGCTGGAGTGCGGCCGGTCCGGCGCGGGCAGCACGCGGACGCTGAGCGCCTTGTTTCAGCCTGGCACCTACTTCATCGGCGTGGAGACCGACGACGGCCCGCCGGGCCCGTTCACCGTGACGCTCAGCACCGTCGCCTCGCCACCCGGCGACACCTGCTTCACTCCACTGCCGGCCACCTTCGTGGGGAACACCGCGAGCGTGAGCGCTTCCTTCGCGGGGCTCGCGGACAACTACCCGACCAGCTGCGGACCCAACGGCGTCGAGGCGGTGCTGAGCTTTCCCACCGTGGTGGGTGACGACTACGTGGTCAACGTGGGCGACCCTGGAAGCCCCACCGTCACGGTGCTCTCGACGAGCACGCCGCGCAGTTGCGGAGGGTCCGCCGTCCGCGCGTGTCAGGACGCCGGCACGAGCGCTGCGCGCTTCACCGCCACGAGCACTGGAACGCAGTACGTCGTGGTCGACACCACGACTCCGGGGAATCTCGACGCGACCGTCGTGCGCACCCCGCGCGTCCCGGGCGACAGCTGCGTGGCCCCGGCGACGCTGCAGTTCGCCAGCGCCCCGCCTCTTGAGGTGGGTGTCAGTTACGCCAGCGTCTCCGGAACCACGGCGGGTGCCTTGAAGGACGCGACGCTGTCCTGCGCGCCGACGGCCCAACACGACCTCGTCTATCGGTTCTCGAACGGCCTGCTGTCGACCCTCGCCGTCAACGTGGCGTCGAACACCATCGTCCCGCGCGTCGCCATCTACGACGGCTGCAACACCGGAGAGCTCACCTGCCGCGCGCGGCTGAACGACGCGAACAGCCCGTCGGACGCGGGCGTTCGCTTCCTCGAGCCAGGCCTCCATGCCATCTGGGTGGCGGACAACGGCGTGAGCGGCCCGTTCACGCTCAACGCCATGCTGGCCGTCGTGCCCGGTGAGAGCTGCGGCGTCCCGGTGGTGGCCATTCCCCCGGGCATGGGCTTCGCGACACACCAGGGCGACCTCTCGATTCGCTCCGACCACCGGTCCGTGTCGGGCAGCGGCTGCGGCATCACGACTGGACCCGACGTCGTCTACGCCGTCACCCTGGCCTCCACGCGAACGCTCACGGCCGTCCTGAGCCGCGGCACGGGGAGCGGTGTCTGGCGCGGCGCCATGGACCTCCAGCGCACCTGCTCCACGAGCAGCATCGGCAGCATTGCCTGCGCGAGCGGTCCGTCCGACGGGGGCGTCACCGCCCTGAGCCAGCGCCTCGACGCCGGCACGTACTACCTGTGGGTCGACTCCTACAGCGGCACGGGCACGCCGAGCCCGTACCAGCTCGTCTTCAGCACCACGCCGTAGCCGACGGATTCACTTCCCGACGGTCATGGTGAACAGACCGCGGCCGATCGCCAGCACGCCCCCGACGACGCAGGCCAGCGCCAGCCCACTGCCGAGCAGCGCCGCGAGGTGCGTGGGCGGGTTCGCGCGCTTGTTGCGCACGTGAAAGACGGTCGCGACCGTCGCGGCGCCCACCATCATCACGAGGTGGCCAATGAGCTGCGGGTAGAAGGTGCCCATGAACACCATGGCGAGGCCGAGCAGCGCCTGCGTGTGCAAGAGCCCCATGGACGCGGCGCTCAAGCCCCGGTGCAGGCCGCCGACCGGCTGCTTCTGCAGGTGGCCCACCAGCGAGGCCACGAGGTGGGCGAAGAGCGAGAGCAGCACGAGGTAGCGCAGGCCCGAGTGGGCGTGGAGCAGTGCAGTCATGGGCGCAGCCCATAACCACTTTGGGCCCTCGGCGCAGAACTTTTGGCCCTTGGGCGCGTGTCTGTCTTCGCGTATGGCGCGCGCGCTGGCGGGCCGTGAGGAGTACGTCGTGATTGTCCTCAGTCGCATCGACAACCGGTTGGTGCATGGGCAGGTGGTGGAGGCGTGGATTCCCCACTTGCGCGTGCAGCGCGTCGTGGTGGTGGACGACGCCGCCGCGGACGACGCGCTGGGCAAGGCCGCCATGCGGCTGGCCATGCCCCCGGGCGTGGAGTTGTCCTTCGTGCCGCACGCGCAGGCGCAGTTCGCGGCCTTGGCTGGAGACGCGGCGCGCACGCTGGTGCTGTTCCGCGAGATCGACGACGCCGCGGCGGCGCAGGCGCACGGGCTCCCGGTAGGTGTGCTCAACGTCGGCAACGTGCACGCTCGCAAGGACCGCACCCAGGTGACGCGCGCCGTCTTCCTGTCGGCCGACGAGCGCCTCGTGTTGGAGGGGCTGGCGAAGGCGGGCCTCACGGTGGAGCTGCGCAGCGTGCCCAGCGAGGCGCCTACGCTGCTTTGACGAGGCGGCGAGGTGAGTCGCGGTCGGCGGTGAGCTGCGCGTGCTGGTGCGCTGCGCGAGACGGTGAAGAGAGCGCGTCCCTGAGCTGCAAGCGACGGTGAGCTGCACGCGACGATGAGCAGCAAGCGACGATGAGCAGCGAGCGACGATGAGCAGCAAGCGACGATGAGCCGCACGCGTCGGTGAGCTGCACGCGTCGGAGAGCAGCACGCGTCGGTGAGCTGCACGCGTCGGTGCGCCGCACGCGTCGGTGCGCCGCACGCGTCGGTGCGCCGCACGCGTCGGTGAGCTGCCCCACTGTCAGGAGAAGCTCAGCACGGCGATCGCCAGCCACTCCCCCGTCGTGACGACGCCCAAGACGATTCCGGCGATGGCGTCTCGCTTGCGGCCCACCGGCGGGAACGCGCCCGGGTCGACGCGGCGCAGCCCGACGACGCCCATGCGGAGCGCCACCAGCCCCAGCAAGGGCACCACGAAGCCCAGCGCCCCGACGAGCACGGACTGGCGCGCCAGCCGGTTGTCGTGCTCCAGCTCCCACGCCTTGCGCAGGCGCTCTCGCGGCACGTCGAGCTTGAAGAAGAGCCGCGAGTGCACGCCGGACAGCACCGTCGCGGCGATGGCGACGGAGAACAGCGCGCTGACCGACAGCGCGGGCTGGCTCGTCACGCCCACCAGCAGCAAGAACAAGCCGCCAACCACCAGAAGCCCCGCCTGGAGCCACCGCGCCGCGCGCAGGCCGAACCAGTAGCCGACACCGACCGCGCCGACGGCGCCCAGGATCGCCGCGCTGACGAGCTGACCCCACCGGTTCCGCGTCACCGCCTCGACGAGCGCGACGAGGCCGGACACGACCTGCAACACGCCGACGACCCCGAACAGCCACGCCCAGCCGTCGCGGCGGCCCCAGTACTTGAGCCGGTACGCCTCGAGGTAGTCCACGTCGGGCCGCTGCGCGCACGCGGCGCAGAAGACCGCGCTGTCCAGCCGCACCAAGCTCCCCTCGGTGAGGAAGACGCCGCAGCGACGACAGGTGAGGGCGTTCACGCGTCAGGGTCCTCCTCGAGCCCGTGCTTCTTGAGCTTGTCGTGCAGCGTCGCGCGGCCAATGCCCAAGCTGCGCGCGGCCTCGCTGCGGTTGCCCTTCGCGTGGGCCAGGGCCGTCACCACCAGGCCTCGCTCGAAGGCGTCCACCTTCTCCTTGAGGCCGACGGGGGCGTGGCTCGCCGGCGCGCTGGCCGTCGGCAGGGCCGACAACTCAAGCTGGCCGTCGACGGACAGGGCCACCGCCGATTCCACCGCGTGCTCGAGCTCGCGCACGTTGCCGGGCCAGGCGTACGCGCTCAGCCGGGCCAGCACGTCGTCGCTCAGCGGCCGGACTTGCACACCGAACGCCCGCGCGGCGCGCTCGACGAAGTGTCGCGCCAACAGGGGAATGTCGTCCGGACGCTCGCGGAGCGCCGGGACGTGCAAGTGCACCACCTTGAGGCGGTACCAGAGGTCCTCGCGGAAGCGCCCGGCCTTCACGTCCTGCAGCAGGTCGCGGTGGGTGGCCGCGACGATGCGCACGTCGACCCGCAGCGCCTTGTCTTCGCCGACGGGCCGCACTTCGCCGTCCTGCAGCGCGCGCAGCAGCTTGGCCTGCACCGCCTGGCCGAGTTCGCCGACTTCGTCCAGCAGCAGCGTCCCGCCGTGCGCTTCGCGGAAGAGGCCGGGCCGCGCGCGGGTGGCGCCGGTGAAGGCGCCCTTGGTGTGGCCGAACAGCTCGGCCTCGGCCAGCTCTTCGGTGAGGGCAGCGCAGTTGAAGCGAACGAAGGGCGCCGCCGCGCGCCGTGAGCTGCGGACCAGCGCCTCGGCGAGGCGTTCCTTCCCCGTGCCGGACTCCCCGGTGATGAGGACGGGCACGTCTCGGGGCGCGACGCGGGCCAACAGCTGACCCAAGCGCGACATCGCCGGGGACACGAAGAGGACGGACTTGAGCAGCGCGACGTCGCTCTGCAGGCGGGCGCGCTCACCTTCCAGCTGCACCCGCCCGACCGCGCGGCGCACCACGGCGAGCAGCTCGTCCAGCTCGAAGGGCTTCTTGAAGTAGTCGAGGGCGCCCTGCTTCATCGCGTCGACCGCGAGGCGTTCGCTGCCGTGCGCGGTCATGAGAATGAGCGGGGGCTTGGGCTCGGGCAGCGTCGCGAGCGCGGCGAGCAGCTCGAGGCCTCCCATGCCGGGCATGCGCACGTCGCTGATGATGAGCTCGACGCCACCCTGTGCCAGCCGCTGCAGCGCCGCGCCGCCGTCCTGTGCTTCGACGACGCTCAGGCCTTCGTCTTCGAGCAGCTGCTTGACGGTGAAGCGCACGCCGGCGTCGTCGTCGACGATGAGGACGGTGGTCATGGGCGCACCCGAGGCGCCGCGCGGGCGTGGGCCGACCGCCAGGGCGCTCGCAAGGAGGGCGTTCGCGGCATCGCTCGGGACCGTAGCGCCCTGAGGCCGTCGGGACGATGCCGTTGCGCGCTGGGGTACCAAGCGGTGGAGCGGTGCGGTGCAGGCCGCCTGGCGCGCCGAGGAAGTTCAGCGGTTGACCCGAGCGATGGCGGAGTCGTCTTGGAGCGTTGGAGTGGGTCTCCGCGGCGAGCGGCGGCCCACGCGGAGCTCTCCTCACGCTCTGGTCGGCTCTGCCTGGCCCTCACGCCGGCGGCGCCGACGGCAGCCGCAGCAGCGCGACCGTGCCGCCTCCGACGCGGCCGAGCAGGGT
>JALHOS010000162.1 GCA_022842905.1 Myxococcaceae bacterium | reverse complement strand
TCCGCCGCCCAAGGCCGACGCGCCCCCGCCGGTGGCGAGCCGCCTGCCGCCGAAGGCCCACTTCGACGACGACGACGACGAAGACGCGAAGACCATTCCCGCGTCCTCGCTGCCGGACGAGCTCAAGGCGCTGCGCAACAAGTACAAGTCGATGCGGGAAGGCAACGTGGGCGCAGGGGTCGTGCCCGCGCGGCCCAAGCACGGAGACGACCGCGTCACCGCGCCGACCCCCAACATCGTGGTGGACGAGTCCATTACCGGCGACGTGCCCGTCAAGCCGCCCCGCCGGGTGTCGCTCGCCACGCAGCCGGCGGCCGCGAGCACCCAGTCCGACGGGAACGCGACCGAAGCCGTCAGCCTCAAGACCGAGTTCGACGACGACGCCCGTACCCAGATGTCCGACAAGGACCTGGTCACCCAGGCGCTCCCCGAGGACCTCAAGCGCACCTTCATCGAGCCGGTGCAGAACCTCCAGGACAGCACGAGCACCGCGACGGACCCGCGCCAGCTCGCCGCCGCGTCCCAGGCGAAGACCGCTGACGAGTCCACCGACTCCACCGCCGGAAACCTCTCGCGGGTGAACACCAACGAGTTCCCGGCGAATCAGACTCACACCGACGCCGAAGAAGAGCTGGAGCCGGACGAAGACGGCGAAGGTGGCTCCAGCAGCGTGGTGCTGGTGGTGCTGGTCGTCTTCGCGCTCGTCGTCCTCCTCGGGACGGGGGCGCTGTACCTGCTCAAGCTGGGCCCCTTCGCGCAGTGAAGCTCCTGTCCGTTCGGTACGAGCGCTTCCGCAACCTGGGAGCCCTCACGCTGACGCCGTCGGCGAAGACCACCATCGCCGTCGGCCCCAATGGGCAAGGCAAGACGAACCTGCTCGAAGGCCTGTACTTCCTTTCCACGCTCAAGCCGCTGCGGGCCAGCCGGCTGGCGGAGCTGATTCAGTTCGGCCAGGCCGACGCGGTGGTGCAGGGCCGCTTCCTGCTGCAGGGCGCCGAGCGCGACATCGCCGTGCGGGTGGAAGGCAAGACACGCACCGCGCTGGTGGACGGGAAGGCGGCGTCCAGTCTGAGCAGCTACTTCGGCGGCGTGTCCGTCGTCGCCTTCACGCCGGACGACCTGGCGGTGGTCAAAGGAGGGCCGGACGGCCGGCGCGCCTTCCTGGACCGGGCCGTCTTCAACCGCTTCCCCGGCTACCTCACCGAGAGCCGCGACTACGCGCGCGCGCTCAAGGGCCGCAACCGGCTGCTCAAGGACGGGGCGTCGGCTGCGCAGGTCGGCGCGTGGGACGAGGCCTTGGCCCGCTTCGGCGCGAAGCTCTTCGTGCGTCGCCGGGCGCTGCTCGACGAAGTGGCGCCCAAGGCGCAGGCTGCCTTCGAGCGCATCACTCGGCTGCAGGCGCCGGCGCGGTTCGGCTACGGCGCCAGCGGCCTCTCGGGCCTGGACTTTCAGGGCGCTGACGAGGCGGCGTTGGCCCAGGCGCTCCACGACGCGCTGGTGGCCCGAACGCCGAAGGACCGGGAGCGCGGCTTCACGTCGGTCGGGCCGCACACCGACGACCTCGAGCTCTTCTTGGGCGACGCGGCGGCGCGGGCGTACGCGAGCCAGGGCCAGGCCCGCGCGCTGGTGCTGGCGTGGAAGGTGGCGGAAATCGAAAACCTGGCCCAGGCCAACGGCTTCTTGCCGCTGCTGTTGCTCGACGACGTGTCCAGCGAGCTCGACCCGGAACGCAACGCGTTCCTCATGCAGTACCTGGTGGACCTGGGCGCGCAGGCCCTCTTGTCCACGACGGACGCGGCCTTGGTGCAGCGCGCGGCGGGGCCGGACACGGTGTGGTGGCAGGTCGAAGCGGGGCAGGTGCGGGCGTCTGACGGGGCTTGAGCGCCGGTCGGGTGGTGTACCCTGCCGACCGCCATGACGAGCTCCCCGACGGACAAGGTCATCTTCGGGCAGACGTTCGACGGGCTGTACCGAGCGTTCCAGCGCGAGCTGGGCGCCGAAGACCTCGCCGCGCTCAAGGCACTGGGCGTCGACTTCGAGAAGAGCCTCTTGGCGGCCTACCCGCTGGACGTGTGGTACCGCGTGCTGCCGTACGTGGGGCAGAAGGTCGCCCCGGGCCTGCCGGAGAACGAGCAGGCGTTCCGCGTCGCCACGCGCTTCATTCAAGGCTTCGAGCAGACGGTCATCGGCAAGGCGGCCTTCGCCTTTTTGCGCCTGCTCGGGCCCGGCCGCGCGCTCCAGCGCATCGAGCGGCAGTTCCGCAACGGCAACAACTACTCCCAGACCCAGCTGACCGCGGTGAGCGCCACCGACTACCTGCTGCGCTGCAACGAGGTGCGCTGGCCGGGGTGGTACCAGGGCCTCGTCACCGAGGGCATGAAGCTGGCCGGCGGCAAAGACGTGAAGGTGGACTGCGTCACGCATGACGCCGAAGGGGCGACGTTCCGAGTGACGTGGCGCGCGTGACTGGGGTTGAATGCCGCCTGCCGTGCAGCAGCCACCCAACCAGCGGCTCAGGCCCTTCAAGCCGACGAAGTTCGGCCGCTACACGCTCGTGCTCCCGCTGGCGACGGGCGGCATGGGTGAGGTGTACCTGGCCCGCATCGACGGCGCTTCGGGCTTCGAGAAGTACTGCGTCATCAAGAAGATCCTCTCGCACCTCGCGGCGGACACGGACTTCGTCGAGCGCTTCATCGGGGAAGCGCGGGTGCTGGCGAAGCTCTCACACGGCAACATCGCCCAGGTGTTGGACTTGGGGCACGTCGACGGCTCGCCGTACCTCGCGCTCGAGTTCGTCGACGGGAAGGACGTGCGCCGCATCATCGCCCGCATGCGCGATCGAAGGCTGCCGGTGCCCGTCACCTTCGCGCTCTACACCGCGGTGCGGGTGCTCGAAGCGCTCGCCTACGCGCACCGCAAGCGCGGCGACGACGACAAGGAGCTGGGCCTGGTGCACCGCGACATCAGCCCGCAGAACCTGCTCGTCAGCTACGAAGGTGAAGTCAAAGTCATCGACTTCGGGCTGGCGAAGAGCGCGCTGTCCACCGCCAAGACGAACCCGAGCATGGTGCTGGGGAAGTTCCTCTACATGTCGCCGGAGCAGGCCCGCAGCGCGCGGGTGGACCGCCGCAGCGACCTCTACTCGCTGGGCCTGTGTCTGTACGAGCTGCTCGCCGGGAAGAACCCGTTCGAAGACGTGCCGCCCACCGAGCTGCTCCAGCGGGTGCAGGCGCCCGCGATTCCGCCGCTCTCGCAGGTGGAGCCGCTGTGCCCGCAGGCCTTGAGCGACGTCGTCATGCGCTCGCTGTCGGTGGACCCGGCCGGGCGCTACCAGTCCGCCGAGGAGTTCCGCGCGAAGCTCTTGGGGCAGCTGCTCGACCTGGACCCCGGCGCCGGGCCCGAGACGGCCAGCCGCTTCATGCGCGAAGCCTTCGCGACGGAGCTGGCGCAGGAGAAGAAGCTCTTCGCGCAGTTCCGCGACGTGGTGGCCGCCGAAGACCCCAAGCGCAGCGAGACGCGCACCGAAGCCCCGGCCGAGACGCGGCTGGAGGTCGAGGTCAACCCCTTCTCCGACGACTCGACGAACCCCGGGGACAGCGTTCCTCCCCCGACGCCCTCGCGACCGGAGCGCGACGCGCGCGCGCTGGGGCTCGACGCGATTTCACCCAGCGGCAAGAAGCTCAAGCTGCAGACGGACGTCGCCCCGGCGCTGCCGACGCTGGGCCTGACGCCGGTGGGCTCGCCGTCGGTGGTGGTCGACGCCGAGCCCCAGGGGACGGTGGTGGAGGGCTCGGGCAGCGACACCAACCCGGTCCTCGCCAAGGTGAAGTCGCGGCCCAAGGGCGTCGATCCAGACAAGGAAGTCACGAGCAGCGCCGCGCGGCGGCTCCGCGCGCCGTCCAGCCGCGGGCGGCCGGTGGACTCGGACCCGGGCGTGGGCCAGCGCGCTTCGGACCAGACGCTCGACATCGACGCGGAGTCGGACCCGAAGGCCGCGCCGCTGCGCAAGCTCGAGCACACCGAGCAGGACACGGGTGAAGAAGGCGCGTCGAGCACGGACCCCGACGCCCGCAGCACCGCGCTGCGCGCCAAGCACAAGGGCGCGACGCCCCGGCTGCCCGCGCTGGCCCACGACTTTCGGAAGATTCCGCTGTGGGCGTGGCTGGCCTTGCCCGGCGCCGCGCTGCTGCTCGTGCTGCTCTTCATTCTGTGGGACGTGTGGTCCGAGACGGCCAGCCGCAACGAAGACGCCGCCCGCCGCGCCGCCGAAGAGCGCCGCATCGAAGAGCGCCGCCGCGAACTGCTCAGCCGCTCCGCCAGCCGCCCGCCGGACGACGAGGTCGTCGAGCCGTTGCCGGACATCTCCAAACAGCGCGACGCGCTGGAGCGGGTGCAGAAGTCGCTCGAGAAGCTGCGCTCACTCAACCCCAAGGCCGCCGAGCGCTGGAGCGGCCGCGTCGAGGGCTTGCGCGCGCGGCTGCCTGGGGCCGCGTCCGACTCCATGTTCATGAGCGACGCGAACACGTACTACCAGTCCATCGAAGTGGACCTCTCCAGCGCGCGCGAGCAGGGCGAAGAGTAGCCGCCGCGCGCCGCGCAGGCGTGGGCGTGTGTCCGACGACGGCGCTCATGTGGGCCCATCGCCCTGATTGACGAAGGACAACCAGACGCAGAAGCTGCGCTCCTCTCCTTTCGCCTCCGGAGTCCGCCCCATGTCCTTCCGTGCTCTTCACCCGCGGTGGTGTGCGCTCGCGTTGTGCGCGTCGCTGCTCGCCTGCCCTGCTCCGCCTGGAGGCCCTGACGGTGGCCAGGCGGCCTGCGAGTCGACGCGCGACTTCTTCGTCACCGAGGTCTACGGGAAGGTCTTCGAGCGCAAGTGCAACAACTGCCACGTCGGAGAAGGCACGGCGAAGGCGGGCGGCTCGAAGTTCCTCCTCTTCCGCGACAACCACCCGGACTTCATCTCGGCCAACCTCGCGGCCATTCGCGAGTTCGCGAAGACGGAAGTCGGCGGCAAGCCGACGCTGTTGCAGAAGCCGCTCGGGCAGCTGGGCCACATGGGCGGCTCGGTGCTGGCCGAGGACAGCACCGAATACAAGGCGCTGACCACCTTCGTGCAGCAGCTGCGCGCCGGGCCCGAAGTCACCTGCCCCGGACAAGAGGCCAACTACCAAGTGGCGTTGCTCGACAACGAGGAATTGCTGCGCAAGGCGAGCCTGGTGCTGGCCGGCAAGCTGCCCCCGGCAGACGCGCGCGCGCAGGTGCGTGGCAACGACGCGGCGCTGGACACGGCGCTGCTCGCGCTGACTCGAGAAGAGGGCTTCTACGACTGGCTGCGTGAAGTGTGGAACGACGCGCTGCTCACCGAAGGTGCGGGCGGCATCTTCGACTTGGGCGGCCAGTACCCGAACAACGCGCGCTACACGAATGACATGCACCCGCAGTACACGCCGGCCAACCGGACGTGGGCGGACCTGTCGGTGCGCGAGGAGCCGACCCGCTTCATCGAGTACGTGGTGCGCAACAACCTGCCGTTCGGCGAAGTGCTGACGGGCCAGTACGTCGTCGTCAACCCGTACCTGGCGGTGTCCTACGGCATCACCACGGACGACCCTCCGGCCAACAGCTACTGGAATTGGACGAAGCAGACCGGCGCCAAGCAGGTGCGCAGCATGCGCGAAGTGCCGCTGCCGTCGTCCGGCATTCTGTCGACGCCGGCCTTCCTCACGCGCTGGGACACGACGCCCACCAACAAGGGCCGCAAGCGCGCGTGGAAGGTGCTGCAGCTCTTCCTCGCCACCGACGTGCTCAAGTTCGCCGAGCGGCCGGTGGACTCCAGCCAGCTGACCGCGGTGCAGAACCCCACGCGGAACTCCGAGGCCTGCCGCAGCTGCCACGCCGCGGGCCTGGACGAGGTGGCCGGCGCCTTCCGTGGCTTCGCCGAGAGCGGCAGCCGCCCGTCCTTCAACCCGGAGGACATGTGGCACGACGACTTGTTCGCCCCGGGCTTCAGCGGGCGGCTGATGCCGGCGGCCGAGTACCCGCGGGCGCTCCAGTGGATGACGCAGCAGCTGGTGCAGGACCCGCGCTTCGGCATCGCCGTGACGCGGCGCATGTTCGAAGGCCTCACCGGGCTCAAGCCGTCGGAGTACCCGAAGAACAAGGAAGCGCCGGACTACGCGGAGCAGGTCAGGGCCTTCACCGCCGAGTCGGACTTCTTCCACAAGGTCGGCCAGGACTTCATGGAGAACAACCAGGACCTGCGCCGCGTCATCGTCGCCATCGTGAAGAGCCCGTACTTCCGCGCGAAGGCCCCGACGGGTGACGCGCCGGCCATGCAGGCGCAGCTGGGTGTCAACCTGCTCACGCCCGAGACGTTGTCCCGCAAGTACGCCGCCGTCTTCGGCTTTCACTTGGGTGACATTCGCAACGAGGCCCGGCTCCAGAACGTCGGCTACAAGCGCCAGTACCTGCGCGAAGAGTGGCGCATGATGCTCGGCGGCATCGACTCGCGGGTGACGACGAAGCGCGCGACGGCGGTGAGCCCCACCATGCTGGCCGGCGCGACGTACTTGGCGAGCGTCATGGCCTGCCGCGCGGCGAGCTTCGACTTCACGCGGCCGGTGGGCGACCGCGCGCTCTTCCCGCAGGTGGAGCAGACGACGGTGCCCTTGACGCCGCGCGCGTCCGAAGGCCTGCCGCTCGTCGCCGTGCCCGAGAACCAGGCGAAGATTCGGCAAAACCTGGTGGAGCTGCACTGGCGCTTCTTGGGCGAGAAGGTGGAGCCCAACGGCCCGGAGGTGAACGCGAGCTACGCGCTGTTCGAAACGGCGTGGAAGGAGCTCGAGGCCGAGCACCTGCGCCGCGCGGCCACCAACGGCAACTACTTCGACTTCGAGTACTACAGCTGCGGCGGGCGCACCGAGTACACGCAGGTGCGGCCCACCAACGACAACTTCGTGGACATGCCCACGGACCGCCGCATCGAGCGGGACCGCAACTTCACCATTCGCGCGTGGCAGGCCGTGCTCGTCTACCTGGCCACCGACTTCCGCTTCCTGCACGAGTGAGGACCACACCCATGAACCGACGAAACTTCTTGTCCGCCGGCAGCGTGTTGGGCCTGTCGCTGTTGCTCCCGCGAGGCGCCGGCGCGCAGGCAGCGCAGCGCTACACCGGCAAGGTGCTGCTCCACTTCCACGCCAACGGCGGGTGGGACCCGACGCTGTTCTGCGACGCCAAGCTGGCCAGCACGGTGGCCGCCACGCCGCTGGGCCAGGACGGCTACACGGCGGTCACGGACATCAACGGCATCAAGGTGCCGGCCATGGGGAACGGGCGCTTCAACCTGGGCGGCGAGTACGCCTGGAACCCCGAAGCCTTCGTCAACGACACGCCCATCGAGACGCCGGAGCGCTTCTTCCGCTCACCCGAAGGCCAGCGCTTCCTGGTGCTCAACGGCGTGGACACGCGGACCAACTCCCACGAGACGGGGCAGCAGTTCTTGGGCTGCGGAAACCTGGCCGCGGAATTCCCCGCGCTGGCCGCGCTGCACGCCGCGGCGGTGACGGACACGCTGGACCTGCCCATGGCCTTCCTGGCGGGCGGTACGTACAACCAGACGCTCGACGTCATCGCCGCCAGCCGGTTCGATCGCGATCGCCTCGCGAACATCGCCTTCCCGTACCGGCCGGAGTCGGGCAACGCCAACTCGCGGTGGATGAACCCGAAGGTGCAGGAAGCGCTGCTCGCGGCGCAGTCGGCGCGGCTCAACGCCCTGGTGCAGGGCAGCTCGCTGCCGCGGACCAAGCGCAGCCTGGCCACCTTCAAGGAAGCCCGCGACGGCAACTCGGGGCTCGAGCTGCTGCAGGACGTGCTGCAGGCGGCGAACCTGCCGTTCGCCGACATTCAGGGAATCCTCCCGTACCAGATGGACCCGGGCCTCGCGTACATGAGCGCGAATAACCGGTGGACCAACTTCACGCGGCCCATCGAGAGCTTGCTGCGCTGCTTCCAGGCAGGCGTGTCGGCGTCGGCGACGTACGCGGTCGGCCGCGGCTTCGACACGCACGACAACCACGACGCCAACCAGAGCGCGTCGCTGGCCTGGCAGCTGCTCGCGCTGCGCTACACCATGGCGCGGGCGGCGGCGCTGGGGCTGACCGAGCGGCTCGTCGTGCTGGTGACGTCCGACTTCGGCCGCACGCCCATGTACAACAACAACAACAAGGGTAAGGACCACTGGAACGTGACGAGCGTGCTGGTGGCCGGCCCCGGCATCACCGGCGGGCGCGCGGTGGGCGGCACGGACGCGGGCCACAAGCCCATGAAGGTGGACGTGACGAACGTGAACAACGTGCTGCCCGACAGCTCGGGCAACGGCGTGCGCATTCGCCCCAGCCACGTTCACCGCGAATTGCGGCGGGTGCTGGGAATCGACGAGGCGGCGGTGGCGAAGAAGTTCCCGCTGGCCAGCGGCGACGGCGAGCAGCCGCTGCGGCTGCTCGGGTGACGCGGTTGCTACGCCTCCCGAGTTGAAGTCCGAACCCGGAGCTGACGTGAGCCACCTGCGAATTGGTGGTCAGGACCCGTCCGGGTTGCCAAGGTGCAGGGCATGGCCGACGGCGGACTCCACGTGGTGTTGGGCGCAGGCCAAATTGGCGCTGCGCTGGCGAACGCACTCTTGGCGAAGGGCCATCGCGTGCGGCTCGTGCGTCGCTCGCCCATGACCCACCCCCAGGCCGAGGTGCTGACGGCCGACATCTCGAAGCTCGACGACGCCAAGCGCGCGGTGGCCGGCGCCAGCCACGTCTACAACTGCATGAACCCGCCGTACCACCGATGGCACACGGAGCTGCCGCCCCTCACCGACAACCTCGTCGCCGCGCTGCGCGGACAGCCCGCGCGGCTGGTGGTGCTCGACAACCTGTACATGTTCGGCCCGATGGACGGCGTTCCGATGAAGGCGGGTGAGGCCGAGCGACCGAGCTCGAAGAAGGGGGCGCTGCGCAAGCGCCTGGCGGATCGTCTCCTCGAAGAAGGCAAGGCGGGTGCGCTCAACGTCGTCATCGTTCGAGCGAGCGACTTCGTCGGCCCGGGCGTCGTGCAAGCCCACATGGGCGAGCGGTTCTTTCAACGCGCGTACGCCGGCAAGGCGCCGGAGTGCATGGGTGACCCGTCGCTCGTTCACACGTTTTCGTACAGCGAGGACGTCGTGAAGACGCTCATCGCCGCGGGCAGCACCGACGGAGTCTTGGGCCGTCCGTGGCACGTGCCGAACGAGCCGGCGCGCTCGTTGTCCGAGTGGGCCAAGGCGCTGAGCGCCGCGTTGGGGTTCTCCATTTCGGTCGCGGCCATGCCTCCGCTGCTGCTCTCGTTCTTGGGGCTGTTCGTGCCGGTGATGCGCGAGCTCAAGGAGATGCGCTACCAATGGACCCAGCCGTACCTGGTGGACGACGCCGCGACCCGCTCGGTTCTCGGCGTGCAGTCGACGCCGTTCGAGGAGCAAGTTGCGGCGACCGCGGCCTGGGCCAAGAAGACGTACGGCTCGGCTGGACCGCCGAGCGCCCGGTGAGCCCGTCGGCCTCCTCGAAGCACGTCCGGCCGTCCCACCTCGTCTGAGTCACCTGCGCCGGTCGTTGGGCTGACGTGCTCGGGCGCGGGCGAGGCGGTTCGAGCGGGGAAATCTGCTTCGTCACCGGCACGGGCAGAAGTCGACCTCGGCCCCGCCGTCGATCTCGAAGTCGCGCAGCCAGCGCCCCGTCGCCTCGTCGAAGAGGCGAAAGCGGTGGCCCACGAACGAGACGTACTCGGGCAGCACCTCACCCGGCTCGAAGAGCTCAGCGCTCCGCAGCCCGCCGTCGAACTGCACCCACTGCAGGCGCACGCGCGTGTCGGCGCAGGTGTTGCGCAAGCGAAGGGTGCGGCGCTCGGAAGAGAGCACGGAGGCCGCCGGGCCACTCGCTGGCTGAGGGTCGAAGGGGGCCAGACAGCGCGGCGTTTCGGCTGGCCCAGGCGCCGCGGGCTCGACGATCTCCACGCCACCTCCGGCGAGCGCCGCCGTCGCCGGCTCCGCCGCGCAACCGCACACGGCGGCCCGAGCGCGGGTGGCTCGCGGAACGACGACGTCCTTGACGAACGAGCGACGCGCGTCGGCGGCCCGCACGCGGAAAACGTGGCCGTGGAAGGTGCGCGTCGTCCAGCTCGACTGCGGCGTGACGAAGTCGCTGCGCTGCTCCGCGCCGTGGAAGTCGATCCAGCTGATCAGCACCGGCTCGTCGCAGTCGTTGAACAGCTCGAGCTCGACGCGGTGGTACCGGCGCGCCGACGCCTGCGGCGAAGCTTCGCTCGTCGCACGGAAGACCGGGCAGCCGTGAGCGTGCGACGCGTCAGGCTGGACCGCGGGGCCCGCATCGACGTCGCGGGGCGAGCTCGGCGCCACGGCCTCGGTCAGCTCCCGCGTAGGGGTAGCCGGTGCGTCAGGGCGCTCGCGGCTGGGCGCTTCGACTGCGGCCCGCGGAGCCGTGAGGGCCTCCGCCGGGGCGGTCGTGGCCGCTGCTCGAGCTCCGTCGGGCCCGCACGCTTTGGCGCCCACGAGGACGCCCGCCGCGAACGCGACGACGGCGATGCCTCCAGTGCGCCACTGCCCTCGTGTCATCGGTGTGCGCTCTCCCTCTCGTGGATCTCGTCGGGCCCGCGCTCCGCAGTCAGCCTCAGCGGTTGAACAACACCACTGTGGTGCCGCCCAAGACCAGGAAGACCGCCGTCTGGACGAACGCCTGGGCCATGAGCCACGGCAGCCACTCCCCCGCGAGCGCGCGCAGGACGCGCCAGGTGACCATGACGCTGGCGACCAACGCGAGCAGCTCCAAGCCGATCGCGAGCGCGAGATACGGCCCGACAGCGCCAGCCCCCAGTCCCGCCGTCGCCACCGCGACGGCGACCCCGAACCCCAGAGCGATGAACCAGGAGGCGACGGTCAGCCCGAGCACCAGCAGCGCCTTCTTCATCATGGGTCCCTTGGGCGACTCCTTCTCCTTCGTCACCTACTTCCCTTTCGGGTCGCCGCCCAGGTGGAGCTGACGCGCGGCGTGAGAGCGCCTTGGCGCCTTCAGCGCGCGAACTCGAACGTGAGCCCCACCGGTCTGAACGGGCCCGACGTGCAGGCGTTGGGCGTGTCACTCTCCGCGTGGCCGGTGGCGTTGAAGCGCAGCGCCGTGCCACTGAAGGGCGCGCTGTCGGACGACGTCAGGCCAATCGCGTAGCAGTAGGGGTTCTGAATCGTCTGCGACGCGAAGACGCCGGGGCTCGTCTCCGCCCCGCCGATGATGGCGGTGTTGGGCGGGACGACGCAGCTCTGCATGGGGGCCAGCGTGACTTGGTTGCCCGTGCGGAGCGCCGTCAGGGCGCACCAGGTCGGAATCCCGAAGATGACCCCGGCGGTGGTCGGCGTGGCCGTCACGGTGTGGGTCGTGCGAATGCGGGTGACGCCCGCGCCGCCGTCCATGGCCGTCGTCAGCGTCAGCTGCCAGGTGCCGCTGAGCTCGGCGTTCGAACCGGCGTCGGGCATGCCGGCGTCGCTCGAGCCTGCGTCCGTCCCTCCGCCCACCCCTCCGTCGAGCCGTTCGGTGCAGAACGCGACCGTCGCCGTCGCCACGACGTTGCTGCTCAGCCCGCGGGCGGCGAGGAAGTCGGCCTTCTCACGGTCGGTGCTCCGCTGCGGCAGCGGCTCCGTCGCGCAGCCCTGCTGGCAGCTCGTCTCGTCGTCGCGGGCGCTGCAGGACACGCCGCAGACGTTGATGCAATTGACCGCGTTCTTCCCGTTGCAGCGGCCCTCCGTGTCCATGCAGTCGTTGCGCGGCATCGAAAAGGGGAAGCAGCCGGTACAGCCGGTCAACGACGCCATCAGCAGCAGAATCGGAAGAGTGCGCATGCTCGCTCGGGTGGAGGGGAGGGTCCTTCAGTTCTCCGTCGAGGCACCTGCCAGGTGCCAGGGCGCTTTGGCGCTCGCCTTGACAGGAGTGGGTTGAGTAGCCGCCCGTGCGCCGCGTGGAGGCTTTCGTTGGTACTCACCCGAGCTTCCAGCGGGTTGCGCGGGCCCCGTCCGTCACGTACGGACGCTGCCCCATGCTGCCGGTCCTCTACCGAATCACCTTCGAGCCGTTGGGTTACGCGTTGTTCGCGCTCCTCGTCATCGCGTGGACGGCGAGCAGCGGCTGGCGCCAAGCCACGGGCGGCCTCGACGCCAAAGGCAACGAGCTGCCGCCCACCAACGACGACCGGCGCGCGAAGGCGATTCAGTACGCCCTCATCAGCGCCGCGGTGGCGCTGTTCGGCGCGTACTACGTGCTCAAGGGCCTGCCTTCGCTGCCCAAGCTCGGCACGGGCAAGGGTGAAGGGCTGCCGCTCCACACCTACGGCATTCTCGTCGGCGCGGGCTTCATCACCGCGGTGACGGCCAGCTCGTGGATGGCGGAGCGCGAGTGGCCCGGGCAGCTGGGCAAGGACCGGAAGATTCAAATCTTCGACCTGGCCTTCTACCTGTTCCTCGGCGGCATCGGCGGCGCGCGGGCGCTCTTCATCATCGTCAACTGGAAGCAGTACGCGGCGGACCCGGCGAGCATCTTCAGCCTGGGGGGCGGGCTCGTCTTCCAGGGCGCGCTCGTGGGCGCCGCCATCGTCGCGTACTGGTACTGCACCAAACACGGCATCGAGTTTTTGCGGCTCATGGACATCGGCCTGCCGACCGTCTCGCTCGGCGCCGCCTTCGGCCGGCTGGGCTGCTTCTCGGCAGGCTGCTGCTGGGGCCGCATTCGCGAGTCCGGCGCGGCGCTGGCGGTGAAGTTCCCCGGGACGGGGCTGGTGAAGAACGTCTTCGGTCAGATGGGAGACACCGCCTCGCTCGCGTTTCAGTCCATGTCGGACCCCAACAGCGAGACGCGCTACTTCGTCGAAGCGACGGGGCAGGTGTTCTCGGGGCCGGTGGAGAACGGCGTGCGGCTGGCCGACTGGGTCAACCAGCACCACCACACGCCGGGGCTGCACCCCACGCAGCTCTACGAGTCCTTCGCGCAGGTGCTGCTCTTCCTGGCCTTCGTCTTCCTGCGGCGCTACCGGCGCTTCCACGGCCAAATCGCTGCGCTGTGGCTCATGGTCTATTCCGTCGAGCGCGCGACGGTGGAGACGTTCCGTGGCGACGCCGAGCGCGGCACCCTGCGCGGGCTGCTCAAAGAAGCCATGAAGGTCGACATCGACCCCAACGCCTGGTTCAACATTTCCACCAGCCAGCTCGGGTCGATGCTCATCTTCGCGGCCGGCGCCGCGCTGCTCTGGCGGCAGCTGTCCGTGTGGAAGCAGGGCCAAGCGCCGCAGGCGACCGTCTAGCTGCGGTGGGCTTGGGGGCTGTACCGGACCGACGAGCGTGCTAGGCGCGCCCGCGGGAGCGTCACACATGCACAAGCCACCGGCCTGGCTCGCCTTGGGTCCCCAACTCGGGGCGGGCGGGATGGGACAGGTTTACGAGGGCACCGACACGCGCAGCCAGGAGCGCGTCGCGGTGAAGACTCTCAGCCGCTTCAGCGGGAAGGAGCTGCTGTGTCTGAAGAACGAGTTCCGCACCGTCGCCACCGTCTCACACCCGAACCTGCTGCAGCAGCATGAGCTGGTCGAGTCCGACGGGCAGTGGTTCCTGGTCATGGAGCTGGTGCGCGGGAAGAACCTCTTCGACTTCGTGCGCGGCACGTCCGGCCCGAGCCCGCTGGCCACGCCCTTCGTCCGGAGCGCGGACAGCGACGAAGCGACCCGCACCGCGCTCATTCCCGTGCAGCGCCTGGAAGCCACCGCAGCCGCCGCCGCCGCCGCGGTCGCGGAGACGGTCCCCCCGCCCAGCGGGTGTCCAGACGTGCAGCGCCTCACCTCGGCCATGGCGCAGCTCGCCGCGGCGCTCGACGCCATTCACCGCGCGGGGCTGCTGCACCGCGACGTCAAGCCCGCCAACGTGCTCGTGACGGCGGACGGGCGGGTGAAGCTGCTGGACTTCGGCATCGCCATCGCCCGGGAAGCCGCCCAGCGCGACGCCAGCACCCCGAGCGGCGTCATCGTCGGCACGCCGTCGTACGTCGCCCCGGAGCTCCTCGAGGGTGACGCGCCGACGCCTGCGTCTGACTGGTACAGCTTCGGGTGTGTGCTGTTCGAATTGATTGCGGGGCGGCGCCCCTTCTTGGGGAGCCCGGTCGAGACGTTCCGCGCCAAGCTGCTCGGTCGACCGCCGAGCCTGAGCGCGCTGGTGCCGGACGTGCCCAAGGAACTGGCCACCCTCACCGCCAGCCTGCTGGCGCGGCAGCCGGCGGAACGCCCCACCTTCGCCGAGCTTCAGCGCGTGCTGGGCGGGGCGCAGGGCACGGACACGTCTGGGCCGCTGCCGACCGTCACCTCGGCGGTCATCGGACGGGAAGCGGAGCTCGAGGCCCTGCTGCGGTGCGCCGTCGAAGCCCGGCGAACGCCGCGGGCGGCCTTCGTGCATGGGCGCTCCGGCGTGGGGAAGTCGGCGCTCCTCTCGCTCTGCCTCGAGCGGCTGCGCGCGCAGGGGGCGCTGGTGCTCGAGGGGCGCTGCTACGAGCAGGAGCACGTCCCGTACAAGTCGCTCGACAAGCTGGTCGACGCGTTCGCCGTCGAGGCGGGCAAGCAGCCACCCTGGCTGGACGAGGTGCTGCCCCGCGACCGCGCCGCGCTGGCCCAGGCCTTCCCCGTGCTGCGCGACGTGCTCAAGGTGAGCGCCGAAGGCGAAGCGCTCACCGACGACCCCACCGCGCTGCAGCGCCGTGCGTTGGACGCGCTCGTGGAGCTCTTCACCGCGCTGGCCCGCAAGGTGCCGCTCGTCTGCTGCGTCGACGACTTGCAGTGGGGAGACCTGCCTGGAGCGCAGGCTTTGGTCCGGCTGCTCGCGCCCAAGGAGGGGGGGCTGCTCCTGCTCTTCGCGCACCGCGAAGAAGACGCCGCGGCGCCCGTGGTGTCGGTGACGAAGGCCAGCGCCGCCGCCTCGCTGTCGTCGCCGCCGCTGGACGTGGGGCTGGCGCCGCTGTCGGTGGAGGCGAGCCGACGGCTCGCGAAGGTGCTGGCGCTCGAAGCGCAGCTCACCGACGAGGCGGTGGTGGATTGGGCGCAGCGCGAGTCGGGCGGTGAGCCCTTCTTCCTGCACGAGCTGCTCTTCGCCGCCGCGCGACAGCCGGAGCTGGTGCGCCGACAAGGCCTGTCGCTGGCCGACGTAATTCGCCTGCGGGTGGAGCGGCTGAGCCCGGAAGCGAGGGCGCTCCTGCAGGCCTTGAGCCTCGCCGGCTGTGCGGTCCCCCAGCGGCTGAGCAACCGGGCTGCCGAGGTGGACTCGAGCGCGGCGACGAAGGGCTACCGCGAGCTGAAGGCCGCGCACTTCATTCGCACGGCGCGCGGTGACGCCGAAGCCGCCGTCGACACGTACCACGACAAGCTGCGCGAAGTGGTGAGCCAGGGGCTGAGCGAGGAGCTCCTCCGTCCGCTCCACGCGCGGCTGGGCAAGGCCTGGCTCGCCGAGCCCGTCGGCACCCCGGGCCGCCGGCTGTCGGCGGCGCGGCACATCGAGGCGGCCGGCGGCACGGCGCCG
>JALHOS010000161.1 GCA_022842905.1 Myxococcaceae bacterium | reverse complement strand
CCTGCGCGGCCGCCCGACGCGCCGCCCGCCCCAGCCAAGCCCGAGCCCAAGACGCCGGCGCGCAAGCCCACTCCGGTGGACGTGGCGCAGACCGAGCCCGCCGCCGTCGAGCCGCCCGCCGGGTGGGAACCGGAGCCGGCCCCCAAGCTCACGCCGCTCAAACAAGGCATGCGCGGTGAGGCCGTGCGCCAGCTCCAGCAGAAGCTCGAAGTCGACGCCGACGGCGACTTCGGCCCCAAGACGGCGGCGGCGGTGCGCGCGTACCAAAAGCGCAACGGCATGACGGTGGACGGCGTCGCCGGACAGCAGGTGCTCACCAAGCTCGGGCTCGCCCCCAAGCCGGGCAAACAAGCCAAGCCCGGCACCGTCGACGGGCTGCGACAGCAAGTGACCGACGCCGTCGACTCGCTCAAGCCCAGCGCCATTCAGGTCAACCCCCTCAAGGCGCTCGACGCGGTGGGCGACGGCACGGCGCTGGTCCAGGTGCCGCTCAAGCCCGGCAAGTACAAGTACGGCATCGCCAGCTTCAAGGTCGAGCCCGGCACCGTCGCCACCATGAAGGTCCAGGTGAAGAACGGGCAGCTCGTGCCCGCGTCCGGCGGCAAGGGCACGCAGGTGCGCATCAACCCGCCGCTCGACGCGCCGCTCTGGGTGACCGTCAAGGGCGCGCGGCTGGAAGGTGACAACGCCGACGCGAAGATTCGCGCGGACCTGGGCGGCTTCTTCGACCTCACCGTCAAGCAGCTCCCCAGCCTCAAGCTGGGTGAAGTGGCCGACGCCTTCGCCGGCGCGAAGAGCGACTCCAACGACGGCATGTCGAAGCTCTTCGGGCAGATGGTGGACTTCAGCACCGTGTCCTTCGACGCCAACGTCAACATGCGCAGCAAGCAGGTGGACCTGGGCGGCGTGCAGCTCAAGGTCGGCCCGGACACGCAGTTCACGGTGAAGGGCGCGCGCGGCAAGGCGCACCTCGAGGGCAAGGTGAACCTGGCGGACCTCGACGTGAAGGCCCAGGGCTTCACGCTCGACAGCGCCAGCGGCAAGGGGCGCATCAGCTCGGACCTGACGATTGGGGCCCGCGGCAACGTGAGCGCCACCACCACGGTGTCCGTCGACGAAATGAGCGTGAAGCGGCTGTCCTCGGTCGGCCGCACCGCCGCCGGGCCGCAGAAGCTCGAGTTCGGGCCCATCAAGCTGACGCAGGGCACCATCGTCGCCAAGACGGGCCCCAACGGCGCCGAGGTGACGGCCAAGTTCAAGGCGCAAGGGGAGCTCAAGAGCGCCCTGCTGACGGTGAAGGACGCCAAGGAGAACGCCGCGCTCGGCGTGCAGGGCGGCAAGTTCAACGGCGACGTGGAGATCAGCCCCACCGGCGCGAAGGTGAACCTGAGCCTCAAGGGCACGTCGGTGTCCGTGGACGACCTGCAGGCCAGCATGGTGCAGGCCGGCACGCAGGGCTCGGTGTCGGTCAAGCAGGCCAAAGTCAGCGGCGACGTGAAGCTGTCCGTCGACACCGCCAAGCACCACTTCGACGTGGACGCGACCGCGCGCTCGCTGGCCGTCACCATCGACGACGCGAAGGGCAAGACGAAGGACGTGGACGTCGACGTGGGCACGCTGACGCTGCAGGGCGGCGGGCGGCTCCAGGTCGGCACCGGCCGCGGCCTGACGGTCGACGGCGCGGTGCAGGTGGCCGGCACGCTCGACTCGGTGAAGGCCGGCGTTGGCCAAGGCCAAGTGCAGCTGACCAAGGGCAGCTCGGTGAAGGGCACCGTCGAGCGCGTGTCCGTGGGCCAGGGCGCGGTGGAGCTCAAGGTCAGCGACGCCGAGGCCAACCTCAACGTCGGGCAGGGCAGCTTCAAGGCCGGCGACGCCACGCTTCAGGGCGCGGGCACGGTGCGCGGCGCGGGGAACCTGTCGCTCGACGCGAGCGGGCTCAAGCTGGACGGCACCGGGGAAGTGTCGATCGCCCTGGCGGACGGCAAGGTGCACACCAGCACCGTGTCCCTCGACTTCGCGAAGGGCAGCCGCGCGGACCTGCGCATCACCGACCTGGCGTTCGGCAAGACGACGTCGCTCACGCTGGGCAAGGGCAGCAAGATCGACGCGGCGCTGGACGGCGGCTCGGTGAAGGTCGCGGGCGAGACGGTGACGCTGCTGCCGGGTGGCCGCGCCACGTTCGACGTCGAGTCAGTGCAGGTCAAAGAAGGCCAGGCGCCGGAGCTGCGCGGCCGCGTGGGGCTCGACGTGCGCGCGCGGGGCGATCAGCTCGGCCTGCAGGCGCTCGCGAAGCTGACCGGCACGCCCATCGCCAAGCACGACGTCGAGGCGGGCCTCAAGCTCGACATCGCCGACGCGCACCTGTCCGACGGCAAGCTCAGCCTGGCCAACGCCAACCTCACGCTGGACGCGAAGGTGGGCAAGGTGCTGGGCGCCAAGACGCCGGAGGTGCCCGGCGTCGGCAGCCTCGCCGAGCCGCCCAAGGTGCTCTCCAAGGAGCAGGTCGCGGCCACCACGGCCGCGCAGCTGGCGGGCATCACCGCGCCGGCCACGCCGGGCAACCCGCTCGAAGCGCTCCGGCTCATCAAGGACGGCACGGTGGCGGTGAAGCTGCCGCTGTCCGGCAAGGTGGACCTGAGCGCCGCCGTGGGCATGGACGGGCTGGGTGAGGTCGACCTGGCCAACGCGTCGGCCGAGCTCAAGCTGGTGGTGAAGGACGGCGCCATCGACCCCGCGCAGACCGCCGTGCAGCTCAACGGCGTGGCCGTGGGCGGTGAAGGCGGCATCGGCGTCAAGAAGGTGTCCTTCGGGCCGGACGGCAAACTCAACATCACCGTGAACATGTTCGGCGGTGACATCGACATGCCGGCGCCCATGGACGCGCTGCCGCTCACCATGGACGGCATCCTCGGGCTGCTCGACGGCAAGGCGAAGCCGGCGAAGGCCGTCGACGAGAAGCAAGGAAAGGTCATGGACATGCTCAAGGGCATGCTCATGGCCAACGTCGACAAGGCCGACATTCAGGTGCAGGACGCGACGTTCAAGGCGGGCACGCTGAGCCTGCCCGGCGCCGAGGTGCGCTTGGGCGAAGGCTCGAAGCTGTCCTTCCAAGGCACGCCCCTGGCCGGGAAGCTGTCTGGCCAGGTGAAGCTCGACGGGGTGACGGTGGCGCGGGACGACGTGGCACTGCAGGGCTCCGGCGGCACGGCCACGCTGGACCTCAACTTCACCCGCAGCGGCGAGGCGCTCAGCTTGAGCGGCGGACTGACCGACGTGGCCGTCAGCACCCAAGGCGGCGCGTACCGACTGGCGAACGGCGACTACGTGCAAATGGGCGCGGGCACGCTCGAGCGCACCAGCCTGTCCTTCAAGGCCGACGCGAAGCTGGTCGACGGCAAGCCGCAGCTGACGGGCTTCGACAAGTCGGCGCTGGCGGTCGACATCGGCCGGTTCCAAGGCCAGCTGCTGGGCGCCCGCATCAGCAACCAGGGCGGCGTGGGCCTGGCCGAGCTGGGCCCGCTGACGGCCGATGGCGCGGTGTCCATGGGCCCGACTGGGCTCAAGGTGAAGGCCAAGGTCGAGTCGGTGGACGCGCTGCTCAAGGACGTCACCGTGTCCCGCGGCGGGCGGCAGCTCGACATCGAGTCGGCGCGGCTCAAGGGCGCGGGCGGCAGCATCGACCTGGGTGGTGAGCGGCTGGCTTTCGAAACGCAGCCCATGGGCTACGACGTGGTGCTCAAGGGCGCGAAGACGGCGCTGCTCGGCGGCGAGGTCGACCTCAAGCGCACCCGCATCAGCGGCGAGGGCAAGGTGAAGTACGCCACCGGGGAAGAGCTGGTCGTCGAGGGCAACGTGCGCGTCGAAGGGGCGCTCGCGGCGCAGCTGCAGGTGCCGGACGGCGCGCTGCGGCGCAAGGTGGTGCTCTCGAAGGACCGCACCAAGCTCAGCTCGCCGGCGTAGGCGTGCGGACGACGCGCCTGGGTCGCTCCACGCGAGAGCCCCAGGCGTTCGGTCGTTCGCCCCCGCGCGAAGGACGCGCCATGAACGCGCACAGGGGTCAGCGGGGCGCCGGGGTCGGCGGTGTGTTCGCGGTGGCTGCCTGCCTCGTCGGACTTGCGGAGGCTCGTCTCGGTTCATGGGCGACGCTGGACCGCCGCGCCGCGAGCCCACTTGAGCGAAGCTCTCACCATGCCAAGACGCCTCCTCTTCGGGCTGCCGTGCTGGCTGAGCGTGCTGCACGGCTGCCTGGTGCCGGTGGTCGAGCCTGAGGGCGTCGACGCGGGCCTGCGCCCCTTCGTTCAGGTCGACGCTGGCGCGGACGCGGGGCAGGACGGCGGAGCGCTCCTCGACGCGGGCGATGACGGCGGCACACCGTGCACCAGGGGCACCTTCCGCTGCGAAGCGGTGACGTGGGCGCAGGAATGTCTGGACGGCGGGTGGCGCAGCCTCCCCTGCCGCGGGCCCAACGGCTGTCAGCTCGCGGCGGGCCTCGTGCAGTGCGACCTGCGCGGCTCCCTCGAGGGGGACGCCTGCCCGCAGGTGGTCGGGACCCGAGCCCTCTGCACCGTCGACGGCGGGGGCACGCTCGAGTGCCGCGGCGGCGCCTTCGTCCTCACCAACCTTTGCCGCACCTGTTCCATGTCCGGCGACACCGTGGTGTGCCAGCCCTAGCAAGTCACCTCAGAGCGGCTCGAGGTCCTCCGTCAGTCGGCCCGCGGCGAGCGCCACGGCGTTGGGCCCAGCGGGAACGTGTCCTTGCCGGCGTGGACCACGTGGAGCCGCGTGAGGCCCAGCGTCGCCAGCGCGCTGCGGCCCGACCTACTTCTTCGAGCCCTTCTTGGTCGCCCTCGCGCCGCCCTTACCTCGTCTGGCCAGCGCCAGTCTTCGCTTGGCCGCGTCGAGCGGCGTCTGTCCCGTCAGCGCTGCCTGCGCCGCAAAGAGTCGCGAGACTCGCGCCGCCACGGAGACCGCAGCTGCGGCCGCGGTCGCAACGTTCTTGCCTCGCGCCTTTCCCTTCGTCGTCGCCATTACTGCAACGCGCTCCGGAGGCGCGTCAGGGTCGAGACGAGCTCCCTCATGCCGCGGTGCGAGACGTCGCTCAGTTCGAATCCGCCGACGAAGTCCTTGTTCGCGGCGAGCGACTCAATCGCCCTCGCGTTCATGGCCGTCTCCGCGATCGATTGCTTGACGAGTTGGTCGACCTCTTGGGGCGACACTTTGCCCTGAAGACCGAGGTCCGTGATGACGGCCTCGATCCCGGCACGGGACCGTTCAACGACCGCCTCGGACCCCCGCATTTCGTCGAGCCACGCCGTCACGGCTTCCGGAGACGACAAGCGGGCCACGGTCGCCTTGGCGTCCTCGAGCATGGCCGAGTCGAACGCCGCTCGTTCCTCGGGAGTCTGCAACGCAGAGGCCTCATCACCCAGCTTGATGAGTTCCCTCACTTCATCACCGGCGCCCGGCTTGCCTGTGCTCGCCGACATGAAGAAGTCGCCGGTCTTCGGGAACTCGAAGAGCAACGTCTTCAGGGCCGCCTCGTTCGACTTGTCCCGCTTGAGCACGTCCTCGGCTGTTCCTTGAGGCGGAGGAGTTCCCTCGGCCCTCCGCTTCGCCACGGTTGCGGCGAGGTTCGACAGGGACGGGTCGGGCGCCAGCGCGGCCAACAGCGACTGACCGGGTCGAGACTTGTCGACGCCGCCGAGCCAGCCGTTCGCGGGCGTGTGCTGCTTGGAAGCAGGCTGTGCCGTGTTTTCAGCGTCTCGGGTGGTTGAGGGACCGGGGGCGTTGGTCGTGCGGACAGGCGGGAATTGGACGGACATGCATTTTCTCCGGAGCGTGAGGTGAGGCTGCGTGACGCTAGCCCGGCTCCTCCCGGCGGCGACGGAGCGCCGAGTCGGAGCGCGCGGGCATGCTCGAGTCGTGCTTGACACCGCGCCCGCTCTTTGGCCGCGCCCGGCGAAGGACACGATGACGATCGTTTCGATCGCCGGCATTGGACGAAGCGCCGAGCGACCCTTCGCCTGGTCGACGAGCCGAAGAGCCTCCGGCCACCGTTCACGCCGTCCGTCCGGAACGCAGCGGGCGCATCACGCCTGCGGCCGACGCCCCAGGCTGGTGGTGGCGTGCGCAGTGAGCCTGGCGCAGCTCGAAGCGTGGCCCCGGAGACGCGCGACGTGGCGTGAGCCAGCGTGGCTGGCTTTCGCAACACAGCGCATGCGGCTTCGGCGGCGCGAAGACGGCGCGTGCGCCGTCACACGAAGCTCACGTCACAACGGCTCGAGGTCTTCCGTGAGCCGGCCCGCGGCGAGCGCCACGGCGTTGGGCCCCAGCGGGAACGTGTCCTTGCCGGCGTGGACCACGTGGAGCCGCGTGAGGCCCAGCGTCGCCAGCGCGCTGCGGCTGCTCGGGGTCAGCGCGGGAGACGTCGTGCGCTTGAACTCGAAGCCCAGCCGTCGGGGCCCGTCCAGCACGAGCAAGTCGAGCTCAGCCCCTTGATGCGTCGACCAGAAGTAGCAGTCCCGAGCCTGCACCCCGAGGCGCAGGCGAACCTGCTGCAACAAGAACCCTTCCCACGACGCGCCGAGCTGCGGCGCGACGTCGAGGTGCGCCCGCGTGCGAATGCCGAGCAGCGAATGCAGCAGCCCCGTGTCACGGAGGTACAGCTTGGGTGACTTGACCTGGCGCTTGCTGACGTTCTCGAACCACGGCCGCAGCTGCTCCACCACCAACGCCCCCTCGAGCCTTTCGGTGTAGCGGCGCGCGGTGGCGTCGGACACGCCCATGGAGCGGCCGAGCTCGGACCAGCTGAGCACCTGGCCGTGGACGTGCGCCAACATGGTCCAGAAGCGGCGCAGCGTCGGCGCCGGCACCTTCACGTCGAGCTGGGCCAGGTCGCGCTCGAGGAACGTCTGAATGAAGTCGTCGCGCCAGGCGGCGCTGTCGGCGTCGGACCCGGCGGTGTACGACGCAGGGAACCCGCCGCGCAGCCAGAGCCGCTCCAGGCGCGCCGGCCCGACCTCGCTCAGCGAGAAGCCGGGCAGCTCGAGGAAGGCCACGCGGCCGGCGAGCGACTCGGACTCCTGGCGCAGCAGAGCGGGGCTGGCGCTGCCCAAGAGCAGAAACCGCGCCGGCTTCCTCGGGCGATCGGCGAGCACCCGCAGCAGCGGGAAGAGGTCCGGCCGACGCTGCACCTCGTCGATCACCACGAGGCCGCGCAGCGGCTCCAGCGTCAGCTCCGGCTCCGCCAGCTTGGCCAGGTCGCTCGGGCGCTCGAGGTCGAAGCGCGTGACCGGCCCCGCCCAGGACGCGGCGAGCTCTTGGGACAGCGTGGTCTTGCCGCTCTGCCGCGGGCCGAGGAGCCCGACGACGGGGTTGCGTCGGAGGCGCACCTCGAGCGCGCGGACGAGCCCTGGCCGGGGGATCCGCATGGCCTTGGGAGCTTGCCATGAAAACTCGACAGTACGTGTCGAATTTTCATGGATCGCTCGCAGTCGACCCGAGCGTGGCGTCAGCCACTCTCTGCGCCGCCTCGCATCTGCCCGTAGACTGCGCCGCACCATGGCCCCCTCGACGCACGTCTCGCTCCGCCGTCGCCTCGCCGTGTCACCGATCTGCAAAAGCCTGTCCGAGGCCGAGGTCGAACGTGTCTTCGGCATCACCGAAGAGCGCACGTACCAGACGGGCGACGTGCTCTTCCGCGAGGGAGATCTCTCCGAGGCGCTCATGGTCATCGCCCAGGGCCGCGTCGAGGTCACCAAACAAGGCAAGCTGCTCTCGACCCTCGGCACTGGCGACGTGTTGGGCGAGCTCAGCCTGTTCGGCGGCACCCACCTGCGCAGCGCCACCGGCACCGCGCTGGCGGTCACCACGGTCCTGCGCATGCCGACGCGCGCGTTCCGCCGCATGCTCGACGCGCAGGAGCTCGCGGCGCTGAAGATCGTCAACACGCTCGCCCACCAAATGGCGGAACGCCTCCTGGCGCTCACCGACAAGCTCGTCACGTCGACGTCGCGCGCGGCGCCGGTGCTCGAGGCCCGCAAGAGTCTGGCTGGCTGGAAGCTCTGAGGCCAGACCAACGCGCCGTCGGCTCAGTGCCGCTGAAGCCCCCAGCTGACGTAGCCGTCGGCGGCAGGCGCGCCATTCGGGTACTTGGGGTCCCACTTCGTGAAGTCGACCGTCCCATCTCGGTTGTAGGTGGCCCACCCCTCCGCCAGGACTCCAGCCTTCGAGTTGTCGGTGACGGTCGCCTGCAAGTGCGACGTGACGACCCCGTTCGGTCCCTTGACCGGGGGCCCAACCATGAGCCCGACACTGGGAAATTTGTCGGGCGCACCTTTCGCCGCCGCCAGGGCGCGGTCGACGGGTCCATCGCCGAACGCCGTGCGGAAGAACGCCTCACGCTGTGCGGGATCGCCAAAGGTCCCATCGCTGAGCGCCGCCTTGGCGGTCGCGGAAGCCTTGCCGACCTCCGCGCCAATGCCGAGGAAGCCCGCTGTCTGGCCCATGTCGAGCGCACCGGGAGCGCGTATGTCCGTGGTCCCTCGGAAAACGCTGTCGAAGTCCATGCGGTCGTGAGGCCCGAGCGCGGAGACCGCCGACTCGTACTTCTTCATCAAGTCGGCGCGAGAGAAGGACGGGTCATCGCCGCGGAGGAACGCTTGGCGCTGCTCAGGAGTCTTCCGCTGGGTGTACTTGGGGTCCAACCCCTCGACGAACGCACGCGCTGCCTTGCCGCCCGCGCTCTGGAGCGGGTCGTGTCGCGCGGCCATCGGAACCGGCTGGACGGCGGCCATTTCGGCCTTCACCGCCGCGAGCTTCTTGCCGACGTCCTGGATTCGAGCCCCGAGCTCCGCCGGAGCCATGGTCGCGGCCCCCGCGGTGAGTGCGGCGAGTTCGTCGTTCAGTGCGCCTTCCTTCTGCTGAAGGGGCGCGAGCGCCGCGGCCCGCGCCTCACGCGGCGAAACGTTGGGGTCTGGCTTGATGCGCGGCGGCTGCTGCTGCGCCCGCCCGCGCGTTCCGAGCTCCGGGGCGGCATGGGCTCCCCCACTCGCCCGCACCGGGCCGCCAAACTCCGAGTGCGCTTGATGGGGCCGCGCGTCGGCGACCTGGGGCGCAAAGACCCGGTTGGGAACCGCGGGTGCTTCCGCCTGCGGCTGCACACGGGCCTGCTCCGTCGTCGCCCCCGGCTCCGCGCCGCTGGGAGTCACATGGTGCTGCCTGACGCCATCGAGCTTCATGGTCACGGTGTTCGTCCTTTCCAGTTCCAACGTGGGAAGGTGCGCACGCTACGCCGCGACCCGCCGCCAGGCCTCAATCACGGCGCCGGCGGCGAGGGGTGTAGGCATCGCCCCGCCTTGACGACGAAGGGCGCGCCGCGCTAGCGGCGGCGCCCGCAAGCACAACGGCCCTCCAGGTTTCCCTGAAGAGCCGTCGAAGAAGCGCTCGAACCAGTCGAGCGAGGAAAACGAAGAGGCTTACTTCTTCTTCTCTTCCTTCTTCTCTTCCTTCTTCTCTTCCTTCTTCTCTTCCTTCTTCTCCTCCTTCTTCTCTTCCTTCTTCTCTTCCTTCTTCGCGGCCTTGTCGGCGGCCTTGGCCTCTTCGGCGAAGTTCGCGGCGAACGCGTTGAAGGCGAAGACGAACAGAGCAGCGGCGAGCAGCTTCTTCATGTGGGTGTTCTCCAGTGAGTTGGACCGCGAGGAATCGCGGCGGGGAGCGCCTCTGCGTGCGGTGTGCCGGACATTTCTGGCCTCTCAACACCCGAGAATGACGAGACACGCCGCCCTGAGCTGCCCCTTTTTTCCCCACCCTGGCCCGCCCGACTGCCCTCCCCGTCCCCACCGGCCAGCAGGATCCGGATCAGCGTTTCCGGGCGCTCCGCGGCGCCTCGGCCCCGAGTAAACACCGTCCCCGTGACGACGAGCCCACCGCAGAAGCTGTCGACCGGCGGCCTCTACGTCGGCTTCGCGTTGGTGGTGGTGCTGATGACCGCCGGCGCCGGCTTCAGCCTGTGGAGCGCGCGCCGCGCCGCCGGCCGCATCGACACGCTGGTGGCGGCGAGCCTCGAGCGGGAGCGCCTCATCGGGCTGATGCGCCTGGACGCGGCCATGCTGACGCACGCGGCCGACGCCCACATCAACGCGGCGAACGACGACGAGCGCAAGAGCGCCGACAACGCCATGGACGTCATCCTCGAAGAGATTCAGGAGACGAGCACCCGCTTCGCGGCGGACCTCCCGCGCGGTGACGCCGAGCTGTGGGTGAAGCTGTCGGAGGTGTCCAGCCGCCTGGTGAAGAAGGTCGACGTCACCATCAAGGCGTCGAACCGCAAGGAAGCCGAGCGCGCCCGCGCGCACTTGGAAGAAGAAGTGAAGCCCATCTCCTTCGAGCTGGACGACACCGCCGGCGCGCTCGCGCGGAAGAACGCCGAAGAGACGCGGGCCCTGCTGCGAGAGCTCCAGCAGACGCGGCTGCGCACGAGCGCGCTGGGCAGCGCGGCGGTGGGCCTGGCGATCCTCACGTCCCTCATCGTCGCGGCGCTGGTGGTGCGCACGCTGCGCCGCCAGCAGCGCGTCATCACCACGCAGATGAGCCAGCTCGACCTGCGCAACCAGGAGCTCGACGCCTTCGCCAGCCGCGTCGCGCACGACCTCGTCTCGCCGCTCTCGCCGCTCAAGGGCTACCTCACCCTCGCGCGCCGGCAGGTGCCGGACCCGTCGGTGAAGGAGCTCCTCAGCCAGGCCGAAGCGTCGACGGCGCGCATGTCGGAGCTGGTCGAGGCGCTGCTGCGCTTCTGCCGCGCGGGGAAGACGTCGGACAAGGGTCACGGCGAGCTGGACACCGCGGTCACCACCATTCTCCTCGAGCAGTCGCAGACCGCCGTGGCGTCCGGCGTCGACCTGGTTCGCCACGTCGAGCCGCGCGTCGTCGCCAGCTGCCCACCGCAGCTGCTCCAGTCCATCGCCCAGAACGTGCTGTCCAACGCGGTGAAGTACACGGCGGGGCGGCCGAGCGCGCGCGTCGAGGTGACGGTGCGGCGGGACGGCGGCTTCGCGCTGCTCGAGGTCATCGACAACGGACCGGGCATGACGCCGGAGGTGCTGGGGCAGCTCTTCCAGCCCTTCTTCCGCGCGCCGGAAACCCGCCAGCTCCCAGGCACGGGGTTGGGGCTGGCCACCACCAAGCGCCTCGTCGAAGCGCACGGCGGCACCATCGCCGTCGACTCGACGCCTGGCGTCGGCACGGCGGTGCGCGTGCGCTTGCCCAGCGCCGAGCCGAGCGAGCCCAAGCAGCCGGCAGCGGAGCCCCCCACGCAGCCCTGGCTCAGCGCCAAGGTGTGAAGCGCTAGCCTTCGAACACCAGCTCGACGCGCCTGAGCGCCATGTCCGGCCCCGCCGCGCCGCGCACCACCGACACCAACTCGTCGAACAGCGTCTCCCCTTCGCCAGCCCGCACCTTCGTCAGCCGCGCGTCGAGCGCCGGCCAGTTGCTCGGGTGCGTCGAGGAGCGGCGGGCGACGAGCCAGCGCTCGGTCTCCTTGGGGCCCAGCGCCTGCTGCAGCCGCGCCGCGCCGGTCCACTTCCACACGAAGCCTTCCGGCGGCGTCCCGAAGCCCCCGCGCAGCACGTCCTCGAGCGCGTCGAGGTTGCGGCCCCAGGGCCCCACGCGCAGCGAGCGCGTCACCTCGTCCCAAAACGCCTCGAGCCCGTCCACCCGGGCGCCGTCCAGCACCAGCGTCTTCAGGCCCACGACAACACCTCGTTGACGACGGCGTCCGGCGCGTCGACGTGCACCCAGTGCCCGGCCTGCACGATGCCTCGAGTCACCTGGCCCCCTGACGAGTCCACCAACCCCTGCACCGTCGCCAGGTCCGCGGCGTCGTACACGGTGGAGGTGGCGCCGATGACGAGGTGAAAGTGAGGCGCTCCGGGCTTGCCCACCGCTTCGTGAAAGACGGGCCACGCGTTCCACGCGAAGTAGGACTGCAACAGCGCCCGCAGCCGGGGAATGGACGGCGCGAAGGTGAGCGCCCCCGCCGGTCCGTGGAGCTGCATGGCGAGCCACCGACCGAGCGAAGGCACGACGCCTCGCTCCGCGAGCGCCTGCACGAAGCCGTCGCGCGACGTGAAGGGACCTGGCGTCGCTTCGAGGGCGTCGAGCACCCGCAGCGTCGTCTGGCTGCCCCGGGCGTCGAGCCGCGCGCTCGGGCCGCTGTCCAACGTGCACACGTGCTCCAGGCGCAGCGGCGAGTCCCACAGCGCGAGGGCCACCTTGCCGCCGAAGGAATGCCCCACGACGGCGCGGACCGGCAGCGGGTGCTCGGCGAAGGTGTCGATGACGTCCTGCGCGGCGGCGTGCAGGGTGTCTTCACCGTCCTGGCCGAGCGACTCGCCGTGCGCGCGCAGGTCGACGAGGGCGGCTTGCCAGTCGGGGCGGGCGTCGACGACGCGGCGGGCGAGCGTGCGCAGGTTGTTGCCGGTGCCCAACAAGCCGTGGAGCCAGACGAGGGTGCGGGTGGGTGACGCTCCGGGAGCGGCGTAGGTGTCGAAGGCCAGTCGCATGCGCGCGGCGAGACGATAGAGTCCGCCGCCATGATTGTCGCCAGCCTGCTCGTCCTGTCGCTCTCTTCGTCGCTGCCTTCGTCGCTGTCGGAGAGTCCGCGCAGCGCCACCCTCGTGTCCACCGCGGCCTTCGTTGGCCAGACGGCGCTCGGCGTCGTGCGGCACGTCGACGTGGTGCTGGGGCAGAGCACCGACGTGTCGTCGCTCCGGCGCCGGCTGACCGAGGTGATTCAGGAGCTGCGCCGCACCGAGGACGGCTGGGGCGGCGTCAACCTGGCTCTGGCCATCGCCGGGTTCACGCTCAGCGCCGCGCTGCTCCCCGGCTTGGTGCTCACGCTCGGCGGCATCTTCGGCGTCGAGTTCCTCATCATCGGGCTCGTGTGCCTCGCGGTCGGCGCCGGAGGCCTCGTCATGGGCATCATCGGTGCGACGCAGGGCCTGAAGAACCAGAACGACGTGAAGGACACGCGCTTCCGGCTCAACAAGGAGAAGCGGGAGCTCGAGGAGCAGATCTCAGCGGCTGAGCAAATCGGTACCCCGCCTCCTCCTCCGCCGCCGTCGTCGCGGCTGCTGCCGGATCCTCTGTACCTGGCGTACCGCTGAACGCGCCCGTGCTCGCGGCCTACCTCGCACTGGCGCTCGCCGCTGAAGCGCCTCAGCTCCAGCAGGCACGCGCGCACATGGAGCAGCTGGACTACCGCAGCGCCGACGCGGTGCTGACGCGGCTCGAGAAGGAGCCTTCGCTCGGCCCCGCCGACGTCCTGGTGCTCTTCCAGCTTCAAGGGCTCGTCGCGGCCAGCTTGGGAGACGAAGCCCGCGCCGTCGCCGCCTTCGTCCGGCTGTTGGCGCTGCGCCCCGCCCACCGGCTGTCTGGCTCGACGACCCCGAAGGTCGCTCGCCCTTTCCAGCAAGCCCAAGCACAGGTGGCGCGCCTGGGACCTCTGTCGCTGTCGCTCGCCGTGCGCGAGCACACCGGGTCCATCGAGGCCGTCGACGTCGTGCTGACCGGCGCTTCGGCGGGCGACGTGGCGCGGGTGGTGGCGCGCTGCACGACGCCGACGGGCGCGCACCTGGACTTCGACACGGTGCCATCGGGCGGGCTCGTGCGCCTCCCCTGCCAAGGGACGCTGCTGACCGTCCACGCGCGAGCGCTCTCGGCTGCAGGCTGGACACTGATCGAAGCCGGCCAGCCGGACGCGCCGTTGACGGTGTTGCCGAGCGGGGTGTCGGTGCCGGTGAAGACGGCGCCGGTCCCGAGCGTCACCCTGCGGCCGCAAGACGAAGGACCGTCGAGTGTCCCAGCGGACCCTGCAGCCGCCAGGCTCCGGCTCGACGAAATCAACGCCGAGCTGCGCGCCATGCCCGACGGGTGGGGCGCGGGGAACGTGGCGCTGACCGTGATTGGCTCGCTCTTCATCCCCGCGCTCGTCGTGGGCGGGTTCACGCTTCCGGCTGGGCTCCTCGCGGGATCCATGGACAGAGCGCTGCTCATCACGGGCGTCGCCTGCGTCGTCGGGGGCATCGCAGGCATCGTGATGGCGGCGGTGGGCGTGGGGAACGGGACGTCGCGTGAGCGGACGACGCGGGAACGGAAGTTCCTGCTCAACCGAGAGCGGCAGGCGCTCGAGGCCCAGCTCCGCGGCGAGCGCACGCGGGACCTCGTCCGGCCGGTGCTGATGTCGGAGCTGTCCTGGCCGCGGTGAGCGGCGGACGTCGCGAGGCCCGCGGCGAACCTACCTGAGCCGCCGCAGTCCGCGACGTGGCGGTCCGTCGGCTCACGTCTTGCGGGCGAGTCCCCGCAGCACGCGGTCCCGACATTCGCCACGCCTGCTGGCTCGACGCGCCACGGTGCCAGGCCGGAGTCGTCGGCGCTTCTCTCTCGAGCCGACGGGCTCGCTTCTGCGGGAGTCGAGCCGGCGGTCGCATCGTTGCGAGCCTCGATCCCACTCCGATGACCGTGCAGCCAGCCGCTTTGAGGCTATGACCGGGCCGCACTCATGGCCGCGCTCCCTCGCCCCGACGAGTCCCTCGAAGACGCGGCCTTCACGGCGCTGCTGGGCCGGCTCTGGCGGTCGCGGCTTTTCGTCTTCCCGCCGCTGCTGCTGCTGAGCGTCGTGCTCCTCGTCGACGACGGCGCGACGTGGCGGCGAGCCGCGGTGCTGGGCGTCGGCTCCGTGGTGGCCGCGGTTGGTGCGCTGCGCCTGCGCTCCATTCGTCGCACGGGCGTCAGCCGTCGGCAGCTCGCTCGCCTCGTCCCGATTCCGGCGACGGCGCTCGCCCTGGCCGTGGTGGTGTCCGGCGGCATCGACAGCCCGCTCTTCATCATCTTCGCGGTGGTGTGCATCGTCTTGGCGCTGTTCGTTCAGACGTGGGTGGCCGCTGGCGTCGCCGCGCTGGGGCTCGGGCTGGTGTGGACGCTGACCGCGACGGCCTGGTTCGGCTGGGTCCCGACGATGGTGCCGATGACGCTCGGGGGTGGCCCGACGCTGTCCACGAGCGGCACGCTGCTGCTCCTGCGGGCCGGTGTGTACAGCCTGGCGATTGGCTGGGGCGTCGTCGTGGGGACGATGCTGCGCGGCGCGTACCAGCAGAGCTTCGCGCAGGCGCTCGCCGCCCGAGACGAAGTCCTCGCGCTGCACGCCGAGTCCGCGCGAACGCTCACCACGCTGTCCGCCGAGATTGCCCACGAGCTGAAGAACCCGCTCTCGAGCGTGAAGGGCCTCGCGCAGCTCTTGGCGCGGGAGGCGACGGGGAAGGACCAGGAGCGGCTGACGGTGCTCCGCCGCGAGGTGGACCGCATGCAAGAAATCCTCGAGTCCTTCCTGACGTACTCGCGGCCGCTCGTGCCGCTGTCCACTCAGCCCGTCGCGCTCGGCGACGTCGCCAGGCACGTGCTCGCGCTCCACGAAGGACTCGCGCGGGAACGAGGCGTCGGCTTGTCGGTGGACGAAGAGCGACCGGTCGAGGTGCGGGCAGACACGCGCAAGCTGACGCAGGTGCTCGTCAACCTGGTGCAGAACGCGCTCGACGCGAGCCCGGCAGGCTCGACCGTGGAGCTGGTGCTGCGCCCGGAAGACGGGGCTGCCCGCGTCGAGGTGCGGGACCGCGGCGCCGGCGTGCCCGAGGAGACCCGCGAGCGGGTGTTCGAGGCCGGCGTCACGACGAAGCCCACCGGCCACGGCCTGGGCCTGACGGTGGCGCGTGCGCTTGCGCGCCAGCACGGC
>JALHOS010000160.1 GCA_022842905.1 Myxococcaceae bacterium | reverse complement strand
CCGTGAGGTGGCGAACTGATCACGCGGCCCACTCCGGCGTCGATCGCCCGCGCAAGCGATCGACTTTCCTCGGGCGGAAACCTGATCGGCGCTCTAGCGCTCCGTCGACGAAACCGAGCTCGGTGCTTCCGCCGGGCACGAACATGAACCTCGCGCCCTCGAACTCGAAGCTCGCCGTCCGGGCCCCATCAGCCGTCGCTTCGACGCCCGTGAAGCGAAACCCCGGGCAGAGCGACTCGAGGTGAAGCCCGGCCGCCTCGTGCTCGGCATGGCTCGCGCGCAGCCAACCTTCGAGCGACTCGACCACCTTCAGGCTCACGGCCAGAGCCTCGCCAAACCGGGCCCAACGGTCGAGCACGGCCCGGGCCAGTCAAACCAGGCCAGGAGCGCTCGCGCCTTCGCAGGGAGTTCGTCCTCGCGAATGAAGGGACCGTCACCGCGCTTCTCCGCCTCGAGCCGTCTGGACAATCGCGAGGCGGCAATTTGTGCAGACAGCGTCTGCACAATCCTCAACCGAGCCTCGTTCGGGCCTCTTCCATGACTGCTGTTCGAAACTCGTCCAAGTACGGGAGCCATTTCACACGGCCCGCCGAACTAATTAACGGTGCGGAACCTGTCAACGTGATTGAGACACCAGTGTTCTGCATTTAGGCTTGAGCGCTCACGCTCCCGTTCTCCGACTTGGGCTTGTTGATCCACGCCGCCGTCGGCAGGGCTGGCGGGGTTGGCGTGCCGAGCACGAAGCGCTCGGGCTGGGCGCGATGAGCTGCCTCAAGCACCACCGAATTCGCAGACTGGCGCTCCTGGGCGCGACCGAAGTGCACGTCGGCAGGCGGCATCAGTCCGAGGCCGGAGTAGTGATGCTCGTTGTTGTACCAGCGGAAGAAGTCGCCATGACACCCGCGGGGGAGGGTCTTCGGGGCGGATCGGGTCACCATGCCGGGACGATGAACGGCTTCTTCGTCGGTCCCCAACTACCGAAATAAGGAATTACCTGCTCCTTGATGAGCCGCTCGATCTCGTTGGAGAGCGTCTGGATATCCGTAGCTCCGTCAAGATCCCACCAGTGCTGGCGACCGCCCGGCATGAAATCGCCGATGTTGCGGCTGAACACGTTCGAGCCGGTGGTCGGGAACCTCTTCCATTGGCGAGCATGGGGATCGTCCTTTCTCGCGTCGTGCTGGTACACCTCGCACGTGAAGCGCGAGCGTTCAGCCGACCCGTAGATGCTCCCCCTGAACTCGATGACGTCGTAGCGACGCTTCTCGTGGACCCGGAAGTAGCACCGGCCTGACTTCTTGAAGCCGTTGGTCTTCATCAACGTCGCCAGGTGTTCCTGCAGTGAGTCGAGGAACTGCGCCCCAACTCCCTTCGCGTCTCGCCCAGGCATGGCCAATGAAATACCACGCGCCCGACGGATTCACGCAGGCTAGCCAGCTGGACGCATCCACGGAGGGGCGCATTCGAGAAGCGCCGGTCTGCCCGGCTTCTGCTTGCGGGGCCCAGCCACCCAATCAGCAACAAACAGCGACCACACTCGGGCAGGCTCCACCCTTGCCCCCAAAGCCGCCCCAGCCGCGCTCCGTCGCCGCCGATCTCCGCGCCGCGAGCACGTTGCTGATCCGCGCGACCACCGAAACGACGACGGTGGTCGAGAACATGCACCACGCCATCGCCAGCGGGCCGTTCGCCTGGCCGTCGCGCGCGATCAGCGGCCTCGTCTACTCAGGCATTCGCGGGGTGACGCGCGCCGTCGGCCTCACCATCGACAAGGCGCTCGAGCAGCTCGCGCCCGTGTTGGGTCAGAGCACCCCAGGCCCCGAAGCGTTGGCCGCGCTGGCGGCGTTGAACGGTCTGGTCGGCGACGTGCTGGCCGAGAGCGGCAGCCCACTGGCCCAGCCCATGGAGCTGCACCGTCGTGCAGAAGGCCCCAAGCCTTCGCGCAAGGTCCTGGTGTTGATCCACGGCTCTTCGATGAGCGACCTGCAGTGGCTGCGGCACGGCCACGACCACGGCGCGGCGCTCGAACGCGACCTGGGCTGGTCGGCCCACTACCTCCGCTACAACAGCGGGCTCCACGTCTCGGTCAACGGCCGGGAGCTGTCGGCGCTGCTCGAGCAGCTGGTGTCCTCGTCAGACACCCCGATCGACGAGCTCGCGATCCTCGGCTTCAGCATGGGCGGCCTCGTCGCGCGGAGCGCCTGTCACCTCGCCGAGCGCGAGGGCGCTCGCTGGCGCAAGAAGCTCGTCACGCTGATCTGCATGGGCACGCCGCACCACGGCTCTCCGGTGGAGCGCGCGGGCAGCTGGTTCGAGACGGCGCTCGGCGTCAGCCGCTACAGCGCTCCGCTGGCGAGGCTCGCGAAGCTGCGCAGCGCGGGAGTGACCGACCTGCGCTTCGGCTTCGTGGTTGACGCCCATTGGAAGGGCAAGGACCGCTTCGAGTTCGGCCGCGACCAGCGTGTCTCCGTGCCTCTGCCACGCGGCGTGCGGTGCTTCGCGCTGGCCGCCACTCAAAGCAAAGGGCCCGGCGCGCGGCTGCGCAGTGACGGCCTGGTGCCCGTCGCGAGCGGGCTGGGCCACGCGCCCGGAAAGCTCGACCTCGGCTTTCCCAAAGAGCACCAGCGGGTCGTCTATGCCGCCACGCACCTCGACCTGCTGGATCGCCCCGAGGCCTACGCCGCCCTCGAGGAATGGCTGTGAACGTGGCGAGCAGCGCGACCAGATGTGCGAAGGGCACGACCGTCGCGCCGCTCGTGCTGCCGGGAGCGATGGCAGCGCCAAATGACAAGCTGATCGTTCCCCTTCGCCGGTCCGAGCGCCACCGCGCTCCTCAGGCGTCAGCCCCGCCGCGACCGGGTGGCTGTCGAGGCCTTCGCGGCCGCGCCGACCACAGCGCCGCGACGACGCTGGCCAGGCCGGCCGCCACTCCCGCCTCGGCCACCCCGGTCCGCACGTAATTCGCTTCGCACGCCGGGCTCTGGTTCCGGTGCGCGCAGGTCAGCATCCCCGTCGCGAGCCCCTGGTAGAGCGGCCACGCGCTGATGCCCAACAGGAGTCCCCCGAAGATGCCAAGCGCGGTCGTCTTCACAGGCTGTACCCAGCCCCATTCTTGTTCGGGTCAACGAACGGCGGCCCCGACGCGGGCTTCGCCTTGGTCGCGCACTTGTCGAGGACCTCTTGGGTCTTCGTGTGGCAGTCATTCAGGAGGGGCACCCACTGCCCCGTGTCCTTGCCGATCTCGGTCACGCGCTCGACGCACGCCGCGTCCACGTCCGGCACCACGACACAGTCCTTGTCCTTCTCCTTCGAGTGGTCGATCCACTGCGTCGACCGCATCAGGGGCGGCGCTTCGCCGTGGCCGGGAAGCTGCTCGGGGTTCTGACCCATGCCCACCTCCTTGTTGGCGGTTCGAAGCCAATGGTGCTGCGCCCCGAGCTGGCCGACCAGTGGCAGTTCGGCGGTGCGCTTGCAGAGCTCCACCAGCGTCTGCAGTTCGCTCGCCCGAACCGTGGGACCGGCCTCACAGGCGGGACCCGGCGGAAGCGCGCTCAGCGGCGGCTGCTCCTTGAAGGGTGCAACCGAGTTCTGGCTCCGCGGGCCAGCCGACTGGTTCGAGGTTGCGGGACGCGGAGGTGACACGTCGCGGCACTCGAGCACCTCGTTGTTGGACTGTGAGACCACACCGCCATCGACCTTGAGGCCCATGCTGGATGCTCCTGATTGAGAGGGAGCCCGGCCCGTGTGCGAATCCCAAGCCAGCCACGATGCACCTGCTTCCAGCGACTTGCCGCATAGGGAGCGCGTGAGGGGGTCCAAGGGCTTGGACGGGGCGTTTGTATTGGGACCGGGCTCGCGGATCGAAGCCACAGTTCAGGGCCTCGAGAGCCGCTCGAATCGAAACGCGTCGGCAATGACGAAGTTCGCCCCGAGGACGAGCGCGAGGGGGCGCTGACCGTCGCCTCGCTCCTTCCACGCCCCAACGACTGACGGAGTCACCCCGGCAGCCGCGAAAACCTCAGCAGCGCGCCGCGCGACGCCGGCCGGCGCCCGCATCACCAAGCCGTGCCCCCGCTGAAGGACCTCGTGGACTTGTGCGCGCCCAGCGTACGCGGCGAATCCTCGCCAGCCCTCGGTCGCTGCTTCGACGGAGCGGACCAGCTGCTCGACGATGGAAGACTCCGCCGGGCTGCGACCCGCCACGAAGACGGAGGACCAGTCTTCGACATGCTCGAGCAGCACGGGATGCGCATCGCGCAGCGCGACTGATTCGTACTCTGGTCCAACGAAACGCGACTCGCGCCAGCCTGAGAAGTGGACTCGCAGCGAGGCACCTGTCGCGGGTTGAATGACCCACGAGCTGGTCTGACGCTGCACGATTCGTCCTGGTCCGTTCGCGGTGGGCGGCACTGAGCTGGCGGGCGCCTGTCGTGCAAATGCACGCGCCACGACCGCCTCGGGGAGCGAGCTGAGGACATCGGAGAACGTGCTCTGAGCGCAGCCGTATTCAGCGATCACGCCGCGCTCCGAGAACGTGCTCGTGTTGAAGCCGTCCTCGATGTCGTTGAACCAGATGACGGTGTCGCCACGGACCGCAACGACCCAGAACCCGCCGCCTTCGTCGCCCCAAGGGCTGCACCGCCAGCGCTCCGGCGGGATCTTGATGCAATCCCACGCGGCGCACACGGAGTCGTCGGCGTCCGCCAGGCCTTCAGCGAGCAGCTGGTCGAGTTCTCCTCGCGAGAGCGGAAGCCGATCCATGGCTCACCGTGTACCGCGATTGGACAGAACGCAACGCGTCGGCGCGTGCACGGCGTGCGAGCTGATCTGACGACAGCCACCAGCTGAGCGTTGCGACTGCCCCTCCCCGACCATGGGGGCGGTGTCGCGCAGACGCCACCAAAGCCTCGACGGATCCGCCGGAGCGAGCATCGGTCCCTCGCCGTCGCACACTTGGCGGGCCGAAACCCGTCGGGTAAGGGCGAGCGCGTGAACCTGCACCCCTTGGCTCGCTTCGCGGTGGCTGGTGAGCAGCTCGACCCCAAGCTGCGCGACGAGGTCCTGGCTCTCGGCGCGGCCGCGGTGCCGGAGCTCCTGCGCCTGTTGAACGACGACTCCCTACAGCTCGAAGACAGCCCCGGCGGCGGTTGGCCGCCCATTCACGCCGTCGATCTCCTCGCCGACCTCGAGGCCGCGGAGGCGGTCGGGCCGATGCTGCGGGTGCTGTGCGCAACGACCTCGGACGAGATCATTCACGACCGGATCGTCCAGCGCCTCCCCCGGCTCGGGCGACCCGTCGTCGAGCCGGCGCTCGCGATCCTCGAGCGACGCGGGTCTGAAGAAGACGTGCGGAGCGCCCTGTGCTGTGTGCTGGCGGACGTCGGCGTCCGCGACGATCGCATCTACGCCCGGCTCCGCGCACTCTTCGATGACGACCCGCCGCTCGGCGCCACATGCCTGGGAAGCTACGGAGACCCGGCCGCCCTGCCCCTGCTTCAGCGCGCGATCGAGGACTTCGAGCCAGACTTCGACAGCCCCTTCGGAATGTTGGAGCTCAACGAGTTCCTCGACGCGCAGGAGCGCCTCGGCGGACAGCTGAGCGACCGCCTTCGCGTACGCGTCGCCGCGATGCGGGAGGAGTTCGCAGCGCACAGCGCCCTGAGCACGCCAGCGCGCGGGGCGACCAAGCCTGGGCGGAACGACCCGTGTCCCTGCGGCTCGGGCAAAAAGTACAAGCGCTGCTGCCTCAAGTAGGACCTGGCGGCCACCTGCTGAAAATTGCGAACCCCGGCTCCTCGACCATGCTGGGCCGGTGCCACGCAGACTCCGGCAGATGCCCGACGGCTCGGCGGTGGGAAACATCGGTGTCCACGATCCGTTCGAGCTGATTCGCCACCTCGCCCGCAGCCAGTCAGACCCGCGCAAGGCCGTCGCGGAGCTGGTGCAGAACGCGCTCGACGAGCAGGCGGCGCACATCACCATCGAGCGGTACCGCGACGCGGGCGAGACCGTCCTGTCCGTGCTCGACGACGGGCTGGGCGTGCTGCCCGAGCTCCCGCGCAAGGACGCGCTGACCACCATCGCCACCAACATCGGCCACTCGCGCAAGCGGCAGATGTCGTTCGACGAGCGGATGCGCCAGGCCATGCTCGGGCAGTACGGCATCGGCCTGCTCGGCTTCTGGGCCGTCGGCCACGAGCTACGGATCCTCAGCTGTGTCGGCGCGTCCGAGGTGTGGGCGCTGACGCTGTTCGAAGACTCTCCTCGGTACACGATCACCCGCATGCCCGACGTCATCGGGCGCGGCGCCACGTGGACCGAGATCCAGGTGCGGCGCCTTCACCGCGCGGCGCTCGCTCCGACGGTGGGCGGGCGACTTGCGACGTACCTCTCGGTCGAGCTCCGCGGGCAGCTCGTGCGCCACGGCACCGAGCTTCGGCTCGTCGACCGCATCGCGCGCGGCGCGGCGGACAAGCTCGTCGTCATCAAGCCCAGCCACCTCGCGGGTGAGCGGCTCCCCGGCTTCGAGCCGATTCGGCTGCCCGACTTCAAGTTCCCCATCGAGGTGACGCTGCACTTCGCCGGAGACGCTGGGCCCGACGCCGGTCGCGTGAGGCTCGGCTGTGCGGGCGCGGTGGTGCTCGACGACCTCTCGAGCCTCCCGGAGCTGGCGCACGCGCCCTGGACGGACGAGCGGCTGGTGGGCGTGGTCGACTTCCCGCACCTCGAGGTTGCGCCCGGTTCACGCCGCGGGATCGTCCCGAACGCGGCCGCCGCGGCGCTCGTCGACGCGCTGATCGCCATCGAGCCCCTCGTCGTCGCCCGCCTCGACGAGCGGAGCAACGCGGAGGCCGCGTCGCTCTCCGAGGACCTCCATCGCCAGCTCGCGCGGCTCTTCACGCGCGTCACCAACTTCGTCCCCCACCTCGAGTGGTTCCCCGTCGCGAAGCGCAGCGGCACGGTCGATGACGCGTCGCCTTCGGGGAGCGCCGTGCCCCCGGCCGCAGGGCCTGTCCCCGCAGCCGACGCCGACGAGGAACCAGCCGAACAGCCCGAGCTCTTCCCGCCCGGCCCGCTGTTCGCTGTCACCGTACGTCCGGCGAAGCTCGAGCTGGCCGTGCAGGAGACCAAGGAGCTCCGCGCCACCGCCGCCGACGAGCACGGTCGCGCGATTCACGAGGGCGTGTCCTTCGAGTGGAAGGCGTCGAGCGCGCTGTCGCTGGCCACGGCCGGGAACCTCGCGAAGGTCGAAGGGCTGCGCGCGTCGGCCACGGAGTCAGTGGAGGTGCTGGCGCGGCAAGGGGAGCGCGAGCGAGTGTTCATCGTGCCCGTGCGCGTCGTCAGCGAACCGCACCGGCGCGCGGACGCCGGCATTCCTCAGCCGCAGGAGGTCAACGAGCCGCTGCAGCCCTGGCGCTCCCGGCTCATCGACGAGCGGTGGCAGGTGAACACCGGGCACCCCGACTACCGAGCCTTCGCCCACGAACCTCGCCCGCGGCTGCGATACCTCGCGATGCTGCTCTCGAAAGAGGTCGTCAGCCGGAACTTCCCGCAGCCGGGCGTAGGCGCGACGCTGGAAGAGCTGGTCGGGCTGTTGGCGGCACTGGAGCGCTCCGGCGCCTGGCGTGGCCGCGCGCGCGAAGACGAGTAGTCAGGGCGGGCGTTCGTCACCGCCTTGGCGAGGAGGTGCCATGCGCGTGCGCCCTGCCCCTTCGGCGCGCCAGGTGTAGGTCGTCTCCATGGGGAACGGGCCCTGCGCGGTGCGCATGACGAGCCGCTCGGCTGGAACCAGCTCGACGATCTCATACGTGTACGCCAGCCGGCGGCCCAGGAACTGCGCGACGAAGGCGAGGCGCGTCCCGACCACCAACGGCTTGGGTGACAGCCATTCCACCGACTTGGTGTTCACGTACCAGTCCGGCGCAGTGTCGATTGCGCGGCCACGGAAGCCACCGGCCGGTCGACGATCGTCTCGGTCACCACGTCGACGCTCATGGGCCTCCTCCTCGGCGCTCGGAGTCCGACTCCACCACCAGGCGCAGCCGATCGATCGCGCGGTCCCACCCCGCCGACACGCCGTCGAGGAACGCCCGCGCTGGTTGCACGTCATCAACGACCGCCTGAGCGGCCAGCGATCGCGATGAACAGCCCCACGCACTGCGCCCGGTCATTCGTCGATCAGACCCAGCAACTCGCCGGCCAGCATGGCCTCTTCGTCACACTCCGGATTGCGACGTCGGTGCTCTACGTCCACGCGAATTGCGTTAGCGGTCTCGCGCAGAACCTCGTTCAGCGGTCGTGGCCCGACGACCGTCTCGATCTCCGCGTAGCAAGGCTCCGGGCAGAACGACCCGACGAGGTCCAGCAACACGTCGAGAGCCCGCAGACGCGCGATTGGCGAACCACTGCGCAGGGTCTCACCGAGCGCAGCGACCGCCGGGACCGCGACTGGAAAGTACGTGCCGGCGTGGTCGTTCCCGAGGGCGTACAGCACGCGGTGGTAGGGGCCTTGGCGATCGAGATCAGACGGATCGGCGAGGGCGCGGAGCGCAGCGGCGACCTCCCCAGGCGCCGTCCACGGAGGCCGCGTGAGCCGGTCCAAGTCTTCGGTCTCGAGGAGGCTATTCAGGCGCGGGGCGGCGTTGCCGGCGCTACTCACCCCAAGCCTCCGCTGCCTCTTGGTGTCGCACATCGATGTCTGGCCAACCGTAGTGCTTGATCAGCTCGGACTCCGTGAAGGTCCGCCCTTCTGGATCGAACAGACGGCAAAGCCAGCCGTCGACCACGCTCAGGCTCGCTCGCAACGCCTCCGCAACGCGCTCCTGCTGCAGCAGGACACCGGCCAGCACGGGAATGCTGCACTCGAGCACGGAACGATTGAACCCGATCACGTGCTCGGCTTTCAGGCGGTGCGCGAGCAGCCGCTGATATGCCTGCACAGGAAACGAGGCGCGAGACGCATCGAGAACGGCGGTCCTCGCTATCTCGAGCAGTACGCGCTGACGCCCATCCGAGACCTCGGAGTCGAGAAAGTCCCCTTGCGCGACTCCGCGCGGCTCTCCAATTCCAAGGGCACGGGCCAAGGCGGCGATGCGACGAAACCGCGTGCGCAGTGCCCCGTCGTTCGGCTCGCGCCAGCCGACCTCAGCGAGCTTGTCGAAGCTCCACAGCAGCTCAGCCAAGAGGTCTTCGGCCCCACGCCGTGGCTCGACCCAGGGATCGGGCCCGAGCGCGACGTACTCGAGCCGGTTCTCGCGCGTTGACCAGCCGACGACGAGCTGGCGTTCGACGTAATGGTAGTCGCGAGCGCCCAAAGACCTGTCGATCCCGGAGGGCACGCCAAACCGCCCGACGATGTCGCTCTCGCTGCGAACCGCCAAGCCGTCCAACGGTCCACCGCGAACGAAGACACGCTGCACCCTTCCCTGTTCGACCCTGACGGAGACCTGGCCAAGCCAAAGGGTCCCGCCCTTCGCAACCACTGCTTCGACGCGGCTCCGCAGGGAGATCTCGATCAGGGAGCCGTCGGGGGCCTGTCGAAAGACGCTGCCCTTTGTGTGCACCAGCCTGTCTTCGGTCGACGACGCCGCTTCCTCGGCACCCGTAATCTCCTCGCTCAGCGCGAGCAATCCCACGCCCTCACCGATGCGGACTCCACCAACCAAGATCTCGGATCCCAAGGTCCCACTCAGGAGAGGGCGAAGGTCGATGAGCGGCGCCATCGCGTGATCATCTGCCGCCGCGCCACGACGGACAAGCCCGAGTGAGGGCTTGAACAAGCGGATCGCGCGCCCCTCACCGCGCGGCGATCGTCATCGGCAGCCCGTTGGCCAGACTGAGCACGCCCTGCATCTCCCACCGAGGCTGGTAGTCGGCGCGCAGGCGCGGCGTGAACTTGCTCGCCAAGATCGCGAGCAGCAGGTGGCTCTCGAGCACTGAGAAGTTGTTGCCGATGCAGATCCGCGGTCCGGCGGCGAACGGGTGGTACTGGTGCCCGTGGAGCGTCGCCTCGCGCTCCCGCGTCCACCGCTCGGGGTCGAACACGCCCGGGTCGGTCCAGAACTTCGGGTGCCGGTGCGTGTAGTACGGCGAGAGCATGACCGCCGTGCCCGGCTTGACGTCGAAGCCCTGGAGCGTGTCGGCGCTGACGGCGTCGCGCGCATAGAACGGGGCTGCGGGGTACAGGCGCAGCGTCTCCTTCACCACCTGCAGCGTGTACGGCAGCGAGCGGAGCTGCTCGACGGTCGGCAGCTGCCCGCCGAGCACGCGATCCAGCTCCTCGTGGAGCCGCGCCGTCACCTGCGGGTTCGCGGCCAGCGCGTACCAGGCGAACGTCATGGTGCGCGCCGTCGTCTCGTGGCCGGCGAAGAACGCGGTGATCGACTCGTCGCGCAGCAGGATCTCGGACATGGGCTGGCCGGTCTCCTCGTCCTTCGCGCGCATGAGCCGCGACAACAGGTCGTCTGGCCAGCCAGCCTCGGGAGCGGCCCGCCGCTTGGCGATGAGGGCGCTGATCGCCGAGTGGACCAGGTCGCGCGCAGCCACGTACTTCCGGTTGCCAGCCGTCGGCACCCAGAGCGGCAGGGGGAAGCTCGTCAGCCGAGCGCTGACGAACGCCACCATCGTCTCGACGGCCGACTTCATCTGCTCGATCGACTCCATCGTCTCCGAGCTGAACATCGCCTTGAGAATGATCGACGCCGTCACCGCCGCCATCTCCTCGGCGATCTCCACTTCTTTCCCGTCCTTCGACAGCTGCTGCCAGCGCTCGAGAACGCGCGCGCCGTCGCGGATCATCAGCTCGGCGTACGCCTGGATCCCCTTGGGCGTGAAGAACGGTGCGAGCAGCTTGCGCTGGCGACGCCACAGCTCGCCGTTGCTGGCGACCAGCCCTTGCCCGGTCAGGTACTGGCGCACCGCCTCATAGCTGGCCTGCTTCTCGTAGCGTTGCCGCTGCGTGACGCTGACGTGCTCGACCGCGTCCGGGTGCATGGCGAAGAGCAGCGTCTTGGGCCCCACGCGCACCTGGAACACGTCACCCAGCTCGCCCCACAGCTCGCCGATGAAGTCCAAGAACCCGCGCGCGCGTACGCCGCGCATGAATCGCACGACCCCAATGCTCGGCGCCTGCATCGTCCACTCCTCTCATCTCGACAGTCAGCCGTCGACGCGTCTTCGCACGGGGCGGCGCAGTCGAACAGCGACGCCGGCCCCCGAAAGGCCGTCACGACGGGGCCGCTCCACTTCGTCCGGTGGCGTCGTGCCCCGGCTATGGTCCCGCAGGGACAAGGCCAAGGAGTCGACGATGATCGTGGTGTGGATTGGGGTCGGCGTTCTCGGAGTGCTCGCGTTCACGTTCTTCATGTTCGCGGTGCTCCCCAACAAGGTGCTCGAGAAGGTGCGGGCGAAGCTGGACGAGCGAATCGTCAAGACGGTCGCGTCCACCGACATCGTCCGGAAGGACACGCTCGCGCTCTCCTATGGGCTTGAGAGCCGCGGCGTCGCCCAGGCCCGCGGAAACGGGGCCCTCGTCCTCACCAGCACGCACCTGTGGTGGCTACAGCTCACGCCGCAGGGCCGCGACGTCAGCATTCCGCTGGAGAGCATCACCTCGGTGGGCACCAAGCGTTCGCACCTTGGCAAGCGCAGCGGCAAACCGCTGCTGCATGTGGCCTTCAGTGCCGACGACCAGGTCGACTCCATGGCCTGGTTCAACACCGACGTGCCGGGCTGGGTCGAAGCGATCGAGCAGCAGCGGGCGACGGCCAAGCCACCTCACGCGCCGTAGCGTGAGCCGCCGCGCTGAACGCCGCTCCCTCACCCGTCGATGTGCTTGGCCACGTGGTCGTACGTCTGACGCCCGAGGATCTCGAGCAACCACCGGTCGACGTCGGTCGTTGCAGTCACCTTCTCGAGCGACGTGGGCGTGCTCACGTTCGTGCGCATTCCACCGAGCAGCGCGCCGGTCTCGAAGTCGAACACGAACACGTCGGCCGCCAGGTGCCCCGGGTGGTACGAGCGTGACTCGCGATCGGCCTTGGGCTTCTGAAAGCCGGTTTGGCGGGCGACGGCGAGGAGCGGGAGGGTCGAGCACCGCTCCAGAGCCTGGGTATCCAGGTCAGCGCCGAGGGCTCCCGCCATGGCCGCAGCGGTCTTTTCGGAGGTGGCCTTGCACGCGGAGAGGCTCCACCACAGCGAATCGCACACGGGGGCCTCATCGTTCCCGAAGCAGGCTCCGAGATTCGTCAACTGCTGAGCCGAGATGAGCGCGAAGCGCCCTTTCGTGTTGGGCCGGAGGGTGTCCTGATGGAGCGGAGGGGCGGCCTGCAACGTCTTCTCGATGATGGGGAGCAGCGCCAGCTTTTTCTGGAACGCGGCCTTCGCGGGGTCGAACCGCGGATCCACGGTAGGCGCGCGGCGACAACTTCCAAGCACCAGCAGGCACAGCGTCAGTCGAAAGAGTGACATCGCGAAACCCTACTTGAGCGCTGCGCTCAGCACCCATCACGATTTGCGACGCAAGCTCGCGCTCCGAGGTGGACTGGCCTCGAGGATGATCGACGCCGTCACGGCCGTCAGTTCCCTCGACGATCCCCACGCCCCCCTTTCCGTCGACAGCGCTCGAGCACGCGCGCGCCGTCCCGACCCATCGAATCGGGGTCCCTCTTCAACCCCTCACAACAGACACACCGGCGAGCCCGCGGTCGACCCCGGACACGCGGCCCCGGTCTCGTTGCGCCAGCGGCTCACCTTGCACGCCGGCAGCTCGACGAACGTGTTGGTGGCGGTGAAGTCGGGGCCCGCGAGATCGGATCTCCAGCCCAACAGCAGGCCAGTGTCGCCGGCGCCCTTGCGAAGCACGGTGTTCTGCACGAACGCGTCTGCCGGGCGGCCGCTGTCCGGCGCGATGATGACCGACGCGTCGTTGTCCACCGGCCCGCAGCCGTACCCCTGCAGCCCGCTGAACGCCCCGGCGTACTCGACGACGGCGTAGCGCACGCGGTTCCCGCTGGCCGGCGTGTTGCGGAAGTACAGGTTGCGCCAGTCGCCCGGGGCCGGCGTGGCCTTGGCCGAGGTGAAGGTCACCGGCGCTGAGGCGGTGCCGTCGACCAGCAAGACGCCCTGCCGCTGTGCCGACGTGCCGACGGTGAGCCCGCTGTCGCTGGTGACGTCCATCTTCAGGGTGACGCCGGCCTCGATCGTGAGCGTGGACGTCAGGCCGTCGACGCTGGGCGCCACCAACAGCCCACCCGCGATGCGATACGGCGGCCCGAGCGCCTTGAACGTGTCGCTGGGCATGCTGCCGCGCGGCTCCACCACGATGTCGGGTGAGACCGTGTTGGTGAAGCGCAGCGACGGCAGCGTGCCGACGGCGCCGGCCTCGACGAGCACCGGGTACGGCGCCGCGGCGCCTCCGCTGTCAGTCACCTCGAGCCCGGTGGAGTCGGGCGTGAAGCCGCTCAGCCGCTGGAGGTTGACGGCGTGCCCCCGGGCCCGCGTGACCAGCACGTTCACGAAGCGCAGCGAGCGAGTGACGACCTGGCCGTTCGACGCCACGCCGTACGCGACGACCGCGCCACCGCCGTTCTGCGCCGAAGCCGGGTTGGCGCCGTCCGAGAGCACCGCCGAGCTCAGGTCGAGCGTGCCCAGCACGTCCACCGAGAGGGAGCCCCACGGCTTGTTCGGGTCCTGCGCGGCGAGCTGCACGGGCCGCGTGGGCTCACCGCGCGCGACGAGCGCGCCGCGCTGCGTACTGGAGCCGATCGTCACGCGCACCCGCTCGCCCAGCAGCACCTGCGCGCAGGGTTCGACCGTCAGCGTGGCGAACACGCGCAGATCGCTCGGCACCACGTGCGGCGAGCCGGCGGCAGTCCACGTCTGGTCCTGCGTGACGTCACCGGTGTGTGTCGTCCCGGCGTCGCCGGGCGTGGCGCAGGTGAGCCCCGCGTCGACCCCCGGCGTGACCGGTCCGCAAGCCGCGGCGCCGACGAGGGTGAGGACGGCGAGGCTGTGGCGCATGAAGGCTCCGGGGGCGAGGTGTGGAACGACGAGCCCTCGTGACTGACCCGGGCAGCGGAGTCAAACGCGGGGCTGGCCGACGGTCGTCGACTTCCGAGCCGCTCTGCCAGGGCGCACCCGGTGCGGCACCGCGTTTCGACCGGCCTCGTCGCGGGCTTGGCGGCGGAGCGGTACAACGCGCACATGCTCCCGCTCGTCGTCACGGCGCTGCTGTCGGCCGGCCCTGCCACTTCCCTCGTCGACCGCGCGTAGGCCGACTTTCCAGCGGTCGCCCGCCCGGCGCCGCAGGCAGCAGCCGCCTACCGTCACCGCGGCAACTTCCTCGACTCCGAGGACTCGCTGGTGTCGGCGGTGCAGCCCCGAAACCCCACCGCGGCCACGCTCCTCGCCGAGGGTTCGCTGGCCTGGGGCACGGGGCGTGCGCTCTTTTGGCTCTTCTGGGGTTTGGGAGCTGCATCCACCGTCGCGGCGTTCGCGGCGCTCCCCACCAACGTGGGCGTCTCGGTGCTGCTCGGCGCCGGCGCGCTATTGTTCTTCGCTGGGTCCATCGGCGTGACGCTGCTCGACCCCGGGGCGCAGCGCTGGCTCTCCGGCATCGCCAGCCTGGAGCGTCAGGCACTGGACGTCGCGAGGGCTGACGGGGAACCGGCGCACGTCACGCTCCTGCGCGAGCTGGGGCACGAGCTCATTCGGTACGAGGCTGATGCCAGCGGCAGCTTCCGGCTGGTGCGCGGAGGACTGCCACTGACCGACGACATGCTTCCACTGCTCAGGACGGTGCCGAGGAACGCAGACCGACTCAGCCACGCGACCGCGCTGGTTGCGCTGTCGGTCACGGTCTCCGTCATGCTGTTGGCCGTGACGGTAGGGACGGCGGTGACGTTGCTGGCGGGACCCGAGTTCCTGCGCGTTCCGCTGTCGATGGCAACGACCGTGAGCGCTGGGCTTGCGGCCGTGACGCAGGACGCCAGCCTGCGCGCCGCCGGTCGCCTCCTCCAAGAGGCCATCACCGAGTTCAACGACGACGTCTTCACCCGCTTCCGTCAGCGCGCGCAGCAGCTCGACACGTCGAACCTGCCCGCGCCGCCGCCCCCGCAGACGCTCCTGCTGCGGTTCGACTGAGCCGCCGAACGTGCGCACGCTCACGCGTCGACGCTGCGCGCGAAGGGTGCCGCGGAAGAGCGTGTCTTGGGCAGGTGGGCTGCGGCGAGGGCGTGCGCCGCCGTCGCTGCTCGAGCGTCACCGCCCAGCCGCCGCGCTGAGCACGGCGAGCTGGGGTCGTGGGCGCTCGGCTTGCGACCCGAACGACGGTCGGCGATGACGGGTCATGCGCACCATCGCGTCACTGGCACTGCTCGCCTCGCTCGCCACGAGCTGTGAGCCGATCCCCTGTGTTGGTGCCAGCTGCGCTGACGCGAGCGCCGGCGCTGGAGCGACCACGGGAAGAGCGGGCGCGGGTGCGGCCCGAGCTGACGGTGGAGGGTTGGCAGGAAGCGGTGGTGTGGCGGGCACTGGCGGCGCGTCGGGCACTGGCGGTTCGTCAGGCACTGGCGGTTCGTCAGGCACTGGCGGTTCGTCAGGCACTGGCGGTTCGTCGGGCACGGGCGGTTCGTCGGGCACTGGCGGTGCGTCGGGCACTGGCGGTTCGTCGGGCACTGGCGGCGCGTCGGGCACGGGCGGTTCGTCGGGCACTGGCGGTGCGTCGGGCACTGGCGGTGCGTCGGGCACTGGCGGTGCGTCGGGCACTGGCGGTGCGTCGGGCACTGGCGGTGCG
>JALHOS010000159.1 GCA_022842905.1 Myxococcaceae bacterium | reverse complement strand
CGAAGGTCGCGACGAGGCCGGCGGCCGTCACCGAGAGTCCGAGGGCCGCGCCCATGAGCCAGGCGCGCTGGCGCTGCGCCGCCCGGAAGCTCCGCACCAGGCGCAGCGCGGCGCCGTCCTCCGGAGGCGGAGCCTGGGGCGGGGGTCGCTGGACTGGCTCGGGGACGGACGGCTCGAACACGCTGAGCCCAGTGTCTAGCACTCGGGCCTTCGAGCGGGCGCCCGGCGTTGCGGGGGACGCCAGTCCTTGGGGGAGGTGGTCGAGGGAAGGCGGAACGGCGGCGCAGCCTCGGGCGTCTGCTGCGCCCGCCTCGCTCGAACCAGCCTCACGTCACCTGCGTCGCCACGCGCCACGCCGGCCACAGCGTCACCGGGGGCACCACCACACCTTCGGGAAATGCCGACGGGCCCCAGGCACCGCTGGGGGCTCGGTCCGCCGCGGCCGTGAGCGCTTGGGCCAGGGCCGAGAGCGTCGACGTGCTCTTCAGCCCAGCCAGCACCGCCGCCGCAGCGCGCTCGTCGACGCGCACGCGCTCTTCGAGCGGCACGAAGTCGTCGGCCAAGGTCGACGACAGCACGGCGTACGCGGTCGACGCGTCGCGCTGGGGGAGCTGGCCGCAGCAGGCGACGTAGACGAGCAGGGCGACTGCGTACGTGTGGCTCGCTTCACTGGCCGCGTGCCCTCGCGCCGCTTCCTTCGAATAGGTGACGAGGGCTTCGGGGCTGAAGTTGCCGGTGCCGGGCGGCTCCCGCGCGGCTCGCGCGTAGGGGCTCGTCACGCGCAGCGCTCCTTCCGGGGGCAGCGCCACGCCGTCGGCCGTCAGCTGTCCGAAGAGCGACGGGCCCAAGCTCAGCGCCAAGCTCGCCGCCGCGCGGAACAGCTCCGCGGTCGGACCGCAGGGGCGCTTCCGCGCGGAGGGCAACAGCAGCACCCCTGGCACGTCTTCGAAGGTCTGAAACGGCGCCGCGTCTTCGAAGCCGAAGCGCTGCACGTGCGCGAACGGCGGGCTGGCGCTGCACAGCCAGGCGCGCAGCTCGCGCACGAAGGCCTGGGCTTGAAACACCCGGTCTTCGTCGTCGTGCCGGAGCAGCGGGAGCAGCGACAGCGTGTGGCCCTGCGCCGTCTGAAACGCGTCGAGCGTGAAGTCGCTGCCGAGGTGGCGAAGGAGCCCGGTCCCGGTGGCGTCCGACGCCGGGGTCCCCAGGTGCCAGGGGCCTGAAGAGACGCCCTGTGGGTCGAGCCCTCCGACGGAAGGACCGAGCAGCACGAGGCAGAAGGGCACGCCGGCCCGTTCGATGACCGTGCGCGCCGAGAAGCGCTCGGCGCCGGACGTGGCGTTGCCGCGGAGCACCACCTGCTGCGGGGCCAGCGCGCGCACGGCGTCGGCCAGCGGCTGGGTCGCGTCGGTCAGCGAGAAGCCGTCGAGCTCGAGCTCCTCGAGTGTCAGCCGCGCGTCGAGGACTGGGCGCAGCGCGCGGGTCAACGGCTCACCGCCCGTCGTCACCAGGCGCAGCCGCCGCAGCGTCGATCGGCCGGACTGGAGCAGCGACGTGAGTGAGCTCCACGCGGCGTCGACCAGCGTGAGCGCATGCAGCGGCGCGGGCAGCCGGGCCTCGAGTTTCTCTCCCGCCACGTCGCACGCCAACGTCAGGGACTTCAGGTGCCGCAGACTCGCGTGCGTCAGCACGTCGGTGCCATGGCCCGCGGCGACACGGACGAAGAGCTGCCGCAGGAACGGCAGCGGAGACGGCGGCACTTCCCGCAGGTGCACGGAGCGGTACCAGGCGACCTCCGGCAGGCCGCGGTGCAGCCACGCGACGTCGGCGCCCGGGGCGACCAGCTCGGCGAAGGCCGCCTCGTGTTCGGCGAGCAGGTCGAACCAACGCCGGTCGTAGCGTTCCCTCAGCTCGAGCTGCATGAGCTCGCCGACGGGGTGGCCGCGCTCGAGGAGCAAGTCCGCCAACACCCGCCGCGGCTCAGGCGACTCGGGCGCCGCGGCGATCGCCGTCGCCAGTCGGGCCAACGTTTCGGGGAGAGACTCCATGAATCGGCGAGGGCGCGGGCGGGGTGCAGCGAGTCAGATGATGCCAGAAAAGCCTCGGCCCGAGCCGTGACCTGCGGCTTCGGCGCGCTGGGCAGGACCGCAGCGCTGCGGTAGGCCACCTTCCATGGGCGTGCGCACGGTCTTCACCCTCGTCGTCGGCTTCTTCCTGTCGTTGACGGGCTGCGGCGCGTCGCGCTGGTACCAGCTGCCCATCACCCCCTTGGAAGGCCAGCTGATGGTGCCGGCGCTCATCACCGCCGCGCAGGCGCAGGGACTCAACGCGTACCGCGGGACCAACGGCGCGATCGCCGATTTGGAAGACGGCACCATGCTCAGCTGGCAGGACGCCGCGAGCCACCGCGACTTCATACTCTTCGTGGTGCTCAACCCGTCGGTGGCGGCGAGTGAGCACGAAGCGAAGTTCCAGGCCGCCAAGGCGCGCGCCGAGCAGCTGTGGGCCGCGGCGCTGCAAGCCCGCGCGGGCATGGCGCCGGCCGTCGTCACCTACGCGCCGTCGCCGGTGGTGGTGCTCCCTCCGTCGGGGCCGTCCGTCACGCTCGGCATTCCAGGCATGTCGGTGCACGTGCAGGCGCCTCCGCCAGCGCCCGCAGCGGCGCCCAGCGCCACGCCGCCTTCGACGCAGGCCGGGTGTCGGCAGCACGCCGACTGCGCGGCGAACACGTTCTGCAAGGACCGCGGCGACGGTGCGCTGGTGTGCATGGGGCAGGGCCCGCAGGGCGCGTACTGCCAGAGCGCGGGGGACTGCGCGGCCGGCCTTACGTGCCGCGTCACCTACCAGTCCGTGTCGACCTGCCAGCGGTGAAGAGCGTCCGTTCGGCGCGGTGAGCCGTCCGTTCAAGCGGGCGCTTCCCCGTTCGGTGGATGGCGGTCGCCGCGCGGCGCCGTACCTTGCACGTCTTCCACCCGCAGTCGTCGAGGAGACGTGCCCATGCCGTTGTCCGTCGTCGAATACTCCGAAAGCCTCAGCGCGCTCGTCGAGCGCTTGTCCCCCTCCATCGTCCGCGTCGAAGGAGGCCGTCGCCGCCCCGTCAGCGGCTTCGTGCTGGCCCCCAACCGCGTCGTCACCGCCGCGCACGGCGTGCTGACGGACGCGCCCAGCGTCTTCGTCGAAGGCCAGGAGCTGCGCGCCACGCTCAAGGGCCGCGACGTCCGCACGGACGTGGCGCTCTTGGAAGTGGACGGCGCGCTGCCAGTGCTGCCGTTGGCCTCAGCTGCGCCTCGGGTCGGCCAGCTGGCGCTCGCCCTGGCTCGGCCGGGGGAGACCGTGCGGGCCACCAGCGGCATCGTGTCCGCGGTGGGCGCGCGGCCGTGGCGCACTGCCCAGGGCGGCCAGCTGGACCGCTACCTCGAGGCAGACGCGCCGCACCGTCCGGGCTTCTCCGGCGGGCCGCTGGTGTCCGCAGACGGGACTGGTTTCGGAATGACGAGCAGCGCGCTGGTGCCAGGCGCGAGCGTGACGGTGCCCGCCGACTCGCTCAGCCGCATCGCCGCGCAGCTCGAGGCGCACGGGAAGGTGCGGCAGAGCTGGCTGGGCGCTTCGCTGCGGCCGCTGCAGCTGCCGGACGACGTGCGGGCCGCGACTGGCGAAGAGCTGGGGCTGCTCGTGCTCGACGTCGCCAAGGACGGGCCGGCGGCGCGCGCTGGGCTTCGGTACGGAGACACGGTGCTGCACCTGGGCGACGCGTCGGTCCGCACGCTGGACGACCTCTACGCGTACTTGCGCGCCGACCACGTCGACGAAGTGGTGCCGGTGAAGGTGTTCCGCCACGGCTCGGTCGAGACGCTGCAGCTGACCCTCGGCGCCCGCGCCTGAGGGCCCGTGCCCCGGGCGGGGCCGCTCGTTCGTGCTCGATGAGTCGACCGTGCAGCGTCGGCAGGACGCGGACTGCGCCCAGGTCGAAGCCGGCGTCACGCGGGCGAGCCGGGGGGGAGTGCCCCAAGGCGGTGTCTCGCCGACGGCCGCCGCAGCTGGCTGTGCCGCTGTAGCCGTGCCTTCTGGCGAGTGCTCCACGCCGAGCCGCTCAAGCGCGCGCTCGCGCCATTCCTCTCGAAGCGCGGAACGGCCCGTCCTCTGGGGGTGGACAGCGACCCCTTCGACACGAGCAGTGCGCGGCTGCTCACGGCCTGGCTGTGAACCGGCTGGGCGTTCGAGCCACGTGACGCTCCGCGGCGCGGCACGACAACCGCTCATTCACCCTGGCAGGAGACGCCCATGACCATCACTTCGACGATCTCGCGCTGGTTCGGGAAGCGCGCCGCGCCGGCCGTGCCGCCGGCCGCGCCGCTCGCGCTGTCCCGCATCGACCCCGCGCTGTCCCCGGGGGCCCGGCTGGCACGCATCACCGAGCTGGCGCCGAGAGCCGACCGCCGCGCGGCGTTGGCGCTGGGGAATGAGCTCCGCGCCGCGCTGCGCGCGGACAGTGGGGCGTCGCTGTCGGTCCGGGGGCGAGCGCTGGCGTGGGGGCAGGTCGGGCTGGCGTTGGAGCGCAGGCTGGTGACGCCCGAGCCGGTACCTGCCGCCCATGAGGCCGCGACCCAGCGCTACCTGCGCCTGGCCGGTCAGGCGCTCGAGCGCGCGCTGGACGACGATCCCAAGGTCGCGGCGGCGGGGTTACAGGACTGCGTCGAGCTGCTGGGGGCGGACTGGGTGGAGGCGCTGCCGCTGACGGTGGTGCAGGCGCTGGCCCGCTTCAGCGGCGAGCTCGCCACGAAGGCGCAGGTGACGGAGTTGACCGCGGCGGTCCTGCGGCCGCGCTCGCCGAGCGTGGACGCGGACGCGCGCGCGCTGCACGCGCTGCTCGGTCGCCACGGCGCGCACCTGAGCTTCGACGAGCGCGCCCAAGCGTACGGGGTGCTGGCGAGCGCGCTCGAGCACGCGTCACCACTGCCGGCGGCCCACGATCAGCGCCGCGCAGCGCAGGCCTTCACCGATCGCGCCGATCCCCTCTTGGGCGCGCTGCAGTCGTCGGACCGTGCTCGCCTGGGCGTGGCCTTGGGCGCGGCGCTGGAGCTGTTGGCGAGCCCGCTCGCCGCCGACGTGTCGCTGGACCTTCAGGCCCCACTCCTCAAGGCGGTGCGGCGAGCCGAGCGGTGGCGGCGAGACATGCTGCTGGGTTGAGGGCACGGGCGGTGATGCCCAAGGACTACGAGACCTGGTCGCGAGGCCGCTCTGCGGTCACGGCCCGGCGAGCGCGGCGTCGACGGCGGTCTTCAGCTTCGACCGAAAGCACGCTCGGAGCTTTGGCCGGTCGTGCGGCGTCCGGCGCTCGAGTGCGTCGTGCAGGCACTCGAGGTACAGCCGCAGGTCCCTGGGCGGCAGCCGCGGCAGGGCAGGGTGGTCGACGATCGCCTCGTCAGCGTCGAGCCACTCGAGATCGCTCAGGCAGTCGATGAGGCCGTCCCACGTCTCCCCGAAGTAGTCGGGGAACTGAAGGCCCTGAGCCAAGTGCTCGAGCAGCCGGCCCTTCGACTCCAGCCCCGCGTCCACGCTCACGCTGACCTGTGTGGGGGCCTGGTCGGTGAACTCGAAGCGCGCGCTGGTCGTCACGGGGTCGTCGCCTGCTCACTTCACGGGGATGAACGTCTTGTAGTGGTCCGGCGTGTAGTACTTCTCGCCGCCCTGGCCCACGACCACGCGCTGAGGCCCGGGTCCTTTGACGCCCTCGGTGCGGTGGACGTACTCCTTGTAGTACCCCTGCGGCTGGGCGGGCAGGAGCCCTTCCTTGTTCTGGAAGGTCGAGCCGTCGTTCTTGTGCGCGTCCTTTCCGCCCTTGTCGATGCGCGCCAGCGTCGGGCCGATGTCGACGTCGCCCTTGATGTCCGGCTTGCCCTTCGGCGTCACCGTGACGTCCTTCATGACCTTGGACGGTGCGTCGGGCTGCTTGGGCGCGTCCTTCTTGGCCTGCCCGCCGCCCTTGCCCTGTCCGCCCTTCTGCCCGCCCTTCCCCTGAGCGCCTTTGCCCTTGCCCTGGCCGCCCTTTGCCTGACCGCCCGAGACCTGCGGGGCCTTGCCTTGGCCGCCTTTGCCTTGGCCTCCTCGGTGGCCGCGCAGGCCGGTGGGATCGATGACGTTGGCGAAGTCGTTGGCGACGTAGGCGTACGCGGTGGTCGCCTCGCCGTGCTCGCGCAGCTCCTCGACGTCGAGCTCCAGGAACTCGGGGTCCACGCTCGCCCAACGCCCCACCAGAGGATCGAGCTCGCGGTGCTGGAAGTGGATGAGGCCCGTCGACTCGTCGCGGCGCTGGCCGGTGAAGCCGCGCCGGTCGACGAAGCCTCGGCCGCCGCGCAGCTCACCCGTCGGGAAGAACGACTGCTCTGCGACCAGCTGGCCTTGGGCGTCCGTCGCCGCCACCACGGACTGCAGGTGATCCTGATGGAGGAAGGTGACGCTCTCCATGAGCAGCCGTCGCGCCGCCGACGCGAGCAACGCGCCGACCGGCGACGGGGTGGGCCCGCCGCTGAAGGTGATCTTCCCGGCGACCGCCGCCTGCGCGAGCCACGCGTCGGCCACGTCGATGACGCCGTCGCCCTGAGGCGTGACCGCGCCGCTGCCGGTGGCTGGGGCGAGGTCGCTCAGCAGCCGGGTGGCCAAGGCGCCGCTCATGACCCGGGCGATCGGCTGCTTGCCCAGCTTGGGGTACAGCACCGCGAGCCCGTCGCGGACCTCGAATCCGTCGGTCACGTGCCAGGTCGTCGAGTCGCCCTCGCGCTCGAGCACCCGGTCAGGGCCGTTGCCGAAGCCGAAGCGGGCGCGCTCGACGTCACCTTCGCTCGCCTTGGCGAGGCGCCCCAGGTGATCGAACTCGAAGCTCGTGGGGCCCCGCGTCTTCAGGTGCCCGGCGGCGTCGTACGTGTAGTCGAGCCCGCCCGCGCGGCTGACCGCGTTGGGCCGCGCCGGCTCGTAGGTGTAGTCGCCCACGTTCGCGCGCGACGCCGCGCCGAGGCTCGACGTCTGCCGCAGGATGTTGTCCACCGCGTCGTAGGCGAAGGTGAGGACCTCGGCTTCCGGCTCGGCGCGCTCGAGCTCCGCGCGGGTGAGGCGGCCCCAGACGTCGGTGTCGAGCTTCGCCGCGTGGCGCGCCCGGCCCGGTCGATCCGCCGCGTCGGTGATCTGCGTGAGGTCACCCTTCTTGTCGCGTGAGAGCGCGAGGTCGAAGATCGCCTTCATGTCCGGCGTGGTGGCCTTGAGCTTGGTGAGGCGGCGCCGGTCGTCGTACTCGAAGGTGGTGCGGACGCCGTTGGCGTACGTGGCCCCGGTGACGACGTCGCGCGCGCCGTAGTCGAGCCGCGTCAGGTAGCTGGGAATCGTCAGCAGCCGCGACGCGCCGTCGAACGTCTGGGTCAGCGTGAGGCCGCCCGGGTACGTGCTGGACACGAGGCGGTCGGCCTTGTCGTACTGGTGGCGGACGGTGACCGCGCGGCCGTCGAGCGAGCGCTCGAAGTACAGCAAGTTGCCCCTGGGGTCGTAGCCGTAGCGGTCGCGGCCCGGCGAGCCGAGGGCGGAGTACTCCGCCTGCACGAGCTTCCCGCCGGCCTGCGTGCAGTCCGTGCAGCCGGACAGCACGTCGTAGGTGAGCGTCACCTTGGTGGTGGCCTCGGCGGCCTCGTCCCACTCGGCGGTCGGGCGGTTGAGCGCGTCGTAGGTCCACCGCGTCGCCTTGCCGCGCGCGTCGACCTTGCGGGTGCGGTTGCCCGACGCGTCGTACTCGAGGCGGGTGACGCCCGAGTTGACGTCGGTGACCTGGGTGACGCGGCCGAGGAAGTCGTACTGCTGCAGGTGCGCGCGGCCGGCGGGGTCCTTCACCGTCGCCAGGCGGCCCTCGCGGTCGTACTCGATCGTGGTGACGCCGGAAGGCTGGCCGGCCACGTTCGTCCGCTCGATGGAGATGACGCGGCCCAGGCCGTCGCCTTCCTCGACGATCGGCGTGTTGGCGAAGGGGCTGGTGGTGTCGGTGTCTTCTTCGTCGAAGATCTTGGTGACGAGCGGGCCGTGCTCCCACTTGCGGATCGCCCCGTCGGGCTCGACCTCGGTCAGCGCCCGCCGCAAGACGTCGTAGGTGTAACGGGTGAAGGGCACGCCCGTGGGCGGCGCGGCCTCGCAGTCGCCGCTGGTGCCCAGGTACGGCTGGAAGACGCGGACCTTCGCGCCCTGGGCGTCGAACTCGGTGAAGCCGTTGACCTGCCAGCTCGTGGCGGACAGGCGGCTGCGCCGCTGCACGACGCGGCCTTGGCCGTCCAGGCAGTCGGCGGTGACCAGGTCGGCGGCGCCGCTGCCGCTGCGGCGCAGGGTGAGGATCTTCGAGGCCGGCGCGCGCAGCTCGTACTGGTATTCGACGGTCGGCGCGGCGTCGGAGTCGCCCGGATCCACCTCGCGGACCAGCCGGCCGTGCTCGTCGTAGCGGTAGCGCGTCTGCTGCGGCGACGCCGCCGGCATGCCGTTGACCTGCGGGTACCAGTTGGACGACTGGTTGATGAGCTCCCACGCGTAGTCGTAGGTGACCTCCTGCACGAGCGACGTGGTGGCGCCGAGCTTCACCTCGACCTTGGTCGCCCACAGGCCCGCGGGCTCGACGGTGTACAGGCGGCGCTCTCCCGCGCCGGTGAGGGTGGCGTTGGGGGTGAGCGACTCGACGACGTTGCCGTGCGTGTCGAGCTTGGCGCGGAAGGTCTCGACGAAGTCCGTGCCCGGCCCCTTGCGGTTGATGACGCGGGTCAGGCCGCCCTTGGTGAGCCGGCCGGCCATGAGGCCGACGAAGTCCGGCCCGTCGTAGAAGTTCTGCGTCTCGACGTTGAGCATGCCGGCGACGGCGCCGCTCTGGACCTTGACGACCTTGTTGAGCAGCCAGGCTCCGCCGGTGTCGGTGCCCGGCGTGACGTAGGTCGTCTCGGTGAACAGCTCGTCGCCGGTGCAGCTCATGTCGCACGGTCGACCGAACAGACCGGACGCCACGCAGGCCTGGCAGCCGCGCGCCATCTCCGGGGTGCCCAGGTGCTTGACCCCCAGGTTGCGGTCGCGAACGACGTTGCCGTAGCCGTCGTACTCGTGCTCCACCTCGAGGGTTCGCGCGTTCATGGCATCGCGCTCGACGAGGATCGCGGTGTCGGCGCGGTTGCACACGAAGGCCACCGGCGGGGTGAGGCCCGTCGGAACTTCGGCGACGGGGCACAACGCGAGCAGGGTGCGGGTCTGGCTGACGAGCGAGGGCATCGTCCCAGCGAGCGAGAACACGGAGCGGATTCGCTGGCGGCCGGCGAACGCGGGGTCGGTCTTGCCCACGTCGTAATCGGTGACGATCAGCGTGGGCTCTTGGCCGTCGCGCGTGCGATCGGCGAGCAGCTGGGTGTCGACGCGCTCGTAGCCGCGGAACTGCTTCTCGGCGCCGTCGTAGTAGCCCGCGTGGTAGCGCTGGGTGACGATCTCGTGGAGGCCGCCGTCCTCCGAGCCGGTGAGCGTCACGAAGGAGTCGAGGCTGGTGACGAGCACCGTCGCGTTCGGCACGCGGTTCGGCCACGGCATGCTCGCGGCGTTGTCGCGCGCCTGCTCGCCGATCGACGAGCCGTAGGTGATGCGCTGGATCGCCCCGATGCCGTTGTCGATGCGGCTGATGAGGTTGGGTCGAACCGGGAAGAGCTCCAAGTACGTGACCTGACCGGTGGGCTGGAACCAGACGATGTCCGCCGAGCCGTTGCCGTTCATGTCGGCGTAGCTCACGGTGGTGGTCGGGGTGCGGGTGGGGATCGCGCCGGAGCCGAGGTCCGTCGACGTCAGCGTCATCACCGGGGCGAACGTGTCCGTCGTCTTGTTGAGGGCGATGGCGACCTCGTTGCCCGTCACCGACAGCACGTCGACCAAGCCGTCGCCGTTGATGTCCTCGAGGTCCAGGCTGGCCGCCTGCGACGCGGAGAAGCCGCTGAGCACCACGCTGCGCCAGTCCGGCGACCACTGGCCGAAGCCCAGGTTCAGCTTGTACGCGAGCGTCACGACCGCGCCCGACGCGGTGAGCAGCACCGGATCCTGCAAGCCGTCGCCGTTGACGTCGGCGAGCTGCAGGGGGCCCTCGTCGAACGTCGCGCCGATGTTGTCCACCGACACGCTGGTGAAGCCGCCGTCGGCGTTGGCGAGCACCTCGGTGCCGCCGTTCGAAGAGAACGTCCGCAGCCAGTCGATGCGCTTGTCGTTGTCGTAGTCGAAGAAGCGGACGAACTTGGGGTCCTGCTGCACCGCGTCGCCGCTGTCGTCTTCCGGGGTGAAGCCGGCGGGCAACCCTTGGGGCGAGCCGGCGCAGACTGACGGGTCGACCCAGTCGCCCGAGCCGTTGTTGCACAGCAGCGCCGGGAGCTTGGCCTGCGTGATGTCCACGAAGCCGTCGCCGTTGACGTCGAGGAGTTGCGCGCGCGGGTCGCCGAGCACGAAGGGGCTGCCCCCCATGGTCCTGGTGCTGATGACCGGCGTGGTGGAGAAGCGCGCGCGGCCTTCTGCGTCGAGGCGGGCGTAGAAGAAGCGGTGCTGGCCTTGCGCGTCCGAGAAGAGGACGTCGGGCAGGGCGTCGCCGTTGATGTCGACGAGCGTCGCGCGGCCGGTCGAGAAGTCGACCCCGGGAACGGTGCCCATGTCGAAGCCGAAGGGGCGCTCGCAGTTGGTGGTGCACGAGGTGCCGAGCGTCTTCGAGTAGCCGAAGGTGAAGCGCACCGGGTACGCGGCGTCTCCGCGGCCGAGCCGACTGATCGCGGCGACGCGGCTCTGCCCGCCGGACGTGGTCGCCGGCTCGTACTCGACGACGTAGCTGCGGATCTGCTCGGGAGCGGTGGTGCCGGAGAAGATCCGCACGTCCTTCAGGCGCCGGGTCAGCTTGAGCTCGAAGCCGGGCTTGGCGTCGCTCTGCGGGTCCGGCCGGGTCTCGTAGGTGAAGCGGACCGAGTGCCGAGCCGTGGCGCCCTCGTAGAGGTAGTCGATGCGCTCGAGCAGCGGGGTGCCGCTGCTGTCCTTGGTCCAGGTGAGGTTCATCTGGTGGCCCCAGGGGTCCTCCAGGGTCACCAGCTTCCAGGCGAAGACCTTGCTCGTGGTGGGGACGATCACCTGCGCAGTGGCGACGGCGGCCCCCGCCTTGGTCGCGCCGTAGTAGCCGACGCGGCCGTCGGGGTACTCCGCCTTCCACGAGCCGCCTTCGCCGGTGCCTCGGGCCAGCCAGGTGTAGCGGACGAAGCCGCCCTCGAAGCGCGCGCGGTAGGTGGCGGTGGCGCCGGCCTGCGCGACGCGGACCAGCTCGTTGGCCCCGTCGGCGACGAAGCGATCGTTCAGGTCGTACTTCTGCAGCCCCTTGGCCGTCATTCGCTCGAGGGAGAAGCTCGGCAGCGACCAGCCCATGCCCACGACCGACGCCCCGCCGGTGGACGAGTAGGAGAACGACAGCTCTGGCGTCAGGCCTTCGAAGCCCTGCGGCACCTCGATGTCGACGGCGTAGGTGAGGGCGCCTTGGTTGCCTTCGAGCGATGCGTTCTGACCGACGCCGGAGATCGAGCCCGGTGCTTGGGGCAACGAGACCCGCTCGTCGGAGACGCCGGCGTTGAGCTGCGCCGAGGCCCGCGTGGCACAGACGATCGACAGCGCGAACGCGAGGTGGGCAAGACGACGCATGAGGTGTGCTCCTGGTTGGACCGGACGAGGGCGACTTGGCCCGTCATACCAATCATGCGGCCGAGGGGGCTCGCAAAGTGGGAAGGGCCTTGGGTGACGTCTGAGACCACGCCGCGATCGACGGGGAGCTCGAAGCGGACATTCGCCTCGCGCGCGAGCGCGCGTTGAACGTGTTCCGCCACGGCTCGGTCGAGACGCTGCAGCTGACGCTCGGCGCCCGCGCCTGAGGTCCCGTGTCCGGGCGGGGGCGGGGCTCACCTCACTTCATTGAGCGCTGCCCGCGCCTTGCCGCCTGGGTCTGGTGGGCGAATGTGGTGAGGGTACCGCCGCCACTTGCATGCTCGACTCGCTGGGCGTTTTCGGCCAAGACGCTGCGCGGGAGCGACACGCATGGTCCAGCGCACGACGTTGATTCTGGGGTTGGTGACGGCACTGTCTGCCTTCGCCGCTGAGACGGCCGACGACGCGAAGATTCACTTCAAGCGCGGCGCCGAGCTGTACGACGAAGGCAACTACCGAGCCGCGTTGGCCGAGTTCAAGAAGGCGCACGAGCTGCTGCCCAACTTCAAGCTGCTCTACAACATCGCCCAGGTGCACATGCAGCTGCTGGACTACGCGCGCGCGCAGGACACGTACGCGCGGTACCTGCGCGAAGGCGGCAGCGAGGTGCCTGCCGCGCGGCAGGCCGAAGTGCAGAAGGAGATCGATCGGCTCAAGACTCGGGTGGGGCAGCTCGTCATCTCCGGGCCGGACGGCGCCGAGGTGCTGCTCGACGACGAGCCGATCGGCCACTTGCCGCTGCGCGGGCCGTACGTGGCAAACACCGGCCGTCACCGCGTGGGGCTCATGCTGGCCGGCGCGACGCAGCCCGTGGTGCGCGTGGTCGAGGTGCTCGGCCTCGAGAGCGTCACCGTGGCCTTCCCCAAAGAAGCCGCGCCGGCGGCCGCTTCGGCGCCCGTCTCCACTGCCCCTGCAACGTCCGCGACGAACGTGTCCACCGCTCCGCCGCCGGCCGAGGCGCCGCGCTCGAAGGTGCCGATGATCGTCGGGTGGATCGTGACGGGCAGCGCCGCGGTCACCGCGGGTGTGCTGTCCGTCGTCGCGTTGGGCGCGGCGGACCAGCTCAAGCGCGAGCGAGGGACCTACCTCATTCCCCAAGCCACACTGAACGCCACGCAGTCGCGGCTGGTGGGCTTCGCGGCGGCGGCCGATGTCTTGTGGCTGACCACCATCGTCGGGGCCGGCATTTCCACCATTCTGACCATCACCGCGTTGACGGGGCCGACGACGGTCGCCATCGGCCCGGGCAGCGTGTCGTTCTCGACGCAGTTCTGAAGTGAGTTCTCCCATGCGCTCCACTCTTCTCGTCTCCTTCCTCGCGAGCCTCCTCCTCGTCGGCGCCAGCTGTTCGTTCGTGCTCGACAAGTCGACCGTGCAGTGCCGACAAGACTCGGACTGCGCCCAGTTCGAGACCGGTGCGACCTGCCGCGAAGGCCTGTGCGTGGAGCCGCCGATCCTCGTGGGGCAGTCGGCCCCGGCGACCGGCGCCTCGCAGGCGCTGGGTCTGGAGATGAACCGCGGCCTGCAGCTCGCCTTCGACCTGGTCAACGCCGACGGGGGCGTGAACGGGCGGAAAGTCAAGCTCGACTTCTTGGACGACCAGTACGAGCCCCCGCTCGCCGAAGCGAACGCGCGCACGCTCGTCGACGTGCAGACGACGACGGACGCGCCCAAGTGCCCCACCACGACGACGCCGCCGGTCGCCGGGCAAATGGCGTTCTCGTCGACCGCGCTCAAGGCCGGGCCCAAGGCCGTGCTCGCCATCATCGGCGCCGTGGGCACGCCCACCATGGTGCGCGCCGCGCCGATCGCCGTGGAGACGGGGCGGCTGTACTTCGGCGCCTTCACCGGCGCGGCGACCATGCTCCGCAACACCCAGGCTGGGCCCTGCGCGAAGTACATCTTCAACATGCGCGCGAGCTACGGGCAGGAAGCGCTGGCGACGTTGCAGTACTTCCTCGCGGTGCGCGTGCCCAACGACACCCACCTCATCAGCTTCGACCAGAACGATTCGTTCGGGCAGGCCGGCTACGACGGGCTCGTCGCCGCGTACCAGCAGGTCAAGGGCATGGCGCCGAACATTGCCCGCTACCGCTACACGCGAAACGACGTGACCAGCGTGCCGCTGCAGATCAACAACACGGTGAACTACCTGACGAACCTGCTGGCGCAGAGCCCGGGCAACCACGTCGTCGGCGTGATGATGACGGACACCTACGGACCGGGCGCGGCGTACATCAAGGGGCTGCGCGACTGGCAGTTCGACACCGCGCGGCAGTCGGTGACGCTCGACGGCGGCGCCGGCTTGGACGCGGGCATGGACGACGGCGGCATGAGCCTGGACGGAGGCGCGCCGAACGTCGTCGCCATCAACCAAGCGCAGCGCCTGACGCTGTACTTCAGCAACGTGTCCTTCGTGGGCCCGGACGCGCTGGCGGCGGAGCTCAAGCGGCTGGGCACCTTCATGACGCCGTCGGGCCCGGTGCCGTACACCGACAAGGTCTACGTCTCGCAGGTGGTGCCCAACTACGCCACGGACCAGAACGACGTCGTCAAGGAGTACCGCGCGCTCATGCAGGGCATTGGCGCGCAGCCGACGTTCACCTCGCTCGAAGGCTTCTTGGCCGGCAAGCTCTTCGTCGAAGGTCTGCGGCGAGCGAAGTCGCCGATTACCCCCGACAGCATGATTACGGCGTTCGAGACACTCCCGCCCATGAACCTGGCGCTCGGTGCGTCGGCCGGCTTCAGCGCGACCAACCACCAGTACTCGCAGTCGGTGTGGGGCACCGGCATCGAGCCGAACGGCACGTTCTCGAACACCTACTTCTTCAGCAACAACACCCTGCAGCTCTTCCAGTGAGTCAGCGGGCGAACTCCGCGTCCAGCGTCGCCAGCCACACCGGCGCCCGGCCGTGCGCGCCCGCGTACCACCACGTCACCTGAGCGCCGGTGCCCAGCACCAGCGGGCCCGCACGCAGCTCGAGCTTCAGCTTGCCCTGCACGTCGGCGACGACGGTGGCGCCGGGGCGGCTGGTGAGCAACAGCTGGCCCTTTGCTTCCAGACACAGCGCGTTGGCTGAATGTCCGCCCAGCGGCAGCCGCGCGGTGGCGAAGGCGCCTGGGCCGACGAGGCCCGCCGCCGGCCCGTCACCCCACCCCAGCTGCGCGCTGGCCAGCAGGCCCGCCGAGAGGTGGCGCTCGAAGCGCTCGGTGCCCTGCCGCAGCAGCACCAGCTCGGCGGTCATGCCCGCCCGCGCTTCCAACGGGCGCCCGCGCCAGGCGTCGACGGAGAAGTCCATGCCCCAGCCGAAGTGTGACAGCCCGCGGCGCTCGAGCCACTTCGGTGACGTCACCAGGCTGCGCACGCCGAAGACGGTGAAGCGCGTCATCAGCAGCCGCGGCAGGCCCAGCACTGGCTCGAGCCACAGCTCTCCGTCGAGGCCTCGCAGCGCCACGCCCGGTTGAAACCCGCGCAGCCGTTGCTCACCCAGCGCTTCGAGGAGTCCGGACGTCAGCAGTCCCACCGCTGGCCGCGCCGCGCCGTCGAGCCAGACGCCGCCGCCCAGCCTCGTGCGCCAGTGCCCCGAGTCGTGCAGCGCCGTGGCCGCGCGCGCAACCTCCACCTTCGTGCGCGCGGCCTCGTCGGCGTCGACGGACACCTGCGCGTCGACGTCGAAGAGGGCGTGGGTCATCGCCGCGGCCTGAAGCTCGACGAGGAGGTCGAAGTGGGCGAGCGCGGCGGTGGCTTGGAGCTGCTCCGCGCGCTCGTCTTTCGTCGGGGCCCGGCGGGGGAGCGTGCGCCGCAGCCGGGTGGCCTGCTCCGCGCGGTCGAGCACCATGCGCTGCCGCGCCAGCAAGCTCTCTCGTTCGAGCAGCGCCGCGCGCTCGAGGAGCTCGGCCTGCACGTCGAGCCGCGGGAGCTGCGACGGGACGACGAGCGCGGCGTCCAGCTCGTCGAGCGTGCGCTGGGCCAGGTCCGCGGTGCAGCGGTCGATCCACACCAGCCGGGTCCACAGGGCGTGCAGCAGCGCGCGGCGGTCCTCGGGCGCGTCGAGGGTGTACGCGAGCAG
>JALHOS010000158.1 GCA_022842905.1 Myxococcaceae bacterium | reverse complement strand
GGGGCGGTGCGCAGCGCGACGACGTTGCTCGCTTCGGCCGACGAAGCGAGCGCGAGAGAGCTGCGCACCGGCGCGCTCGAGACGGGCCGAGGGACGGGCGAGGGCGCCGCCGACACGCCGCTCCCGGTGCTCACCCCGTCGGCGAGCCTTGTCGCCCCGGGCTGGCCTTCGACGCGGAGCTCGGCCTGGCAGCGCTCGCAGGTCAACACCAAGACGCCGGCGTCGAGCCGGAAGCGGCCGGCCGGGGCGAGGCGCTCACATTCCGTGCAGAGGATCTTCACCGACACAGGGGCGCGCACGTTATCGCAACGACGCGCGCGCGCGGGACTTCGCTCAAAGGCAGGCCTCGGCGCCTTCGACTCGCAGCGCGGAGGCTGGCAAGAACCGGGGCCCCGTGACGCCCTGTCCCCTGTGCGCCGCGCACACCGTGCGTGAGTACGCCGACGCCGTGCTCGAAGTCGACGTGTGCTCTTCGTGTGGGCACCGTCAGGCGAAGCACGCCACGACGGCCGTCGGGGACTACTACGAGCACACGCCGCAAGCCGCCGCCTTCCTCGCCGCGCTGGAGACCACGCGCCGTCGGCAGGCCAAGGCCCTCCTGGCGCGAGTCGAAGGCCTGGTGCCCCAAGGCGCGCCCTGGCTCGACTTCGGCTGCGGCCGAGGCTGGTTCTTGGACGAAGCGCAGCGCGCGGGGCGGTCCGCGTTGTTGGGCTTCGACACCTCGGCCAAGGCGCGGGACTGGCTGACCACGCGCGGCGTCGCTGCGCCGCCGCCCAGCGAGCGCGAGCCCCTGTGGCCGAACCTGAGTTCGCTGACGGCCCAGCCCGAGGTCGTCAGCCTGCTGGACGTCGTCGAGCACTTCGAAGAGCCCGCGGCGCCGGTGCGGCGGCTCTTGCACGAGCTGCCGAGCCTGCGCTGGGTGGTGGTGAAGGTGCCCGTCAGCGACGGCGCGCTGTTTCGGGTGGCGCGCGCGCTGCGGAGCCTGGCGCCTGGGCCGTACCGTCAGCTCTTTCAGGTGGGCACGCAGCCGCCGCACCAGCACTACTTCTCGTCGGCGTCGCTCAGGCGCTGGGCGACCTCGACGCTCGGCCTGCGCGTGGCGCTGCGGTGGACGGACCCGGACGTGGACGACCTGTTCGGGCGAGTCGCGGCGCTGGCGGGGCTGCCCGGTGGGCGGCTGGCCGGGAGGGCGCTCGGGCGCTTGCCGCACGACTCCGAGGTGCTCGTCCTCGAGCGCGTCAGCCCACCCTGAGAATGAACGGGCGGCCCTGGGCGCGCGCGCGGGCCAACTCGGCGTCGAGGTCCTTCTTGAACTGGCGCTGAATCCGCGCGCTCTCCGCCGAGCCGTAGCGCGACGTGTCGATGCCGATGCAGCCTTCCGTGCCGCGCCCGCCGCCGTCGGGGTGAATGCGGAAGTACGACCGCTGCTCGCCTGGCAAGCGGGGATCGCGAATGCCGGTGTCCACGTACTGGCCGTTGGGCTGCTTGTGCAGCAGCCGGTAGCTGTAGCCGACGCCGTCCTTGTACATGGACGCGAAGCTCGGTGAGTACGGCTCGACCTTGTATTCCCCAGCAGGCAGGTTCCCGCGCCCCGAGCCGCCGCTGACGAAGTCGTACGTGTTGCCGTTGACGGTGATCTTCCCCGTCTTGATCTGGTTTCGCTGGCCAGCGCGCTCGGTGCCGGTGAAGCGCGCGGTCCCGTCGGTGCCCGGCGTGGGCCGTGAAGGCTCGGTCGGGCGAACCGGGGCGACGGGCTCGGTGGGCTTCGAAGGAGCCGGCCGCGGCGACGGAGCGCTCGGGCCGGGCTGGGCGCCGGACTGCTCGAGGCGCTGCAGCGTCTGCTGGTCCACCACACCCGTGACGGGCAAGCCGCTGCGCTGCTGGAACGCCTTGATGGCCGTCTCCGTCTTGGGCCCGAGCTTGCCGTCGAGCTTGAGGGCCTGCCCTTCGTGGTCCCGCACCGACAGCGCGTTGAGCTTCTCCTGCACGGTCGCGACCAGCCGGCTCTTGTCGCCCAGCCCACTCTGCGCGGTGCCGGAGAGCACGTCGGCGCGGCTGGGGCCCGGCTCGTAGCTGCTCGGCGCTGCGGACGGCTCGATGGGCTCGCTCGGCGGAGGGACGCTCGGCGGAGGGACGCTCGGCGGAGGGACGCTCGGCGGAGGAACGCTCGGCGGAGGAACGCTCGGCGGAGGAACGCTCGGCGGAGGAACACTCGGCGCGGTGCCCGGCGCGCCCATGAGCTTGGCCCCGAACTGGTTGATCTGCTGCGCGGTCGGAATGCTGCCTCGCGTCGTGCCGAGAGCCTTCCCGGACCCGGGGAACACCTCGAACTTCACTTCCCCCTTCACGTGCGACGCGGCGCCGGTGCTGTTGTACCCAAGCGCTCGGTGCAGGGCGACGGAGCCTTCACCCAACTTCCGGCCCGCGGCGTTGTTGCTGTGGTCGGCGATGATCGCCCAGCTCTGCTTCCCGTTGGGCGCGGTGACGCGGACCATGTCGCCCATCTTCGCGCCGAGGTTCTTCGTCACCGCGGGTGGCAGGGCGATGAACGGCACCTTGCCGGAGTCGGCGTACTTCCCGTTGACCGACAGCGTCGTCTGAAACTGGTGGGTGCTGCTGCCGTGGGAGCTCGACGAGCCGTCGGTGTCGACCTGCATGCTGTTGGTCGAGAAGGTGACGGCGCCGTTCTCGCCTTTGCGGAACGGCTGCATTTGGTCCACGAACATGCCGCTGCGGCCGCGGCTGTCGGTGTGCGGCACGTGCACGGCTTGACCCGGCCGGAGGTGAGAGACGGGTGTCTGCGGCGGCGTCCAGCCAGGCGCCGCGGCGGTCGCAGGCGAAGGCATCGAGCGCGCGGCGGCGACCGATGGAAGCGGCGCCACCGGAGCCGACGACGCCGAAGCGATCGACGGGCGCGGCGCAGCCTGCGGCGCGATCGACGGACGAGGCTCCGACGATCTCTGCGACGCGGCCGGCGAACCGACGCCGCTTGGCGCAATCGACGGGCGTGGAGCCGACGCTGCCTGCGACGCGACACCGCTCGGCCCCATCGACGGGCGTGGCGCCGACGTTCCCTGCGACGCGGCCGGCGAACCGAGACCACGCGACGGCATCGACGGGCGAGGGGCCGACGCCGAATCGGGCGCTGACGCCGAAGCACCACCACTCGGCACGCTCGACGGGCGAGGGGCCGTCACCGCATCCCCCACCGCCGCAGTGCCGACACCACTCGGCGCCATCGATGGGCGTGGAGGCGACGCCTCCGGCGTCGAAGGCGAACCGACGCCGCTCGATGCCACCGACGGGCGAGGCGTCGGTTGCCGTCCAGCCGCCGCCCGCTCGGCCAGCCGCTGCTGCACCTGCGCGACGTCCTGCGGACGCGACAGCGCGTCTGCGCCGAAACCCAGCTGCTCCAGCGTGGCTCGGTCGACCTGCCCGCTCTGCTGCAGCCCCGCCGCCTCCTGAAACCGCCGCACCGCCGCTTCGGTCTTCGGCCCGAACTTCGCGTCGGCCTGGAGCGCCTGCCCGCCGTGCAGCCCCAGCGCGTTGAGCCGCTGCTGCACCTGGTTCACCAGGCGGCCCGAGTCTCCTCGCGCGACGGCCCGCTCGCCCTTGGCGACGTCGGCCTGGCTGGGCTCGGGCACATACGTACCGTCCGCGCGCGCTGAAAAGCCGCTGACCGACGACGGCGCGCCTTCAGCGACCTGCGGCTTCTCCTTGCGCTCCGCCCAGTGCGCCCGCGCGTCGAGGGCGCGCCGCTTGGCGGCCTCGTGCCGCCGACGGACCTGCTCCGCCTGCTTGCGTTCGTCAGGCTGGGGCTTCTCCGCGCCAACCGCTTGAGTCGAGGCCATGGCTCACCTTCGAAGAACAGGGGGACTGCTGAGTTCTCGAAGTGTGGGAATGGGAGAAACGAGCGCCCGCTGTCCAAACGGTTGCGACGTGTCCGACTTTCAGCCGGGCTACCGCCCGCTGCCGAGCGGGTCGATCTGCAGCGCCTGCTCAGCGAAGCGCGCCATACGCGCCACGAGCTTCTCCAGCCCCGGCCGCGCGCTGTACCCGCCCAGGTCCGCCGCCTCCTCGAGCTTCTTCCCGCAGCTCAAGTCGACGCACACGTGCACGCCGGCGCGGCGCTTGGCGTTCACCGTGGCGCTCAACAGCCCGACCTGGTTGCCCGCGCCGGTCTGGTGGCACCACTCGCACAGGTGGGGCACCGAAGCGCCGCCGCCGCCGCCGTCCGCGTCGAAGGCGATGCCGATCGGCACGCCGCCCGGCACCTGAAAAATGAGGAACACGCGCCCACCGGAAGGGTGCGTCCACGCGAGGTAGTCGTGCACCAGGCGAGGCAGCGCCAGGTCCTTGGGCACCTCCACCTGCTTCTGGTCCTTGGGCCGGAACGCGGCCAGCAGCGCGGCTTCGTCGTCGAGCTTGAACACGGTCCTCAGTGTGAAGCGGGGCCGGCCGGTCGGCAATGGGCGGAAAGCTGCGCTCCGCCTTCAGCGACATCGCGCACGAAGCCGCTGGCGCGCGAGCGTGGCCTCCCCGAGCCTCCGAACCTCAGCGTGACCGGGACCACGGAGGTCGCCTGGGGCCCCGGTCGACGAAGCCACGCAGCGTCTCTCGACGACCAGCCAGCGCTGACCTCATTGGGCCGGCGCCGCCGGACGCAGCTCGGTCACGCTCGCGAGCTTCACGCCGAGCGGCGTAGGCATGAAGGTCAGCACCGCGAAGGCGAGCGTCACGTACGCGACGGCACGGCGCCGGGGCGACAGCGGCCGCTCAGGCTGCGCGACCTCCGGGTGCCCGACGCCGACGAAGCGCCCGACGACGAACGCCCAGACCAGCCAGGACGCGCTGAAGACGAACGCCGCCACGACGAGCACTCCGACGACAACGCGGCCCAGCGTGCGGGCGCGCTCCCCAAATAGCGCGTGCGCCACGTGCCCACCGTCGAGCTGCCCGACGGGCGCCAGGTTGAGCATGGTGACGAGCATGCCGAACCACGCAGCGATGAGGACGGGGTGCGCGAAGACCTCGTGCCCGGCGGGGAGCGGGCCCAGCACGAGCCGCTGCACCGCGAGCGTCAGCAGGTTGTCGCCGAAGACCTGCACCAGCGCGGCCGGACCTTCGACGCTGCGGAAGCTGTCGAGCAGCCCCAGCACGGACGTGGGGCTCGGCAGCCGGTCCGGCAAGACGCCCTCGGGCACCGGCGCGACGGTGGACAGCGAGCAGCCCAGCACCGACAGCGGCAGCGCCACCGCCAGCCCCCACAGCGGACCAGAAGCGCCGATGTCGACGAGCGCGTCTTTGTGCGGAATTCGCCCGCGCAGGCGAATGACGGCGCCCATGGTGCCGAAGCCCAAGGGCAGCGGAATGAAGTACGGCAGCGACGAGTCCACGCCGTGCCGCCGCGCGAAGTACCAGTGCCCCGCCTCGTGCGCGGTCATGATGGCCATGACGCCCGCGCCGAAGAACAGGCCGTCGAGCAGGCGCTCGGACATCGCCCGGTCGCCGCTGGTCCAGCCCAGCGCGAAGGTGAGCGTCGTCGACGTCCAGGTCGCCAGGTACAGCAGCAGGTGCCCGACCAGACCGCGCATGCGCACCGCGCAGTAGTCGCCGCGCCGCCGACAAAAGGCAACGGAATGCTCGTTGACTGAAGGGGCTCCGCCGCTAAGGTGCCGCGCCTTCTCGCAAGTCACCCTGCCAAGGAGAACCACCATGAAGAAGCTGCTGCTCACCGTCACCGCCGCCGCGCTCGTCGCCCTGACGGGCTGCGTGAGCGTCGAGTCCACCACCGTCGGCAGCAACGAGGTCGTCGCCACCGGTGGCGAGCCCGTCGCCGTCATTCAGTCCACGACGCTGGGCTGGACCGCCATCTTCCACCTCATTCAGATCGTCCAGGGCGACCTCGACCAGACCATCAACCGCGTGCTCGTCAGCGAAGCGAAGACCATGGGCGCGACGAAGATCGAGCTCAAGAGCGTGTCCACCACGCCGCGCAAGGGCATCTTCGCGCTGCTCGGCATTCCCGCGCCGATCCCCTTCCTGCTGAACTTCACGATGACGCAGGGCGTGGCGATCGCCGTCAAGTAACGCACGCAGCCCACTTCGTCGTGGAAGGCGCCTGCACGCTCCGGTCAACGCCGGACGTCAGGCGCCTTCGCGTTTGAGCTGAAAGCCGACCCCTCGCACGGTCTTGAGCGTGAACCCGGGCCGCTCGGCCTTGAGCTTCTTCTTGAGGCTCCCGACGAAGTTGTCGACGGTGTGAGGGTCCACCATGACACCTTCACCCCAGACGGCGTCGAGCAGCTCGTCTCGCGACAGCACGCGATCGGCCTTGGCGAGCACGACGAGCAGGTCGAACTCCTTCTTGGTGAGCTCGACGACGCCGTGCGGCCCCTTCACCTCTCGGCGAGCGGGGTCGACCAGGAAGACGCCCACCTCGAGCCAGCCCGCGGCTGACGACGCCGGTCCGCGGCGGAGCAGCGCGCTGATGCGGGCGAAGAGCTCCCGCAGGCGGTACGGCTTGGCCAGGTAGTCGTCGGCGCCGGCGTCGAAGCCGCGCACGACGTCGTCTTCCAACGTGCGCGCGGTGAGCATGAGGACGCGGGCCACGCCGCCGCCCGCGCGGTAGCCCTGACACCAGCGGTACCCGTCGCCGTCCGGCAACATGACGTCCAGGACGATGACGTCCGGAGCGTGGCTCTTCGCCGCGCTCGACGCCTGCGCGAGGCTCGCCGCGGCCGCGACGTCGTGCCCTTCGTCACCCAAGCTGTCCACGAGCGCCAGGCGCAGGTGCTCGTCGTCTTCGACCACCAACACGCGGGCCACGGGCAGTCCTCACCAGACGCTGAAGTTCCTTCGCCAGTAGGGGTCCGTCGTCGACGGCGGGCCGTCGCTGTAGCCGTACGCCGCGTCGAAGTTGGCCTGCTGCGGGTACGGCTGCGTGCACGTGCTGCTGGCAGAGGCGACGCGGGCGCGAATCGTGGGGAGCGACTCCACCTGGGGGTAGTAGCCGGCTTCCTGCAGGGCGAGCGTCAGCCGCGCGTAGGCCTCGTTCGCGGCGGCGTACGGCTGCGCGGGGAAGGCAGCGCTGTGCAGGTCGTACGGGAGGAAGTTGTGGTCCTGCCGGCCGAGGACGGGGACGGACACGCCGTCGTCGAACCAGACGACGCGCACCCGGTCTTGCTGGCTTGACAGCAGCTGGCGAGCGCGAGCGAGGAAGGCGTTCACCCGCGCGGCGCTCGTCCAGTCGAGCGTGTCGTAGAGCGAGGTGACGATGAACGTCGGCGGGAGGTTCGCGGCGGTCATCAGCGCGAGCGGTGAGACTTCGGGCGCGGTGAGGACGACCTCGAGGGGCTGGGCGAGCTGGTAGTGCAGGCCCGCGTCGGGGGAAGTGAGCTCCGCGCGGTGCAGCAGGTTCGTGTCCGTCACCGGGTACGCGGCGAGTGCGAGCTGTGAGGCGGCCGAGAGGGCGAGGTCCGCTCCCGTCTCGTCGGTGATCGACGCGCCGACCATGGACGTGACGAGCGCGAGGTGGCCTCCTGCGGAGTCGCCGAAGGTGGCGATGCGCGTGGGGTCGATCTGCAGCGCCGCGGCGTTCTTGCGCAGCCAGCGCAGCGCGGACACGGCGTCCTTCGTCGCCTCCCGCGCGGGGTTGCTGCCGGGCGGAGGCTTGAAGCGGTTGGCGAGCCGGTACTGGAACTGCGCGACGACGAGGCCCTGAGACGCGAGGAAGAGCGCGAGCGGCGTCCACTGCGCGGGGGAGCCTTGGGTCCAACCTCCGCCGTGAAACAGCGCGATGACCGGCGCTCGCGTGGTGAGCGAGAAGGGGAAGTTGGGCGGGTAGGTCAGGTACGCGCGCAGGTTGATGCGACGCGCCTCGGTGGTCGTGACGTCCAGCGACCCGCCGCCCGCTCGGTCGTCGCGGCCCGTGTAGAGCGTCACGTCGACGGACTTGTAGTTGTAGGTGTTTTGGACGGTCACGCCGCCGTCGCCGAAGCAGCCGAGCCACGCGCCGGTGGACGCGAGCGGACCGCTGGTGAGCAGCACGGAGGGAGAACCGGCGGCCCCGCCCGAGCCTGCTGAGCCGCCGGACCCTGCTGAGCCGCCTGACCCTGCTGAGCCGCCTGACCCTGCGGAGCCGCCGGACCCTGCTGAGCCGCCTGACCCTGCTGAGCCGCCTGACCCTGCTGAGCCGCCTGACCCTGCTGAGCCGCCTGACCCTGCTGAGCCGCCTGACCCTGCCGAGCCGCCTGACCCTGCTGAGCCGCCGGACCCTGCTGAGCCACCAACACCAGCTGAGCCACCAACACCAGCAGAGCCACCGACGCCTCCCGAGCCTCCGACACCCGCCCCGCCACCGGCACCTGCGTCCCGCGGTCGAGGCCCGGCGTCGAGCTGCGCGCCGACCTCGCCCTCGCATCCGAAGACACACACGAGGCCCGCGACGACACCCCAGAGCGCTCGACGCCTCGCACGCCCTGTACGCGCACCCCGCGACGTCACCCTTCCGAGAAGCCCAACACTCGATGACCGCTCAACCTCGTTCACGTCGGAGCCTTTCGCGGCCGGCGGGTGCGCCGGGGAAATTCGCCCACGCACCATACTGAGTCGACGTCGCGGCGTGGGCCTCGTGCGGCGCGCTCGCCGCTCGGCACGGAGCACCCCGCTCACCCCAAGCGGCCAGGCCGACGCGATGCTTCGTGGCACCCGCCCCAGCGCACGACTATGAGCCTGTCCCTCGTGAGCACCGACTCGACCGCCTCTTCCGCTTCATTGACCGACGACGACGTCGCCAAGGTCCAACAGCTCAAGGCCGCCCGCGACACGGTCGTGCGAGAGATCGAAAAGCGCGTCGTCGGCCAGAAGGACGTCGTCGACCACCTGCTCATCTCGCTGTTCAGCAAGGGCCACTGCCTGTTCGTCGGCGTGCCCGGTCTGGCGAAGACGCTGCTCATCTCCACGCTGGCCGACGTGCTGCAGCTGTCCTTCAACCGCATTCAGTTCACCCCGGACCTGATGCCGTCGGACATCACGGGCACCGACATTCTCGAGGAAGACCGCGCCACCGGCCGGCGTGAGCTGCGCTTCATGAAGGGCCCGCTGTTCGCGAACATCATCCTCGCGGACGAGGTGAACCGCACGCCGCCCAAGACGCAGGCCGCGCTGCTGCAGGCCATGCAGGAGTCGAAGGTGACGGCGTCGGGCCGCACCTGGCCGCTGGCGCCACCGTTCCTCGTCTTCGCCACGCAGAACCCCATCGAACAAGAAGGCACGTACCCGCTGCCCGAAGCGCAGCTCGACCGCTTCATGTTCCTCGTGGACGTCGGCTACCCGAGCGCCGAGGAAGAAGTGCAGATCGTCAAGCAGACGACGGCGGGCGCGCAGGCGGCGCTGGTGCGGGTGCTCAGCCCGGAAGAGATCCTCTCGCTGCAGGACCTCGTGCGCCGCGTGCCGGTGCCGGACCACGTCGTGAAGTACGCGGTGGAGCTGGTCCGCGCGACGCGGCCCAAGGAGCCCGGGGCGCTCGACGTCATCGCCAAGAACGTCGCCTGGGGTGCGGGGCCTCGGGCGAGCCAGTACCTGGTGGTTGGGGCCAAGGCCCGCGCCGTGCTGGCCGGTCGCTTCGCCGCGAGCGTCGACGACGTGCGCGCGCTGGCCAAGCCGGTGTTGCGGCACCGCGTGCTGCCGAACTTCACCGCCGAGAGCGAGGGGCTGACGAGCACCAAGCTCATCGAGGCGGTGGTGGAGCGAGTGCGCCCGGTCGGCGCCTGAAAACGCCCCAGTCAGGGCGTTCCCTCGCGGGTCACTTCCCGAAGGCCTTCCGGAGCAGGCCGACGATGACCATGAGCACGCCGCCGCCGACACCGTTGGTGTTGGCCTCGGCCGGCTTGGGCGAGGCCTCGGTGCGCTGCGCAGGCGCCGTCGTCTTCCCGCTCGCCGTGGGGGCTGCCGCAGGGGCCACGAAGCTCTGAACCAGGACGGGGCGGGGACCAACGGACATGGGCATGGACATGGGAGCCTCTGAAAAAAGTGGGGGCCACCGGTCACGGAGCGCCGAGCGCTCGCGCGAAGAACGCGGTGAGCGCCCCGGTGTACGCCTGGCCGCCCTGCTCCGCCCACTGGCCGTGGCCGCAACCGGGGAGGCTGAGCCACTGCCTGGGCTCCGCTGCCGCGTCGAACAGCGCCCGCGCCATGCCGGGCGTCACCACGCCGTCGTCTTCCCCGGTCACCACCAGCACCGGCCGCGGCGCGAAGGCCGAGACGAGCTGCCGAGGTGGCTCGAAGTCCAATTCCGCCCCGTGCACCGTGAGCGCGAGCAGCGCCGGCCCAACCGACAGCCAGCCCCATCTTCGGTACTCGTGGTGCGTCAGCGCGCGCAGGTCCGTCGGCGTGCCCACCAGCGCCAGCGCACGAACGTCCACGTCCTTGACCGCCACCTGCGTCGCGATGACGCCGCCCGCCGAGAAGCCGACGACGCCGACCCGCGAGGAGACCACGCCCGGCCGAGCACGGACGAACCCGAGCGCGGCCCGCAGCGCCTGTCGGTCCGCCTCGCCCCAGCACACCTCGCCCTCGCTCTCGCCGTGACCTGGGGCGTCGTAGACCAACGCGCCGATGCCACGCGCCCAGAGCGAGCGCGCCTCCACGAGGCCTGACCTGCGGTCCGACTGGCTGCCGTGCACCAACACCACCGCCGCGCCGCTCGTCGACGGGAAGTACCACCCGCGCAGCGCCCCGGCGCCCGGCGCGGTGAACGTCGCTTCTTCGAAGGGCTCCGGAACGTCCTCGGGCCGAGGAATCGGCCGACGTTGTGAACGGTAGACCTGCGCTTCGCTCCAGTAGGACTTCACGGCGATGGGCAGCCACGCCACCAGCGCCACGCCCCCCATCAGCAGCGCGGCGCGCTTCGTCCGCTTCGCACCCGCCAGGTCGGATTGTGTGCTCCGTTCGTCCACGCGGGCGTTGCTTTTATGGGTGCAGACCGTGTGTTAGCGAGCACGTCCTCGCCGACGCCCGTCGTGCGGCTCCGCGTGCGTCTTCGCGCTCCACTGGAAGGAACCTGCCATGTCTTCTGACGCCCCGACCTTCGACCCGTTCGCCGGGCCTGCGATCCTCGCGGCCGCGCCGACCACCGGCCCCCAGCGCGAAGTGTGGACCGGCTCGGCCACGAGCCAAGGCGCCAACCTGGCCTTCAACGAGTCCATCACCCTGATGATGAAGGGCGCGGTGGACCTCGAGCTGCTCCGCCTGTCCTTCGCGGACCTGGTGGCGCGGCACGAAGCCTTGCGCAGCACGTTCTCCAACGACGGCACGAGCCTGCTGGTCAGCGACGCGCCGGTGACGGTGCCCTTCGAAGACTGGAGCGGCCTGTCCGCGTCCGACCGCGCCGAGCGGCTGGCCGAGCTCCAGGTGGAAGAAGTCGAGACGCCCTTCGACCTGGAAAAGGGGCCCGTCTACCGGGTTCGCCTGCTCAAGCTCGCCAGCGACGAAGCGGCGGCGGTGGTGACGGCGCACCACATCGTCTGCGACGGCTTCTCCATGGGCATTCTGGTGAAGGACTGGGCCAAGCTGTACCAGGCCCGGAAGGCCGGCGCGGCGAACAGCCTGCCCCCGGCCGAGAAGTTCTCCGACTACGCGCGCGCCGAGACGAGCCGCCTGGCCAGCGCCGAAGCCGCCACCCACGAGCGCTACTGGCTCGACCAGTTCAAGGGGGAAATCCCCGTGCTCGACCTGCCGGCGGACCGGCAGCGGCCGCCCAAGCGCACGTACGAGTCGCGGCGCATCGACTTCCCGCTCGACGGCGCCCTCCTCACCGGCGTCAAGCAGCTGGGCCTCAAGCAGCGCGCGAGCTTCTTCAGCACCATGCTCGCGGCTTTCAAGGCGCTCATCTTCCGGCTGTCGGGGCAGGAAGACCTCGTCATCGGCATTCCCACGGCCGGCCAGTCCGTCGGCGGGCACGGCTCGCTGGTGGGCCACTGCGTCAACACGCTGCCGGTGCGCACGCCGCTGGAGTCGAAGCTGCCCTTCGGCGAGCTGATCGGCCGGGTGCGCAAGGGCATGCTCGATGCGAGCGAGCACCAGGAATACACGTTCGGCACGCTCCTCACGAAGCTGCCCATCACCCGCGACCTGAGCCGCCCGCCGCTGGTGTCCGTCGTGTTCAACGTCGAGAGCCGCCTGACGAGCGACGGCATCGGCTTCCCCGGCATCACCAGCGTCATCAGCAACAACGCCCGGCACTTCGAAACGTTCGACCTCTTCATCAACGCGGTGGAGCTGCCCAGCGGCATGTTGATCGAATGCCAGTACTCGACGCCGATCTTCGACGAGCCGACCGTGCGGCGCTGGCTGTCGTCCTTCGAGCAGCTGCTGCGCGGCGCCGTCGCCAAGCCGGACGCCACGGTGGGGGCGCTCCCCATCGTCTCGCAGGAAGACCAGGCGCAGCTGGCCGCGTGGAACCAGGCCACCGTCGCGCCGCTGCCCGAGCAGCGCACGGTGCACCAGCTCGTCGCCGCGCAGGTGGCGCGCACGCCCGACGCCATCGCCTGCCAGTACGAGCTGCAGCGGCTGACGTACGAGAACCTCGACAAGCGGGCCAACCAGCTCGCGCGCAAGCTGCGCAGCCTGGGCGTGAAGAAAGGGGACTTCGTCGGCCTGTCGGTGGAGCGCTCCCCGACGATGCTCGTGGGCCTCCTCGGCATCCTCAAGTCCGGCGCCGCCTACGTGCCGCTGGACCCGGGCTACCCCAAGGACCGGCTGACCTTCATGGTGGAAGACTCGGGCATGAAGGTGCTCGTCACCGAAGAGAAGCCCAAGGTTGAGCTCATGCTGCAGGCCCAGCACGTCGTGTCCATCGACGGGGACGCGGTGCAGCTGGCGGGGCTGGACAGCTCGGCGCTGCCGCCCAGCGCGGACGACGCGGGCCCGGACGACGGGGCGTACGTCATCTACACGTCGGGCTCGACGGGGAAGCCCAAGGGCGTGCTGGTGCACCACCTGGCCGTGGTGAACCTGCTCAACAGCGTCAAGCGCCGGCCGGGCATGGCGGCGACGGACCACGTGCTGGCCGTCACCACGCTGTCCTTCGACATCGCCGTGTCCGAGCTGATTCTCCCGCTGACGGTGGGCGCGCGAATCGTGCTGGCCAGCCGCGAGGTGGCGGCGGACGGCGGGCGGCTGTTGTCGCTGGTGAGCGAGGCGAAGGTCACCTTCATCGACGCGACGCCGGCCACCTACCGGCTGCTGCTCGGCGCGGGGTGGACCGGTGATTCGAAGCTCAAGGTCATCTGCACGGGTGAAGCGCTGCCCAAGGACCTGGCGCTGGAGCTGGTCGGCAAGGTCGGCGAGCTGTGGAACGGCTACGGCCCGACGGAGACGACGGTGTGGTCCACGTTCTGGCGCGTGCGAAGTCCGGTGGAGCGGGTGCTCATCGGCACGCCGGTGGACAACACGCCGCTCTACATCCTCGATTCGAACCTGCAGCCGACGCCGGTGGGTGTGCCGGGCGAGCTCTTCATCGGCGGCGTGGGCGTGTCCAAGGGCTACCTGGGGCGGCCAGACCTGACCCAAGACCGCTTCCTGCCGGACCCGTTCTCGAAGGAGCCGGGCGCGCGCATGTACAAGACCGGCGACGTCGGGCGGTACCTGAAGGGCGGCGACATCGAGTGCATGGGCCGCAACGACCACCAGGTGAAGCTCCGCGGCTTCCGCATCGAGCTGGGGGAGATCGAAGACGCGCTGGGCCAGCACGCGGCGGTGCGGCAGTGCGCGGTCATCGTCCGGGAAGACCGGCCCGGCGACAAGCGGCTGGTCGGCTACGTGGCGCTCAAGCCCGGCCAGGAAGTGAAGGACGCGGACCTGCGCGCGCACCTCAAGCGCACGCTGCCCGAGTACATGGTCCCGGCGATGTACGTGCGGCTCGAGGTGATGCCGCTGACGCCGAGCGGGAAGATCAACCGCAAGGCGCTGCCCGCGCCGGACCCGGCGTCTGCGAGCTCGGCGGCGGACTACGTCGCGCCGACGACGGACACCGAGAAGCTGCTCGCCAAGCTCTGGGAAGAAGCGCTGGCGAACCCCAAGGTGAGCGTGACGGACGACTTCTTCGCGCTCGGCGGGCACTCGCTGCTGGCCTCGCAGATTCTCGCGCGGCTGCGCCGGGACCACGCCATCGACCTGTCTTTCCGTCGCATCTTCGAAGCGCCCACCGTGCGGAAGCTGGCGGCGCTGATCGACCAGGGCGCGGCGGCGCCGCAGCAGGCCACGGTCGCCATCAGCCGGCGCAAGGGCACTGAGCCCGTGCCGCTGTCGGTGGCGCAGGAGCGCATCTGGCTGCTCGAGGAGATGAACCCCGCGCAGGAGATGGTGCACAACCTGCCGGCGGCGTGGCACTTCAAGGGCGCGGTGAAGGTGGAGCTGCTCGAGCGCGCGCTGCAGGAGATCGCCCGCCGTCACGACACGACGCGCACGGTGCTGCGCCTGGTCGACGGGCAGCCTCGGCAGGTGGTGCTCCCGGACCTGAAGCTCCCGCTCCAGGTGGTGGACTTCCGCGGCAAGTCCGAGGCCGAGCTGCTCGCGCACCTGGCGGACGTGACGAAGGAGAAGTTCGACCTCACCAACGGCCCGCTCCTGCGCTGGGGGCTGTACCAAATGGGCGAGCAGTCCTTCGTCCTCTTCACGGTGCGGCACAGCCTCATCTGGGACGGCTGGTCCTTCGACGTGTTCCTGCGGGAGGTGACGACGCTGTACGCCGCCTACGAGTCCGGCCAGCCGTCGCCGCTCAAGGAGCTGCCCATCACCTACGGGGACTACGTGCTGTGGCAGCGCGAGTACCTCAAGTCGCCGGCCATGGAGAAGCAGATCGCCTGGTGGCGCAACCAGCTGGCCGGCGAGCTGCCGGAGCTGAACCTGCCCACCGACCGGCCGCGCCTGGCGCTCACGGAGCACGCCGGCGGGTACACCACCTACAAGTTCACCCGGCAGGACGCCGACGCCTTCACCGCGTTGGGCCGCGCGTCTGGCGGCACCATGTTCATGGCGCTGTTCGCCGCGTACTGCACGGTGCTCTCGCGCTACAGCGGGCAGAACGAGCTGCTCATCGGCAGCCCGGTGCGCGCGCGCGGCCGGCCGGAGCTCGAAGACCTCATCGGCGCGTTCATCAACGCGGTGGTGCTGCGGGCCAAGCTCAAGCCGGACATGACGTTCGCCCAGCTCATCGAGCACGTGCGCGACATGATGCTGGACAGCTTCAGCCACGAAGACATGCCGCTGGAGATGCTGGGCGCTCGGCCGCCGGTGGTGCGCGCGCTCTTCTCGCTGCAGGACGCGCGGCTGCGCCCGCCGTCGCTCGGCTCCATTCCCGTGGAGCAGAAGCACATCGAGCTGTCGGCGGCGTCGAACGACATGATGGTGTGGATGATGGACCAGCGCCTGGCCCTCATCGCGGTGGTGAACTTCAGCACCGAGCTGTTCGACAAGGCGACCGTCGACCGCTTCTTGCGCGGCTACGCGGCCGTGCTGCACGCGGCGGTGAAGAACCCGTCGCTCACGCTCGCGCAGCTCCCCATCGCCGCGGCTGACGACTTCGGTCAAGCCAAGAAGGCCGGTCAGCCCGACGGCACGCCGGCGCCGGTGCTCGGGCAGGCGCTCGAGGTGCTGGCGAAGGAACGCGGCGAGGCGACGGCGCTGGTGGCGGGCGCGACGAGCCTGACGTGGAAGGCGCTGCTCGCCAAAGCCGACGCGGTGGCGGCGGCGCTCCCCAACCGTGGCTCGGGCGCGCCCCCGCTGGTGGCGATCTTCGCGACGGACGCCGCGGAGCGCATTGCGGCCATGGTCGGCGC
>JALHOS010000157.1 GCA_022842905.1 Myxococcaceae bacterium | reverse complement strand
GCCGTCCCACCGACGCCCGCCGTGCCGCCGGATCCGCCGGAGCCGCCGTTCGAGTTCAGCCGCGTGCACAAGCCCGTGTTGCAGTACTCCGAGGCGCCGCAGGCGCTGCAGGTGTTGCCACTGAGGCCGCACGCCGTGGGCGCGAGGCCCGACTGACAGGTGCCCTTGGCGTCACAACACCCCGAGCAGTTGCTCGGCCCGCACGGAGGCTTCACCGGCCCACACGCCGCCAGGCCCAGCGCCAAGGCCAGTGCCACCCAAGTCAGTCGCGTCATGTCGTCGTTCCTCGTACGTTCGACACCCGGGCGGCCGCCCCGAGTGCAGGAAAAGCTGCCGGGTGCATCGCAGAGTTAGGCCGGGCGAGGCAAGGCGCAGGTGCGGGTGGATCTGCGCCTGGGGAGCGCCTACGAGCGCCCGTCGTGGCCGGCCCCCGAAAAGACGCGCCCACCTCACGGCTCGAGCGCGCCGCGCCCTGGCTCCTCGGCGGCTTGGCGCTGCTGGTGTTCTCTCCTGCGCTCTTCAACGAGCTGACCAACTGGGACGACACGACGTACGTCAAGGACAGCCCCTTCGTCCGCGCGGGCTGGGCGGGCGTCGGCCTGGCCTTCACCACCTTCTACGACGGCGCGTACCTGCCGGTGACGCACGCGGTGCTGACGGTGCTGACCGCGCTCTTCGGCGAGCGGGCGCTGCCGCTCCACGCGACGCACCTGCTCTGCTTCGCCCTCGTCGTCGCGCTGTTGCCCGGCGCGCTGGCCGTCGTCGGTGTGCCGCGGCGCGTGGCGCTCCTGGCCACGGCGCTGTGGGCGTTGCACCCGTTCAAGGTGGAGAGCGTCGTCTGGGTGGCGTCCCTCAAGGACACGCTGTCCGCCCTGGGCCTGGTGGCCGCCGTCAGGGTGTACGGCACGGGCCGCTTCGGCTCGTCGGCACTGGCCTTCATGCTGGGGCTGCTCGCCAAGCCCACCATCGCCCCGGCAGCGCTGCTCTTCACCTTCCTCGAGTGGCGCCGCGGCGGGCGCGGCGGCTTCCTGCGCTCGCTCGCCTGGCTGGGGCCCGCGGTGGCGCTGGGGCTCGTCGCGCTCGTCGCTCACACGTCCAACCCGTCGCTGCTGCGCCCCGCGTCGACGGCGTGGACCGCGGCGGCGACCCCGCTGTGGTACCTGAGCCGCCTGTTCTGGCCCGAGGCTCCGCGGGCCGTCTACGCCTGGCCGCCGCTCGGCCCGACGAGCGGCTGGGTGCTCGGCGGGCTGGCCGCGGTGCTGGGGCTCCTCGGCGTCTGCGCCGTGTTTCGACGCACGGCCTGGGGACGCTGGGGCCTGGGGCTGAGCGCCTGGTACCTGCTCCTGCTCGCGCCCGTCGGAGGGCTGCTGCCGCTCGCCTACCCCGTGGCCGAGCGCTACACGTTCTGGCCGTCGCTCAGCGTCGCCCTCGCGGTGGGCTTTCTGCTCGCCGCCGCGCCGTGGCGCTGGGCGCTCGCGCTGACGACCGCCGCCGCCGCCGCCCTCGTCGCGGTGTCCGTCCCGCGCGTGTTGGACTGGAAGAGCTCGCTGACGCTCTGGGAATCCAACCTCGCCGCCGACAAGACGCTCTTCACCGTCCGCTACAACTACGCGGGCGCGCTCGGCGGCGTGGGCCGCTTCGACGAGGCGTACCTGCAGTTGCAGACCGCGCGGGCCATGGTCCCGCAGTGGCCCGGCATCGACTGCCAGCTCGCCTTGGCGCGCGCGGCCAAGGAGAAGGTCGACCCGAGCTGGGTGCTCGAGACGCTCCCGGCGCTGTGCCGCGCGAAGCCCGACGAGAAGTGGGCCGCGGCCAAGCAGCTGCTCCGCCAGAAGGACCCGCGCGCCCGGCTCGTCCTCGAAGAGCTGGACATGGGTGAGCACCGAGCTGCGTCCGCCGCGGCGTCGGCGGCGCTGGCGCTCCAGCAAGGTGACTTTCCCCAAGCCGAGGTGCTGGCCCAGCTGGCCCGGCAGTGGGACCCGTCACTCGAAGGCGCCACCGTGACGCTGGCGCTCTCGCTCGTCCAACAGCGGCGCTTCGCCGACGCGCTCCCGCTCCTCGACGCGGCGTTCCGCGACCCGAGGGTGGCCGCGCAGCTCATGGGCGTGCGCGCCGTCATCTTGAACGCGCAGGGGAAGACCGAAGAGGCCCAGCGGCTGCTCGACGAGTCGGTGGCCAGGCTGCGGGCGCTGGGCGAGACGGTGCCGGTGCAGTGACGCGCGCGCGCGGGCGCCCTACACTCCGAGCCGGAGCCAGCCATGCCCGCCTACAGTGAAGACCGCCGAGCCACCAAAGTCCCCCGCCTCCCTGCGGTGACGCGCAACGAAGGGCTCGAAGCGTCGTCGGACGTGGACCGGCTGGCCGCCTACGAGCGCGCCCTCGAAGCGAACGCCGACGAGCAGCGCCGCCTGGCCGGCAAGGGCCGCAAGTTCTCAGACCTGGTCAAGGACAAGCCGAAGAAGTGACCGCCGCGCGCTAGACGCCTTCGCCGAACAGCGTGCTGCGCGCCGCGTCGGCGATGGCCACCACCGCCGGGTGCCGCAGCCGCCGCTCCACGCTGATGGCGTAGAAGACCTGCCGGACGTCGGGCACCGTCCCAATGGCCACGCAGTCGTACTGGCGTGCCACGTCCTGGGCGATCGCCGACGGCGTGCTGAAGACCCCCAGGCCCCGCGCCCCGAACACCTTCATCAACGCGGAGTCGTCGAACTCGGCGACGACGTTCGGCGTGATGCCCGCGCGGTCGAAGTACCCGTCGAGCTGCGCGCGCAGGGCGGTGCCAGGCATGGGCGCCACGAAGGGCGTGTGGGCCAGACACTTGGGGAAGCTCTTCTTGAGCGCCGCGGCGTCCTTCGGGGTGCTGAAGAACGTCGTCCCGCACTCGCCCAGCAGGTGGTTGAACGCGCGCACGCGCACGTCCGCCGGCGCCGGCGCGTCGGACAGCACCACGTCGAGCTCGTGCAACGCCAGCTTGGCCAACAGCGCGGGCACCGGCCCTTCGTGACAGCTGATCCGCTGCGCGGCCTTCGATTCGATGGCGGGGCGAAGCAGCCGCTCGGCCACCGTCTTGGGAATGACGTCGGCGACGCCGATGGCCAGGCTCGCCTGCGCGGTGCCGGTGCCGCGCGTCACCGTCTCCGTCAGCTCCCGCCCCAGCCGGAAGATGTCGTCCGCGTAGCGAAAGGCCGTCTGCCCCGTCTCCGTCAGCACCAACCGGCGCCCCTGCCGCGCGAAGAGCTTGTGGCCCAGAGAGCCCTCGAGCGTCTTGAGCTGGGTGCTGATGGTGGGCTGCGCGAGGTGCAGCTCCTTGCTGGCCTGCGCGATGCTGCCCAGCCGGGCGACGGTCCAGAAGTAGAGGAGGTGGTGGTAGTTGAGCCAGGCCATTGCCCGCCGTCCTGTAATGACGCGGGCCTAGCCTGCCCGGTCAATTTTGAAGCGCGCCGTGACGCCGGTGAGCGCGTCGACGCTCGTCTCGAGGTCCTTGGCGATGCGGGTGGTGCGGCCGGTGGCGTCGACGCCGCGGCTGACCAGGTCGGCGACGTTGCGCGCGCCGGTGACGGCCTGCTCGCTGGACTCGCGCTGCTGGCGGGTGGCGACGGCGATCTGCTGCGCGGCTTCTTTCGTGCCTCGGGCCAGCTCGACGATCTGCGTGAAGCTGACCGACGCGCGCTCGGCCACGCGCATGCCGCGGTCCGACGCGCTGACGCCCTGGCGGGCCAGCTGGACGGCGCGGTCGCCAGACTGCTGCACGCTCTCGACGATGCGGCCGATGTCGCGCGCGCTCTGGGCCACGCTCTCGGCGAGCTTGCGCATCTCCGCGGCCACCACGCTGAAGCCACGGCCCACCTCACCGGCCTTGGTGCCTTCGAGCGCCGCGTTCAGCGCGAGCAAGTCGGACCGGTCCGCCACCTGCTTGATGACGCCGGCGATGCGGGACACCTGCTGCACTTCGCCGTTGAGCCGCGTCATGGCGTCGGCCATTTCGTTCGTCTCTTTGCGAATCTCCGACATCTCCCGGACCATGTCCGCGACGGTCGCCTTCGCGTCGTCCACCGCTTCGTTGGTGCGGCCGGCGGACTGCTCGACGACCTCGGTAGACCGGGTGATGGACTCCGCGGTGCGCGAGAGTTCTTCGAAGGTCGCGGCGATCTGCTGGGCGTAGGCCGACTGCTGGCTGGTGACGTGCTCCTGGTCGTGCGAGGCGGCGGTCAGGCCCTTCGCGGCGCCGGCCAGGCGGCTGGTCAGCTGCACCATCTCCGACAGCAGCCCGCGCAGGCTCTCCACCATGTCATTGACGGACCCGGCCATGGACTGCACTTCGTTCGTGCCGGCGACGGGAATCTTCGCCACCCGCACGTCCCCCGCCGCGACGTCTCGCACCACCCGGCTGACGGTGCCCAGCGGCCCGACGATGGCTGCCGAAGACCAGAACGCGAGCGCCAGACCCAGCGCGAGCGCCGCGAAGAGCACCCACAGGCCGACGATTTGGTTGCGCCGCGCCTGCTCGCTGAACGTCGCCAGGGAAATGTGCGTCACCACCAGCCCGGTGTAGTCCTGGTCCTTGGCCGTGCAGCGCACCTCCAGCATCGCGCCCTGCGTCACGTCACACGAGCCCGTCGGCGGCACCGCGTACACGCCCACCGGGAGGTTGCCGGCCACCTGCGCCGACGAGCCTTCGGACAGCTGCACCGACGACGCGCCTTCGGGGACGACGACGGCGCCCACATGGGTGATGGTGCCCGACGCCCGCACCCCTTCGAACGTGGGCTTCAAGTCTTCGGGCGTCGCCAGGCCGTCGCGCACCAGCCGCATCGTCGGCACGGCGTTGGACACGGCCAGCTGCGCCACGGCGCGGGCCTGGCTTTCGAGCGCCTGCGCGGCCTGCGCGTTGAGGCGACTGGGGAAGTAGATGGCGGAGAACAGAGCGACCGCGAGGCAGGGCACCACGACGGCGATGGCGGCCTGCGCGCGCAGCGACAGTCGAGCCCAGAGCATGCGGCAAGCGTCGGCCTTCAGCGCACCCGGGTCAAAGAGAAATCCTGCCCGGCGTCACTTCTTGCTGGCGGGCTTCGCGGCTGGGGGCGGCAGGTGATCCGCCTTGGTTCCGCCGAAGAGCTGCACCATGGCGGTGGCGTACAGGTCCGCGTCGCCCTTCGCGGCGCGGGCGAGGATCGGCGCGAGGGCCTGCTCGTCGCCGTCGTCGATCGCCGCGTAGAAGAGCGAGCCGTGGTCGGCGCTGGCGTGGGTGATGAGGGCGCGGGCGCGGGCTTCGATCGACTTGCCGGTCGCGGCGCTCGCGGGCTTCGTTGGGAGCGGCTGGATTCGCGGGTTCGTGCCAGTGCGTTTGAGGGCCATGGGGCGCGCAGCATGGCACGACGGCGGCGGAGCGTGCGGGCGAACGCGCTGGCGGCGCGCACCCGCGCGGCACACGTCGGCCTCCGCGAGGCAGGCGCTCCACGGTGCGGCGGAGGAGTTCGCTCTTGCGAGCGCGCCCGACGCGCAGAGCCGTCGTGTCGCGCCACGCGCACGGCGTCGGCCGCTTCGGCGCGAACACACGGCCCCTCGCGCGGGCACGCGGCTGCGCACCCTGAGGCGGCGCGATCCTCAGCCCATACGTCCGTGGCCTTCGGTGCGCACCACGTTCAGCGCGGCCGGCGGGGGTCGGTCTGCCTTGGAGGAAGCGCAGCTGATCGACGGCGGCTGGGGACGTTGACTCATCCCGCCTCAGCTCGACCTCGAAGGACGGCGCGCCCAAACACCACGCGCTCGGCTCAAGACGGCTTCGGCCGAGACCCGCGCGGCCCTGCCGGTCCGTGGGCGCTCGGCGGCGTGAAGGCTGGCGCGCCAGCCAAGCGGTTCACCACGGACTGGAGGTTGGCCTGAGCCAACGCCAGCGTCAGCCGCGCGAAGTCGATGGGCTTGGTGCAGAAGTGTGACGCGCCGATGGCCCGGGCGTCGCTGTCGGTGAAGCGCGTCGTGTACGCCGTCAGCACGATGACGGGCAGCTTCGGCAGGGGAACCAGCGCCCGCGCCGCCGACGACAGCCGCTCGAGCGGCGCCGTGCCGCGAATGAGCCGCGTCAGCATGAACCCGTCCATGCTCGAGCCCTTGAGTTCCACGTCCACCAACACCGCGTAGAGCTGCGAGCCCCAGACCGTCAGCAACCGCACCGCGTCGTCCGCCGTCTGCGCCCACAGCAGCCGGTAGCGCGTGTGCAACCGCGCGGCGGCGAGCCGAAACGTCTCCGCGTCGTCTTCGACGTAGAGAATGAGCGGGAGCTTCGTGTCGCTCTGCGAGTCCATGGGGTCCACCCTCGAGCCGCGGGCACCCTACGGGCCGCGTCATGAGGACGGAAGGGCCTGCAATTTTCCGCCTTCACTGACCGAGACCAGTCAGCCCTCAGGAGTGACGCTGGCCCCGAGCGGCTTGTGCCGGTGCTGGGATACGGGTATTTCCGTTCAACCGGAACCCCGGCCCAGCCAGGAAATGTGATGACCAAAGTCGCAACGGTGCTGTTCTGTGCGCTCGCACTCGGCGGGTCGGCCTGTCGCGGCGCGATCTCTGCCGGTGAAACTTGCACCAAGTCAGTTGATTGCGTTGCTGGTTCGTCATGCGTTGCGACATTCAGCAAGTGCGCTCCAGACTGTAAGTCTTTGAGCGATTGCCAAGCGCTTGCGGGCTGGACGTGCAACATTCCGCAAGGTGCGGCAGTTGGTTCTTGCCAGCCGCCACAGTGCGATCCTCAAACTCAAGCCCCCTGCGGTGATGGCGAAGCCTGCTACAGATTCAGCAGGCTGTGTCGCCCAGCCGGCGCAGTTCCGGTTGGAGGGCAATGCACCATCAACGGCGACTGCATGAAGGGTTCCAATTGCATCGGTCGAGGAGATGCAGGCGGGGCGACGTGTGTCGCCAACTGCGATCCATCAAGCGCCAATTGCGAGGACGGTGGCAAATGTGCGCTTATTCTGGACGTTGGTAGCTGCATTCGCGAGTAATCGTTTGTCGCTCGAGCTCACCGGGCGAGCGCCTGGCCGGAACTCGCCACGACGTTGAGCCAACGCCGTGCGTCGTTCTCGTTGAGGACTCGTCGTTCTCACGGTGAGGGAATGCGAAGTGGACGCCGGTGACTGAGACCAGCCGGGTCGGCCCGACCTGAGTCACCTCGTTGTCCGCCCGAGGGCTCCGCGTCCGAAAAACGGAAGGGCCTGCGATTCTCCGCTTTCGCCCGAGCACGACGTGTCAGCTCCAGCCCAAGCGCGTGGGCAGCGCTGGGTCTCCCCGCGTGCGCCACACGAAGCCGTCCAGCACGTAGTGCGTCGTCTGCGGCAGCGACAGCAGCGGCACCACGAGCGAGAGCAGCCCGTCGGACAGCTCGAGCCCGCCCTGCCCGAAGAACTGCGGGTGCTCGTGCCACACCAGCGCGTCCCAACAGAACTCCTCTGCGAAGCCGACCAGCGCCAGCACCCCGACGAAGCCCACGACGCCGGCCTTGAGCAGCCACCCCGCGGCGTACGGCGCTTCCTCGGCGCGGCGCCCCGTCGCGTAGCGGTACGTCAGCGCGAGGTACGGAATGCCGTGCGCGAGCACGTTGCTGACGGTGAAGCCCACATCGTCGGGCGCCAGCACGATGCCGCCGCTCCACGCCAGCAGCGTCGCCACGACGAACAGCCACTGCCCGGCATGCAGCCCGTGCTCCCGCAAGCGCATGGCCTGCACGACGCCCCACACGAGCAACACCGCGCCGGCGCCGGCGAGCGCCGCGCTGCCGACCCACGGGGGCAGGCCAGGTACGAAGTCGCCTTCTTTGAACCACCAGAACGGCCGCGGCAGGTGCGCGTGCCACCAGACGAGCGGGCCCACCGTCAGCGCGTAGATGAGGGCGCGGTCCAGGCGGACCAGCCACTCCGCTTTGCGAGCGCGGCGCGCGTACAGCACCATCCACCCGACTTGTTGGCGCACGAAGTGCCAGGCCGCCACGTAGGCCATGCAGCGCCAGAAGACGGCCGCTCCGAGCTCGTGCGCGGCGACACCCAGGCCGTACGCGACGAGGGGCGCGGCGCCGTAGAGCAGCGGCCGGCGGGACAGCTCCGCTCCGTCGCCGTACACCCGGAAGACCGTCGACCACACGTGCGCGACGTCGACGAAGACGACCGTCACCAGCCACAGCCACGGGGGCGCATCTCCGACGACGCCGAGGGCGCGCAGGCTCGCGCTGAGCACCAGCGACGCCACGCTCACGCCGAAGAAGACGGCGACGTCCGTCGACGGACTGAACAGCCAGCGGCTGGCCTGCGGTGCGGGCGCCATCGGCCGCGCACCCTACAGCACGACCCTGCGCACGTTGGACTCGCCAGGACAGCCCTCGCCATGCCAGGAGCGGCCCCACCATGCTGCCCAAAGGCTTCCTGGGGACTCGCGCCGACGTGCTGATGGACGTCGTCTTCGTCGCGACGCTGCTGACGCCCTTCATCGTCGCGTGGGGCGTGCGCTTCGCTTCGAAGGGTGACTTTCGCCGGCACCGCGCGGTGCAGACGACGCTGCTCGTCGTCCTCCTCGTCGCGGTGCTGCTCTTCGAGGTGGACGTGCGGCTGTCCGGCGGCTCGGGCAGCTTGATGAAGGGCTCGAGCTACGCCGGTACCGGGTGGCTGCGCGGCATCACGCTGGCGCACGTGCTGGCCAACGTCGTCACGTTCTTCACGTGGCTGTGGCTGGTGGTGAAGTCCTGGAAGCGGCTGGGGACACCGGAGCTGCCGGGGAGCTTCGGGGGCACGCACAAGCGCGTGGGGCGCTTCGTGTTCGGGGGCTTGGTGTTCGGCGCGGTGTCCGCCGTCGTCATGTACGTGCTCGGCTTCGTGCTGTGACGCCGACGGACGGCGACTTCACCCTGCGCTTCCTCTGGCGCCGCGTCCGACTGCGGTGGCTCTCGAGCGTGTCGACGAACTGGCGCGCCGAGCTGCTGGCCGCCGCGGACGACGAGGACTGGGCGAGCGTCTGCTACTGCCTGAAGCAAGACAGCCACCTGCTCAACCGCCAGTGGCTTCACGGCCTCGAGGCGCTGGCCTCGCTCATCGTCCACGACGCGCCGACGCCGTACGTGCAGGAAGCAGTCGCCACGGGCGAGCGCCTCGAGACCTTCCGCGGACCTCCGCCTGGCTTTTCGACGCCCAACCCCCCCCGCTCGTACGAGTGGATCTCCGGACTCGACGCGGACCTGCGCTTCAACGTGCTGGTGCTCGCGCGGTTCTTCGCGTCGGCGTCGACCCGCGACTTCCTCTGGCGCACGGCCAGCCGAGCGCTCAAGTACGAAGCCTGCCTCTTCGCCATCGGCCACGCCGACGCTGAGTGGATGGCGACGCTCCCGCTGGCCCAGGTCTTCGCGAGCGTCGCGCAGGACTTCACGCCGTTCAAAATCGAGCCCCATTGGCACGAGGACCACATTCGTCGGTACGAAGAGAACCCCGCGCTGCGCAAGGACACCTTCCACCACCGCCTCTCTCCGCTCTGCGCGGCGCTCATCGGCGACCAGCCCCTCTCCGTCTTCGAGTCGCTGTGGGACAGCTGCCCCGAGAAGCTGCGGAACCTCTCGATGACGGTGCTCTCGGGCTACGGCCACGACAACGACCCTGTCTACTCGGGCGCGCTGCGGTACTGGGCCGAGCGCTTGGGCCGCGCGGACGTCGCCGAGTTCCTGAAGACGAAGGGGCTGTGAGAAGCCGTCACCGCGCCGTCGCGCGGTCGACCGAAACTCACGCCAGAGCACTTCGAGCGCGAGGACCGGCCGCTGCACGGGCTGCGTGTCGAGCGCGCAGCGCCAGCCCAAGGCCAGGTCGTGCGGCGCGCTCGGACGTCAGCGTCAGCGTGGCCCGCGGCGAAAGGCCGACGGCGTCTGCCTGGTCCAACGCTTGAACGCCCGAGAGAAGGCGCTGGGCTCCGAGAACCGCAGCGCCTCGCTCACCGTGCGCAGCTCCGCGCCCTGGGCGAGCAGCTCCCGCGCCCGCCGCTCGCGAAGGCCGTCCAGCACCCGCTCGTACGTCGTGTCCTGCTGCGCGAGGCGACGCTGGAGCGTGCGCGCGGACAGCCCGAGCGTCTGGGCGGCGCGCTCGGCGGTCAGCGGCGTGGTGTCGCCCAGCTGCGCCTCGAGGACCTGCTCGAGGCTCCCCACCACGTCGTCGGGGGTCGCGCTGGGCATGGTGACCGTCTTGGCTTGCAGGCCCAACATGCTCAGCAGCGCGGGGTGGAAGTACTGCGGCCGCTGATTCCAGTCGCGACGGCGAAACGTCAACACGTCCTGTCGGCCCCAGCGCACCCGGCAGCCCAGGTACTCCTCGAGCACGGCGGTGTAGCCACGGTCCTTGCCCGACAGCACCGCCGACGTCGGGTCGCAGCCCTTCGACGCCTGGCGAAACCGCATCGCCGCGGCCACGGCGAGCGTCTCGGTGTCGATCCAATGTGGCTTGGGCCCGGACACCGGCTCCATGACGAAGCGCACCACGCCGCCCTTGGGGACGATGTGCACCAGCAGCGCCGAGTTGATGAAGCTGTACGCGCGCGCCACGCGCGAGAAGCCTTCCCCAATAGTGGGGGCCATGAGGGCGATGAAGTCGGCGACGCCGAACGCGCCGAGCTCGGCACGCGCGGTGGCGTGCACGTGGAACGCGGGGTCGTCGAGGAGCTCGGCGCAGTGCTCGCTGAAGGCGATGATGTCGCGCCGCGAGACGCGCATCAGCGGGTTGTAGAACTGCAGCTTGGTGAAGCCGAAGCGCCGGAGCACCGGCCACAAGTCCACGCCGCGGCGCGGCAGCTCTTCAGCGAGCACGCGCAACGTCAACGAGCTGCCCTCACCGGCGTGCGCCGTCACCGGTCGAACCAGAGCCCACGAGCGGCCGCACGGCAACCCTGGCGCGTGGGGTCATGCGGGTTGGCGCATTGGGTCATTCCAACGGAGGACGTCCGCGCTTCAAGACCCAGCCTCGACGGCGGAAGAGCCGCGTGCTCGCGATGGGCGGCTGGCGGCACGACTCGGCGTCCGGAGAGCGGTGAGCCGGCTCGGCTGCGACGGCCAAGACGAACTCAGTCGCGTGACCCGCGCGCGACTCGGTGCGGCTCGTTCGGCGTGGTGGCCAGGCGCTCCTTGAGCGCTCGCGCCCTCACGTCAGCTGCGCCGGCATCAGGGTCAGCGGCGCAGCAGCGCGGCGAGTTCGTCGGCCGACGGCGTCGGCGCGCGAGGCGGCTTGGCCCCGACCACGTGCGTCGCCACGGCCTTCTCCAACGCCTTGGCACCGACGGAGTTGGCCGCGGTGACCACGAAGTCCGGAGACACGGCGAAGTTCTGCGGCGTCGCCACGTAGGCGTTGAGCGTCAGCTTGGAGATGGCCGTCGTGCCCACCCACGGCAGTGCCTTGTTCGAGCCCTGGTACCCGGACTTGAGGAGCTCGAGCGCGAGCTCGCTGCAGTAGTACGTGTCGATCTTGAGGCCCAAGTCGTAGTCGTAGCCCTTGCCGACGAGCTCATTGACGCGGGCCAGGCCGCGCTCACGCATGGCCTCCGTCAGGCGCGGGTGCGCAGCACCACGTAGTTGGCGCGCGGGAAGCGGTCGAAGAACTCCTCGACGCCTTCTCGAATGACGCCGACCTTGCCGCTGCTCTGCCCCGTCACCGCCTGCACGGCGGACTTGCCGGCCTCCACCGCGAGGCCCACCCACGAGCGCCCCGTCTCGGCCGTCGCCATGGCGTGCACCAACATCGGCTTCCCGGTGGACGGGTCCTCTCCCATGTAGATGCTCAGGTGGCCCGTCGTCTCGCCCGCGCCGTTGAGGAGCAGGTCACCGGGCCGCAGCTTGGGCTGGCCGTCGGGCCCCTTCTCCTTGGTCAACGCCAGCACCTCTTGGGCGGCGACGGTGCCGTGCGGGCGCGTGTTCGACCACGGCAGGATGCGGTCCTTGCGCTCGGGGTCCATCTGAAAGTCGGCCCACACGCCGACCTTGTTGACGACGCCGCCGACGGTCGACGGGGCCTTCTTCACCGCGTCGGGCGAGAAGGCGCTGGGCCCTTCGACGACGACGTCCTTGGGCACCGACGCCTTCCCCTTGCCGATGGCCGCCTGGAGCGCTTCAGCATGAGCGGTGCCGGCGAAGGGCGCGAGCTGCGGGTGCTGGCTCACCCCCGAGGGGAGCGTACGGCCGAGCGCCTGCCGACTTCGTGGAGCGCCCGCCGCGCTGGGCGGCGTGGTGCGGTCGGTCCGCGCGGGAGCTGAACCACGGCGTTCGCCGAGGCGAGTGGCATTCGTCATGTGGACCTCGAGTGAAGGAACGTCGAGCCCTCCAGACGAACCGGTACGTCAGGCGCGGCGGCTGTCGTGAGGGCGGGCATCGTGAAGGTTCGTGGAGGGGCGAGCAGCGACCGGAGTGAAGGCCACCGACTTGACGCCGGTCAACCCCACCGTGGACCCACCATCGAGCTGGCGCGCTTCAGACGACTTGCTCGTCCACGCCAGCTCGGTGCAGGCAGCGCCTAACCCTCCACCACCACCGGCTGCGTGCGGCCGTACCAGTCGGCGAGCACCGCCGCGTACTCCGCTTCGATCGCCCCGCGCTGCGTCTTGAGCGTCGGCGTCACCAGGCCGTTGTCGGGCGTCCAGTCGCGGCGAGTCACCGCGATGAAGTCCAGCCGCTCCCAGGCTTCGACCGTCGCGTTCACCGTGGCCAGGTGCGCCTCCAGCGCGCGCTTCAGGCCCGGACCGTCCCGCTGCTCGAGCGCCTTGCCGTTGGGCGAGAGCACCACCACCGCGCAGGGCTGCGGGAAGCCCGCCCCCAGCACACACGCCAGCTCCACCAGCGGCGAGGTGAGCAGCGCGTTCTCGATGGGCGTGGGGACGACGAACTTCCCCTTCGACGTCTTGAACGGCTCCTTGGTGCGCCCGGTGAGCGTCAGGCAGCCGTCCGCGTCCAGGCGCCCGCGGTCGCCGGTCCGCAGGTACCCGTCCTCGGTGAAGGCGGCCTGCGTGGCGGCGGCGTCCTTGAAGTACCCGAGCATCGTCGCCGGGCTCTTCACCAGCACCTCGTCGTCGGGGCCCAGCTTGCAGGTGACTTCGGGGTACGGCGTGCCCACGGTGCCCACCACCACGTGTCCGGGCCGGGTGAGGTGGCTGTAGCCGAAGTTCTCGGTCATGCCGTAGCCCTCGAGCAGCTCGAGGCCCAGCGCGCGGTACCAGGCGAGCAGCTCCTTGGGCACCGGCGCCGAGCCCGAGCCGGCGAAGCGCACGGCGTCCAGGCCCAGGCCACGCAGCACCTTCTTCTTCACCAGCGCGCCGACGAACGGGAGCGCCAGCAGCAAGTCGAGGCGCCGCTGCGGCAGCTTGCCGAGGACGCCCTGCTGGAACTTGAGCCACAGCCGCGGCATGGACACGAAGAGCGTCGGGCGGGCGCGCTGCAGGTCAGCGAGGAACGTCTCCAGGCTCTCGGCGAAGAACACCTGGCAGCCGGCCTGAATCGAGCAGCTGGAGATGAGCCAGCGCTCCATGACGTGCGCCATGGGCAGGTACGAGAGCATGCGGTCGCTCGGCGCCGTCTTCACCACCGCCGCGCAGCCGAGCGTGGCCGCGTGAATCGCCCCGAAGGACACCATCACGCCCTTGGGCTTCCCGGTGCTGCCCGACGTGTAGATGAGCGTGGCCAGCTCGTCGGGCTCCCGCGCTTCCCACGCCAGGGGCTCGTGCGCTCGCAGCAGGTCGTCCCAGCGCAGCGGCTGAGGCACCGTCGCCAGCGGCAGGCCGATGCGCTGCACCCCCGCGGGGATCGCGCTGGCCAGCCGCGCCTCGTCCCAGACGGGGTCCAGCTTCCCGACGAAGACGGCCTTCGTCTCCGAGTGCTCGAGCACGTAGCGCGCCGTCGCGGGCGAGAGCGTCGGGTAGAGCGGCACGCTCACGTGGCCGGCCAGCGCGATCGCCCAGTCGGCGAGCACCCAGTGCGCCGAGTTCTTCGACCACAGGGCGATTTGGCTCTTGGGCGGCAAGCCCAGCGCGCGCAGCCCGGCGGCGATGCGCCGCGCGTCCTGCGCCGCCTGCGCGAAGGTCCACGTCTGCTCCCGCCCGCCGCCCAGGGGCTGGTGGAGGTACGGCCGGTCCGGCGCCGTGCGCTCCCAGTGGGCGACCCAGTCGATGATGGTTCTCATTGCGCGGCGATCAATGGCAGATTTTTCGGCCCCCGTGTTCAGCGCTCGCCACACGCTCACCGCCCACGACGGCTGGACGCTTGACGTCCTGGAGCTGTGCGCCTGCGAGCGGCCCAAGGCCGTGCTCGTCGTCGGCCACGCGATGCTGGTGGACCGGCGCACCGTGTGGCGCGAAGACCGGCCCTGCCTGGTGCGCACGCTCCTCGACGAAGGCTTTCGGGTGCTCGTGCCGGACCTCCGCGGCCGCCGCGCCAGCGGGCCCACCCCGGCCGAGGGCGCCGACTGGACCTACGGCGCGCTGGTGGAGGATACGGAGGCCTACGTCGCGCTCGCGCGAAGGCTCGAGCCCGCGCTGCCCGTCTTCCTCGTCGGCCACTCGCTGTTCGCCCACACGTCGCTCGCCTACCTGGGGCAGCACCCCGACGCGCCGGTGGCCGGCTTGGTGGCGATCGTCATGCACATGTGGAACCGGCGCTGGGAACCCAGCGCGCTCGTGTGGCTCCAGCAGCGCTTCTACACGTGGCTGTCCCTGCTCATCGTCCGGGTGTTCGGCTACCTCGCCGCGCGCCGGCTGCGCATGGGCACCGCCGACGAGTCGCGTTCCTGCTTCCGCTGGTACGAGGACTTCGTGAAGCACGACCGCTGGGGTACGCCCGAAGGCGTCGACTACCAGGCGGGGCTGGCGCAGGTGCGCTGCCCGGTGCTCCACGTGCTCTCCGACGGAGACCGGCTGTCCGGCCGGCCGGCCCAGGCGCTGCGCTTCACCGCCAGCCTGCCGCGCCGCGAAGTCCTCCGGCTGGGGTCGAGCTGCGAGCGCCCTGAGCTGCGCGCGCTGCGGCCGACACACATGGGCGTGGTGACGTCGCCGGACAGCGAGCCGGTGTGGAAGGCGCTGGCCGCCTGGCTGACCGTCAAGGCGGCAAGATGACGATGTGGGCGATCTCCGCCGGCGCGCCCAGCCGCAGCGGCGGCCCCCAGTGCCCGGCGCCGGCGCTCACGTACACCTCGAGCCCCTGCGGCTCTTTGTGCCGACCCCAGACGTACGGCTGAATCAGCCGCACCGCGTAGCCGAACGGCCAGAGCTGCCCCGCGTGGGTGTGGCCGCTGAGCATCAGCTGCACGCCGTGCGCGCGCGCCTGGACGACCTGCTTGGGCTGGTGCGCGAGCAGCACGAAGGGCCGGCTCGGGTCCCGCCCCGCCGCCGCGCGCCCCAGGTCCGCGCCGTGGCCTTCGGCGTACTTGTGCCCCTGCGCGTCGTCGATGCCGGCCAGGTCGAAGCTGGCGCCGTGGAGCTGCACTTCCACGCGCTCGTTGCGCAGAGGCCGCACGCCCAGGCTCGTCAGGTGCGCCAGCCACGGCGTCACGCCCGAGTAGTAGTCGTGGTTCCCGGTGACGAAGAAGACACCGCAGCGCGCCTTGAGCTTCGCCAGCGGCGCCACCGCGTGGGCAAGCTCGCGCACCGTGCCGTCGACCAGATCGCCGGTGATGGCGACGAGGTCCGCGTCCAGCGCGTTGACCTGCGCGACCAGCGCTTCGACTCGCGCCGCGCCGTAGGTCGGCCCCACGTGCACGTCGCTCACGTGGACGATGGTGAAGCCCCGCAACGCCTCGGGCCAGCGCGCCAGCTCGAGCTTCAGCGGCGTGACGCGCGCCGGCCGCGCCGCCGCCCAGCCGCCCCACGCCAGC
>JALHOS010000156.1 GCA_022842905.1 Myxococcaceae bacterium | reverse complement strand
GGCTTCGCAGGCAGCGGCGGGGTCGGCGGTGGCTTCGCAGGCAGCGGCGGTGTCGGCGGTGGCTTCGCAGGCAGCGGCGGGGTCGGCGGTGGCTTCGCAGGCAGCGGCGGGGTCGGCGGCGGGTTCGCAGGCAGCGGCGGAGTCGGCGGAGTCGGTGGCGGCTTCGCGGGGAGCGGCGGCGATCGCGGAGAGTCCTGCACGTCACCCGAGTTTCTGACGCTGCCGGCGAGCGTGCGCGGCACGACGGCCGGCCGGCGCAACGACCACTGGACGCCTTCGCAGAACAACTGTCGCACCACGCCGGGTGGAGCCAACGGCGCGCCCGACGTCGTCTACGCCATGCTCGTTCCGCCCAGCGCCCGCATCGACGTGGAGCTGGTCCCCGACAATGGCTGGGACGCCGTCATCAACCTGGTGGGCTCGCCGAGCTTCTGCGGTGGCGCTGCGGACGGGGGCTTCGCCGCGTGCCTCGTCGGCGCCGACGACCCCGAGCGGCTGACCTGGTCCAACCCGTCGAACGTCGCGCAGGTCGTCTACCTCGTGGTGGACGGCTTCAACACCAACGCGGCCGGGTCCTTCAGCCTCACCATCAACACCGGGGTGCCGCTGCCGGGCGACCGCTGTGAGCTCCCGGTGCAGGTGCCGACCGGTGGCATCGTCACCAATCAGACCCTCCTCGGCTACACGCCGGACTACGCCGGAGGTGTCAACGGGTGCAGCGCGTTCTCCGCCGGCTCGGATCGCGTGTACCAAGTCAGCGTGCCGGCCAACCAGCAGCTGTCCGCGGTGGTGAGCCCGTCCCCCGGCCTCGACACGAGCGTGTCCATTGCGCTTTCGCCGACGGCTTGCACGCAGCGCAACTGTGTCGGCAATACCGCCAACGGGGGGCCGGGCCAGGCCGATCAGGCCGTGTTCGTGAACACGAACCCAGGGACGACGATGGCGTACGTCATCGTCGATACGGCGATGAGCCAGCCCATGGGGAGCTTCACCCTGCAGACCAGCGTCTCGCCCATCATCCGCACGGGCGACACCTGTGACGTGCCGCTCGTCATCGCGCCCAACGCGACGCTGGCCAACCAGACACTCTCGAACGCTGCGGACAACTACCCCGCGGGACCCGGCACCTGCGACTACCGCGCAGGGCCGGACCTGGTCTACGCGGTCGACGTCCCCCCGAGCAGCGCGCTCACCGCGTCGGTCATGGTGCTCAACGCCGCGTCTGGCGCTGACGTGGGCCTGAGCTTCGCGACGGACTCCGTCTCGTGTGCGTCGCGCACGTGTACCGCGCGGACGACGGGGCCGGTGCAGCGGCCGAGGGTCCTCACCTTCTTCAACTCCAACGTCGTGACCACGCGGGTGTTTCTGGTGGTCGACGGGCCGGACCTGGCCGGTGGGTTGCTCTTCAACCTGACGACGAACACCACGCCGCTCAGCTTCGACGGCGGCACCGTGGATGCGGGCATGGGCGGTGAGACGTGTGGAGACCCGCTGCCGCTGCCCCTCGGCGCGCCGTTCTCCACGAGCCTGGCGACGGCGGCGAACGATCTCGGCGGCCCCATGGGCACCTGCCGCTTCGGTCTGGGCGGCGACCGCGTGTATTTCGTGACCCTCGCTCCGCAGCAGACGCTGACCGTCGTCGGCACGCCGCAGACGCCGTTCGACCTGACCTTGTCAGCGGCGGTGAACGACTCGGCGTGCCAGTTCGGCATGTGCTCGACTTCGGTGAACGACTCACCCGGCGGCAGCGAGACGCTCGTCTACCAGAACCTGTCGATGAGCTCGCAGCGGCTGCTGGTCGTGCTCGACGCGCTCACCAGCGGTGGCGCCCTGGGTGTCTTCGCGAGCCTGTCCGGGCCGGCCGGGCTCGGTGACAGCTGCTTCAGCCCCATCTCCGTCGCCGGCAGCCAGGTGTTCACCAACCAATCCACCATGGGCTTCACGAAGGACTACACGCTCCAGGGCGCCGGCTGTGTCCGAGCCACCGCCGTCGACGTCGTGTACGCCGTGTCGGTTCCGCCCAGCCAGCGGCTCACCGTCACCGTCAGCTCGCAGCAAGACGCCGTCATCAACATCGTCCCCGGGCCGCCGGACCAGTGCGGCGCGGTGGCCATGTGCCTGGCGAGCGCGGATCAAAACGCCAACGGCATCGAGACGGCCGGCTTCCTCAACGGCCCGCTGCCGCAGACGGTCTACGTCGTCCTCGCGCGCTTCGGGCAGCCCGCCGGCACCATGCAGTACGACGTGTCGTTCAGCTTTGGTCCATGACGGGAGTTCCGGTGCGGTCATTTCGTGGAAGTGGGCCCTGGGCGCTCGTCGTGGCGGCGTTGGTGGGCCAGTCGGCGCTGGCCGCGCAGCTCGTGCGGGGGCCGTACTTGCAGCGGGCCACTCCGACCGAAGTCACCGTCGTCTTCAGGACGGACGTGGCGGCCGTCGGCCGGGTGCGCTTTGGCGCCGTGCCTGGGCCACTGACGGGCAGCGTCGCGGACCTCATGAGCGGCACCGAGCACGTGCTGCGCCTGACGGGCCTGCAGGCGGGCACGCGTTACGCCTACGCCGTCGACCTCGACGGGCTGAGCGCGCTCGAAGGGGAAGAGCTGCGCTTTCGTACGTACCCCCTGCCAGGCACGGACGAGGCGTTTCGCATGTTCGTCTGGGGTGACTCGGGCAGCGCCGACGCGAACCAAATGGCCGTGGCGGACCGGCTCGCCACGCAGCTGGGCGGCGCCGCGCTGTCGCTGATTCTGGGCGACATCGTCTACCCGGACGGCGAACCCTGGGAATACGACCGGCGTTACTTCACGCCCTACGCGCCGCTGCTGCGCAGGCACGTCATCTGGCCGACGGTGGGCAACCACGACGTCATCTACGACCCCAGCGGCGGCCCGTACCGCGACGCCTTCGTGCTGCCCACGAACAACCCCGCCTCGTCGGAGCTGTACTACTCCTTCGACTACGGCCCGGCGCACTTCGTCTGCCTCGACACCCACGTGAACGCCTTCACCCCCGGCGCGCCGCAGCTCGTCTGGGCCGCGCAGGATCTGGCCGCGAGCACCGCGAAGTGGAAGTTCGCCTACTTTCACGTGCCGCCGTACACGGGCGGAACGCACAACGACAACGCCGCGGTGCAGGCGGGCATCGTCCCCGTTCTCGAAGACGCGGGCGTCGACGTCGTCTTCACCGGCCACAGCCACGTTTACGAGCGCACGTACCTGCTCCGGCAGGGCGCCATCGTGCAGAACGATCCGCTCACCTACGTGAAGACCAGCCCGACGGACGGCACGCTGTACGTCGTCAGCGGGACCGCGGGCCAGACCGGAGGCTTGGGCCGCTCCGGCCACCCGCTCATGGCGTACCAGCGCGGCAACACGCTCGGCTCCGCCGTCATCGACGTGCAGGGTGACTCGCTGCACGGCTACTTCCTGCTGCCCGACGGCGGCGCGCGCGACTTGTTCCGGCTGACGAAGGGGCCGGACGTGACGGCCCCGAAGGTGCTCGAGGCGCGGGCGCTGTCGCCGACCGAAGTCCTCGTCGCCTTCGACGAGCCGGTGGCGGCGGGCGCGGCGGTGGGCGGCGCGGAGCACTTGCCGAGCTACAGCATCGCGCCGGCGGTCTCCGTCACGGCCGCGGTGCTGTTCGGCGACCTGCGGACGGTGCAGCTCACCACGGCGCCACACGCCCCGGGGCCGTACACGGTGACGGTGAGCAACGTGAAGGACCGCGCCGCCGTGGGCAACGCTGTCGTGCCGACTGGCGCGCGCTACGTGGTGCTCGGCGCGGATGCGGGGCTCGTCGACGCGGGGGCCGACGCCGGATCGAACGTCGACGCGGGCTCGGCGGACGCGGGAGCCTCCGACGCTGGCTTCGACGACGCAGGTCTCGATGCGGGCGGGGCGGATGCGGGCGTGGTGGATGCGGGCGTGGTGGATGGGGGCGCAACCGATGCGGGAGTGCCGGACGCGGGCGCGACGGACGGCGGCGTGGCGGATGCGGGCCTCGACGCGGGAACTCCCGACGCTGGCGGGCCGGATGCGAGCGTGGACGGCGGGCTCGCCGACGCCGGGTCTTCAGACGCGGGGCCGCTGACCGATGCGGGTCCTGTGGACGCGGGGCTCACCGACGCGGGTGGCGATCGCTCCGATGCCGGGCTCGATGCCGGCGCCGGTCAGTCCTTCCAGGGCGGAGGCTGCGGTTGCGCCGCCGTCGAGCCCGGCTGGCTGCTCGGCCTCCTGGCGCTGGCCCGCCGTCGCCGCCGGTCGTGAGCTTCTCCAGCCCCTTCGACGAGCTCGGGCCTCCACCCGAGGCTGTCGACGCCGCGCGGCAGCTCCAAGCGGAGCTCGAAGCGGGGCTGCTCGGGCCTGAGCTGACGGCGTCGCTGTGGCGGCCGGGCGGCGGGAAGATGTTCGGCGTGCTGGTGGCCGAGGCGGCCGACGGCGAGCGGCACACCCTGCGCAGCTTCTCCGGAGTGCTCGGGGCGCGGTGGCGGCTTCCGGGCTTCGTCGGGCCGCTCTTCGACGAGGTGAAGTGGTCGTCGCTCGAGGCGCGGGGGCTCATGACACTGCGGAAGCTCGACGCCCGGCTCACCGAGGCTCGGCGCGGCAGTCAGGCTTCGGCGGGCGCGGGTCAGCTCGCTGCGCTTCGAGACCAGCACCTCCAGCAGCTTCAGGCGCTCGACGCCGAGCTCGCTGAGCGCCAGGCCGCTCGCGCGGACCGCCGCGCCCGAGGCTGCGCCCCCGAGGTGCTCGACGCGCTGGCGCAAGAGAGCCGTGGGGACAAGCGCCGGCGGCGCTGGCTGGTGGATGAGCAGGCCCGTCAGCTGGCGCCGCTCGCCCGCCACGAGGAGGTGCAGCGCCGCCGCGTCGCCTGGCTCGAACGGCTGCGCGCCGTCGCCTCCGCAGCGCTCATGCGCCGGCTCCACGACACCTACGCCGTCCGCGACTTCGCGGGGAGCACCCGCAGCCTGCGCTCGCTGTACGCCCCGGCGGAGCCTCCGTCCGGTGCTGGCGACTGCGCGGCTCCCAAGCTGTTGGCCCAGGCGCAGCGGCTCGGCCTGAAGCCCGTGGCGTTGGCCGAGTTCTGGTTCGGCGCGCCGGCCGCGGACCAGGCCCGCACGTCGGGGGCCTTCAGCCCAGCCTGCATGCGCAAGTGCGGGCCGCTGCTGCCGTTCATGCTGCAGGGCGTGAGCGTGGCGGCGCCGCGGCGCTTCGTCCCGCAGCGGGTGAGCGCCGACGCAGTGCGGGTGCTGTTCGAAGACGCGTGGCTCGTCGTGGTGGACAAGCCGGAAGGGCTGCTGTCGGCGCCGGGGAAGACGCACGATGAGTCGGTGCTGCGCTGGGCGCAGCGGACGTGGCGGAGCGGAGAAGACCTGCGCTTGGTGCACCGCCTCGACTTGGACACGTCTGGCGTGCTGGTGCTGGCGAAAGACGCGGCGACACACCGCGCGCTGCAGCACCAGTTCCTCAAGCGGTCGGTGGAGAAGCGCTACGTCGCGGTGCTGGAGGGGCTCGTCGCTGAAGAGCGAGGGCGCGTCGCGCTGGCGATGCGGGTCGACGTCGACGCGCGGCCCAAGCAGGTGGTCGACCCGATGCACGGCAAGTCGGCGGTCACTGGCTGGGAGGTGCTCGCGCGCGTCGAGGGGCGAACGCGCGTGGCGCTGCGGCCGCTGACCGGCCGAACGCACCAGCTCCGCGTGCACTGCGCGCACCCGCTGGGCTTGGCCTGTCCCATCGTGGGCGATCGGCTGTACGGGAAGCCCGCGGAGCGGTTGCTCTTGCACGCCGAGCGGCTCGCCTTCGACCACCCGGAGACGGGCGTCAGGGTGGTCGTGGAGAGCCCGGTGCCGTTCTAGAGGTGCGCGGGTCCCCGGGCGGCTGACGTCGCGCAGGGTCGGGGCTGCTCGTCCTCACGCTCGCCTTCGACCAGGCGGAGACGAATGTCAGGGTGGTGGAGAGCGCCGCCCCACGGCCGTGCCGCGCCGGCGCCGCCGTCCGCAGGTGAAACTCGAACGGAGGCTCCAGCGTGCCTGCACCGAGGTGTCCGCCCGCCGAAGGCCGCCCCGCAATCGCCAGCCGCTTGGCGTAGAACGCGCGGCTCCGTGAACACCCCGTCCACCGACACGCCCCGCGCCGTCATCTTCGCCGTCGTGGTGTCCGCGCTCGGGTACTTCGTCGACATCTACGACCTCATCCTCTTCTCCGTCGTGCGCGTCCCCAGCCTCAAGGACATGGGCGTCGCCGACGCGGACATGCTGGCCGTCGGGGGTCGCGTCCTCGACTCGCAGATGTGGGGCATGCTGCTCGGCGGCGTGCTCTGGGGCGTGCTCGGCGATCGCCGCGGCCGACTGTCGGTGCTCTTCGGCTCCATTCTTCTGTACTCGCTGGCCAACATCGCCAACGGCTTCGCCGACGGGCCGACGACGTACGCCTGGCTGCGGTTCATCGCGGGCGTCGGTCTCGCAGGGGAGCTCGGCGCGGGCGTGACGTTGGTGAGCGAGCTGCTCCCGCCACACCGCCGGGGCTTGGCCACCACCGCCATCGCCAGCTTCGGCATCTGCGGCGCGCTCGTCGCGGTGGGGGTCAGCAAGTGGCTCCACTGGCGCACCGCGTACTTTCTGGGCGGAGGCATGGGCCTGCTGCTCCTGCTCTTCCGCATGGGCACGCTGGAGTCCGCGCACTTTCGCCGCGCGGTGAGCTCCGGCGTCACGCGAGGCAACTTCTTCGCGCTGTTCACAAAGAAGAGCCGCGCGCTCAAGTACGTGTCGCTGGTCTTCGTGGGCGTGCCGATTTGGTACGCGGTGGGCGTGCTCGTCACCTTCAGCAAGGAGCTGGGGAAGGACATGGGCATGACGGAGCTGCCTGACGGCGCGTTCGCCGTGTTGTGGATGTACCTGGGCCTGGCGATCGGCGACTTGGGCTCGGGCCTCGTCTCGCAGCGGCTTCGCAGCCGCAAGAAGGCGTTGGCGGTGTTCCTCGTCAGCACAGCGTTGGCGGTGGCGGCGTACTTCACCGTCGGGCGGATCAGCGTGCCGGCGCTCTATGCGTGCTGTCTGTTCCTGGGGCTGTCGACTGGATACTGGGCGGTCTTCGTGACCATGGGCGGAGAGCAGTTCGGGACGAACCTGCGGGCGACGGCCGCCACGACCGCGCCGAACGTCGTGCGCGGTGCGGTGCCGTTGTTGGGCTTTCTGGTGCGGGACGTGTTCAAGCCTTCGCTGGGGTTGTGGCCCGCGGGATTGACGGTCGGAGCGCTCGTCATGGCCGGGGCTTTCGCCGCGCTGTGGGGGCTCGAGGAGACGTTCGGCAAGCCGCTCGACTACCTCGAGGAGTGAGCGAGCGCGCGGAAGTTGTCGTGGGCGTTTCGTCGCTGTGCTGGGGGGGGCTCGGCGCGTGCGTATGCTGCCGTTGTGAAGACACTCCTCGTTCCGCGTTCACGTGATTGGCGCTGGTGGCTCGTCGTCTGTTGCCTCGGTGCTGCGTGCACCGGGGAACCGACGCAGGACGGGGGAACTGGTGGCAGGGCAGGAAGCGGTGGCTCAGCCGGAAGCGGCGGCTCGGCAGGAAGCGGCGGCACGGCAGGAAGTGGCGGCTCAGCGGGAAGTGGCGGCTCAGCAGGAAGCGGCGGCTCGGCGGGAAGTGGCGGCTCGGCGGGAAGTGGCGGCTCAGCAGGAAGCGGCGGCACGGCGGGGAGTGGCGGCTCAGCAGGAGGCGGCGGCACGGCAGGAAGCGGTGGCTCGGCAGGAAGCGGTGGCTCGGCAGGAAGCGGCGGCGCGACGGGGAGTGGCGGCTCAGCAGGAAGCGGCGGCACGGCAGGAAGCGGTGGCTCGGCAGGAAGCGGCGGCACGGCGGGAAGTGGCGGCTCGGCAGGAAGCGGCGGCATGGCAGGAGGGGGCGGCTCGGCAGGAAGCGGCGGCACTGCAGGAAGCGGCGGCACCGCAGGAAGCGGCGGCAGCGGTCCCTGCGACTCCTCGCTCGGACCCAGTGCATCCGGCGCTCCCGCACTCACCTTGGTCACGCCGCATTCGTACGAAGTCGTGCAACGCAGCAGCGCCAACGGCAACTACGGGCCGCTCCAATTCACGGGAGCGATGGGCCCCGTCGCCGCGGAGTGCCTCGAGGTTCGCTTCACGCCCACGGGAGGCTCCACCGCGACGCCGTGGCTTCGCATCTCGACTGGCCCGGTCGCCGCCAACACCGCCTTCGTCCTTCCGCTCTGGACGGCCCAGGGATCGTACACGGCGGAGGTTCGCGCCACCGCGCAGGGCCGCTCGGGCACCATCGTCAGCCGCCACCACGTCGGCGTCGGCGAGGTGTTCATCACCGCCGGCCAGTCGAACTCGACCTTCGCCGGAGACACGCCCACGCAGACGCAGACCGATCGCGTGTCCTTCTTCGACGGCACGGAGTGGACCCGCTGCGCGGACAACCTGCCGCGGATCGACCCGTACGCCCAAGCTGGCAACCTCGGACAACCGGGCAACGGCCGGCAGGGCGGCTCGCCGTGGTGTCTGCTGGGCGATCTCCTCTTCGCGCGCTGGCAGGTGCCGATCGCCTTTGCTCCCGTCGGGCTGAGCGGCACGAACGTGCCGAAGTGGGCTCCGGCGACCAACCCCATCGCGCAGGACCCGCCGCCCTGGCCGTCGTACGCGGAGAGTCTGGCGCTCGACGCTGGGCCGAACAACGTGAGCGTCGCCTCCGCGATGATCGCCGGCATCGCGGGGTTCACGAACGCGGACCTCGCGATTCCCGGCGCGCCCGACGGCGGTTGGATCATCGAAGACGACGCAGCGCGCTGCCCCGGCTCACACGCTGGCGGCGGGTTGCCGCACACCAGCTGCATGCGCCGCGGGTTCCTCTACGCCCGGCTCGTTCAGCGCCTCAAGACCTTCGCGCCGAAGGGCGGCGTGCGGGCGGTGCTCTGGCATCAAGGCGAAGGTGACGCCTGCTACCAGCACTCCTGGGCGAACCAAGTCCCGGCCAACTACTACAGCGACACGCTGGGCTTGGTGATTCAGGGCGCGCGCGCGGAGAGCGGGCTGTCGACGCCGTGGCTCGTCGCGCACGTCGGCGCGACGCTCTCGCAGCCGCTGGGTGACGGAGGCTCTTGCCCTTCGCCGTTGGATCTCGCGGCGATCCACGCGCAGCAGGATCGCGTCGTGTCACTCAACCCGCCGGCCTTCGTCGGCCCCGACACGGACACCCTCGGCCCGAGCTACCGTTCGACGATCGTCCCGCCGCACTTCAACGCCGCCGGGCTCGTGGCGCATGCCGGGCTGTGGCGCGACGCGCTGGGCGCGGCCTTTCCGAACCCGTGACGGCGGTCCCGCCCTGGGTTTCGGCGACGGAAGTGAAGAGGAACAGTAGCGAGGTGAACCGCAGAGGTTGGTGGTGGGCGTTGCGGAGCATCGCGTCGGCGCCAGCGCCTCGCTGAGTGGCTTGCACTGACGCGGCCCGCGTATGGTCCGCGACCAACGGACGCGAACGACCTCAGGCGGATCCTCGGCTACATGCTGGTGCTCGTCGCGGTCGGCTGTGAAGTCCCACTGCTCCGACGGCGGACCGCAAGGCGCGAGCGACGCCGGGCGCACGACGGGCCTCGGCGGCACAGGTGGCACAGGTGGCCAGGCCGGCGGCAGCGGTGGCGCTGCGAGGCAGGCTGGCGAAGTCGGCTCTCGGCATGGCCCCAAACGCGCGCCGCTGTGGCAGGAACGCTCAACCGCCATGCGCCACCTCACGCCCGCCCGCCAAGCTCGACCGACCGGCGACGTCATCTCGCTCGAGGACGCGCCGCAGGGCATCGCGCAGCAGCGAGCCGTGGCGACGAAACGGAGCGCTCGCCGTCTTCGCCTCAACGCGGTCGCTTTGTTCGTGGCTTCATTGCTCGGCTGCACCACCTCGCCGAAGCCAAGCCCCGACGCAGGCACCTGTGAATGCACCCCGGTGCACTGCGACGACGCGGGCACTCCACCGCCCAACTGCGACGGAGGCGTCGCCCTGACGTGTGATGGTGGCCAGCCGCTGGCCTGCGATGCCGGCGTGGCGCCTGAGGACGTCGAGCTGCAGGTCACCCCCAGCGGAACGCCCTACAGCCTGCGCTCGGCACTCGCCCGGGCCGGACAGCTGACGACGACGTCGCGGCACGTGGTCGTGCGCCTCGCGAACGGCACGTATGACATGACTCAGCATTCCAACGCCGACTGCGGTGGCGTGCCCTGCATCACCTTCGTCGGCATTCCGAATCCGGAGCGGATCGACATCATCGGCAATACCGCTCAGCCGGCCGATGTGGTGCTGCGCTTTCGACAGCCTGCCGACGCCGGCGCGTACTGGCCGGGCGGCTTCTATCTGTACGAAGCCAAGAGCTACGGCCGGCTGGACGGGTTCACGCTTCGCGCCGACTACGACGGCTGGGTCGACCGCGCAGCGCACACGCCCAAGCAGGTGGCCTTTCCGGCCCCCAGCGACATTCGCTTCACCACCATGGCGCTGTGGGCGCGCGGCGGTGCCCGCGTGACCCTGGGACCGCAGGTGCTCGTCGAAGGGTTCTATTTTGGCGTGGCCAGTGAGGGGCTGGGGACCTGGGTTGACGCTTCGGGTGTGCGCGTGACCGGTTGTGGTGACGCGGCGTTCATTGCCTGGGCGGGAGCCACGCTGACGGCGAACGATTCCGAAGCGTCCTGGTGCGCGGCGTGGGGCTGGGGGCTGGGGTCGGGCTACGTGGCGGAGACGGTGCACCCGGCGCGGATCGCCAACTATGCGGACAGCGATCCTCTGACACGGGACGATCTGATTCGCACATATGCGTACGACTACGCGACGGGCGTTCGGGCTGGCGTAGACCGACCGCTGCTCGACTTCGTCGACAGCGAGCTCGCCGCGCTGGGTCGGCGCACGCTCGTGACAGCGGACCGGGCGCGAGCCCATGACAACCTCTTCGTCGGCTTCCTCGGCAACGTCGGCGGCGAGCTGCGCGCGGCGAGCGCCATCGCCTACAGAAATGGCCTTTCGTCGGTCGCTTCACCTGGACCGATTTGGCGCGGCGGCTTCGTCGCACAGCTGGGCAGTGTCCTCCACGCGGACAGCGCAGTGAGCTTCCACAACGCCGGGAGCGGCTTCGCGTCACTGCTGCGCTCGACGTTGACGGCAAGACATGCGACCGCCTTTGGGAACACGGCCCAAGGCTTCCAAGCGCTCGAAGAAGACAGCGTCACCATCGCGCAAGGGGCACGCGCCTTCAGCTTTGGAGCGCCGCAGCCCACCGGTTACCTGGCTGAACGAGAAGCGGTGGTGGTCGTGAGCCAGAGTGCACGCGCCGGCAGTCAGGCCGCGGCCTTTGATTTTGACGACCCCCTCAGCGCCAGGCGCATCCGCGTGACGCCGCAGCCGAACACCGTGAGCGACTACTCACCGCCCCGGCGCCAGAGCGGGAACGATGGCGGCGTGATGCGCTAGCACTCACCAATGAACGGGCCTGGCCGTGGCTTCTTGGGCGCGTGCGCTGCTTTGGACGCCAGCGGCGCGGCGTGAGCCGATCGAGCACGCGAAGGGAGGACGAGTTCGATGCCGAGCGCGCGTGCTGAAATGCGAGACGCTGCTGGGTGAGCGCCGCGTTGGTGGAATGACGCGAACAGAGCGGCTATGGGGTGCTGATGAGAGGTTCAAACCTGCGGAAGGACCTGAGTCCTTGGACGGCCCTGGTCGGGCTCGCGCTCGCGTCTGTCGCCGTCGCGCAGCCTCTGCCGACCAACGTCTATTCTGAGGGGTTCAACAATGGCTGCACCAGCAATTGCCTCGCGAGCAGCTACGGCAGCTGGAGCGTGGTGGACAACGTTGACGGTGTTACGGGCTCATCGCCGAACAACTGGTTTGTGAGCTGTTCTGAAGACGGCGTCACGCCACCGGGCTGCGGCTCGACTTGTGTCGGTGACGCGACGCTGCACATCGGCGGCGACCCGGGCTCGGGCGGGGACATGAGCGCCACCTTCAACGAGACGGGCGCAGCAAATGCGACCTACCGCCTGGCCCGGTCGCCCACGATCAACGCCACCGGCAGGTCGAATCTTTTCTTGCAGTTCGACTTCATCGCCTACGGGAGTGCTGCCTGCAGCGACGACAGAGCTCAGTTGAGGCTCAGCACGGACAACGGTGCGACTTGGCCGGCGGGGTTTCAATACTGTCTCACGAGTGTCTGCTGTGGGGCGTGCAATGGGTATAGTCAAGGCCAATGGACGAAATACACCCTGGCTCTACCGCCAGCATTCAACAACAATCCAAACATCCGCATCGGCTTTCATTGGAGAAACAACGGGAACGGGAGCGGAACGAATCCGGCGGTGGCCATTGACGATGTTCGCGTGGGTGCGTGCGATAGCTCCGTGTGCAGCAATCACGGCACTTGCGGTTTTGCGTCATTCGCGCCCCCGGGGACCCTCGCCTGCACCTGCGATCCTGGCTATCGCGGAGACGCGTGTCAGTTCAGCGATGCCGTGACCTGTAATGGGCACGGCGTCGCTCAAGCCAACGGAAGCTGTGTCTGTGCGACAGGGTTTGGAGACGCAGGCTGCGATCAATGCGCCACTGACTACTTCAACTATCCAACCTGCACTTTCTGTGATGCCGGAACGACGTGTGCCGGACACGGGACCTGTTCTCCCTCCGGTGGGTGCCAGTGCAGTGCCGGGTTTGCCGGGGCCTTCTGTCAGTACAGTAATGCCGGGACCTGCAACGGGCACGGCACTGCTCAGGTTGACGGTGGGTGCGCGTGTTCGACCGGCTTCGCCGATGCGGGCTGCGGTGAGTGCGCGTCAGACCATTTTGGCTACCCGGCGTGCACGTTCTGTTCGGCCGCGACGACGTGCAGCGCTCACGGCACATGCAATTCGTCCGGAGGGTGTGCCTGCGCTTCTGGCTATGCAGGGCCTGCTTGTCAATATAGTGACATGACGACGTGCAGCGGCCACGGTGTCGCGCAGACGAATGGTTCGTGTGTCTGCGCGATCGGGTTTGAAGGTGCCACCTGCGGCCAATGCGCGACCGGCTACTTCAGCTACCCGACGTGCAGGTTCTGCAACGCCGGGACCACCTGCAACGGCCAGGGCAGCTGCACCAGCGCCGGCGGCTGTGCCTGCCAGAGCGGCTTCGCTGGCGCCGGCTGCCAATTCAGCGACGCGGTGACCTGCAGCGGCCACGGCGCGGCGCTGGCGGACGGCGGCTGCAGCTGCGCAACGGGCTTCGAGGGAGGCGCGTGCGCCGCGTGCGCGGCGAACCACTTCAATTACCCAACCTGCACGTTCTGTTCGGCGGCGACGACGTGCAGTTCCAACGGCATCTGCAATTCGTCCGGCGGTTGTGCCTGCTCGAGCGGGTTCGCGGGGAGCGCGTGCCAGTTTGGGAACAGCACGACGTGCAATGCCCAAGGCGTCGCTCAAGAGGACGGTGGCTGCGTGTGTTCGTTGAACATTGAAGGCACGCAGTGTGAGCGCTGTGTCACGGGTCGCATGCCCTACCCAGAGTGCTTGGTGCCAGATGCCGGCCAGCCCGATGCGGGACCTCGAGACGCGGGAATGACTGACGGGGGTGGGGTTGATGCCGGCTTCGTTGATGCCGGTCTTGCTGATGCCGGCGTCGTGGACGCGGGTACGGTGGATGCGGGAGGCGTGGACGACGCGGGGCTCGCTGACGCGGGGTTCGCTGACGCCGGGCCTGCAGACGCCGGGCCTGCAGACGCCGGGCCTGCAGACGCGGGCGACCTGGCCGACGCCGACGCCGGAACACTGGTGGATGCGGGCGAGCCTTCAGACGGCGGCATGATGATGACGCCGAAGACCGGCTGCGGCTGCACCTCGTTTGAATCGACCTCGACGGTGCTGCTGGCTGTTGCAGCACTGGTGTCGCGGCGCCGTCGCGGCGCTCTCGCGGCGGGGCCGTAGGTCAGCGGGGCAGGCGCGCAGCCCCAACGCTGAGAACCAAGTCCCGGCGAACTCTTCCGGCGACGCACTGGGCGCTGCCTTTCCGAACCCGTGACGGCGGTCCCGGCCCGGGGTGCTGGCGACCCACCGGCAGTGCGCAGCTCCCAACCCGCCGTTCGCTCCACGGGCGCGCGCAGTCTCACGAGGCTCGTGCCTTGCACCGCTCCCCCTGCCGGCGCCGTTCGCCGGCCAACACGTCAACGCTCTGACGGGCGGCGAGGGGAAGCCATGGAGACGTACGATCTCATCGTCATCGGCGCGGGCCCGGCCGGACAGAAGGCGGCGCTGCAGGCGGCGAAGCTGCAGAAGCGCGTCGCCGTCATCGAGCGAGAGCGGGTCGTCGGCGGCGCGTGTGTGAGCACCGGCACGTTGCCCAGCAAGACGCTCAGGGAGACCGTTCACAGCCTGTCCAGCATGAAGCAGCGCCGGCTCATCGGCGGGAAGCCGTCGAGCATGCTCCAGCTCCTCGAGCGCAAGGAGCAGGTCATCACCCACGAGATCGACATCATCCAAGGGCAGCTCGACCGCAACTGCGTCGACGTCATTCGCGGGCAGGCCAGCTTCGTCGAGCCGCACGTCCTCCGGGTGACCACGCTGAGCGGCACGAGCTGCGACTACCGGGCGGACAAGGTCATCATCGCCACGGGCTCTCGACCCGCGCCGCCTCCGGGCATCGCCACGAAGGACGAGCGGCTCATGGACAGCGACACCGTGCTCGACCTGGCCAACGTGCCGCGCTCGCTGACCGTGCTCGGCGGCGGCGTCATCGGCTGTGAGTACGCCTGCATCTTCGCGGCGCTCGGGACGAAGGTGACGCTGGTCGATCGACGCAACCGGCTCCTGCGCTTCATGGACGGCGAGGTGAGCGACGCGCTCGCGTACCAGATGCGCGCGCACGACATCACGCTGCGGCTGGGCGAAGAGCTGGACCACGTCGACTTCGGTCACCCGTCGGGCCGCGTCGCCACCAAGCTCAAGAGCGGGAAGGTCATCTGCAGCGAGCGGCTGTTGTGCGCGATGGGCCGCGTGTCGAACATCGAAGGGTTGGGGCTGGACGCGCTGGGCATCGAGACGTCGGCCACCGGGCTGGTGAAGGTCAACGAGCACTACCAGACCCCCGCGCAGCCCCACGTCTACGCCGCGGGCGACGTCATCGGCTTTCCGTCGCTGGCGTCGACGTCGATGGAGCAGGGGCGCCTGGCCGCGCTCCACGCGCTGGGCGAGAAGCGCAGCGAGATGCCCAAGACGTTTCCCTACGGCATCTACACGATCCCCGAGATCAGCTACGCGGGCGCGACCGAGGAAGAGCTGACCGAGCAGAAGGTGCCGTATGAGATCGGCCGCGCCGAGTACTCGGAGACGGCGCGCGGGCAGATCCTCGGCGACCACACCGGCATGCTGAAGCTGTGCTTCCACCGCGAGACGCTGCAGCTGCTCGGCGTCCACATCATCGGCGAGAGCGCGACGGAGCTGATTCACATCGGCCAGGCGGTCATCGCGCACGGCGGGACGGTCAGCTACTTCAAGGACAACGTCTTCAACTACCCGACGCTCGCCGAGTGCTACAAGATCGCCGCGCTCAACGGCCTCAACCGACTCTGAAGCGGAGCGTCGAAAACTCCAGTCGCGCTGAACCGCGAGGCGCCCTCCCGAGAAGTCCGCTGCGTCCGTCACCGCGCTCTTGAGTAAGGTGCGTCGCCTTCACGACACCACGCCCGAAGGGGGACGCGAATGCTTCGACGAGTGCTGACGATGTGTGCGCTGTTGCTGACGGTCGCCGCGTGCGACGGGACCGGGAGCGCTTCGGACGGCGGCGGCGGCGGCTCGGGCGGCGCCAACACTGGCGGCACCGGCGGCTCGGCAGGGACCGGCGGCTCAGCAGGCACCGGCGGCTCGGCAGG
>JALHOS010000155.1 GCA_022842905.1 Myxococcaceae bacterium | reverse complement strand
TGCTGCGCCGCCAAGGCGAGCGCTCCGACGACAGCCGCGACCAGGCCGACGTCCGTGCACCAGGCGCCCACGCGGCGCAGCACCGGGGCCGGCGTCGCCAGCACCTCGACGGGGCCGTCCGCTGGCGTCGACGGGGAATTCACGGCGACGCGCGACGGCACGGTCTGCGCTTCGGTCGACTCGTCGACCTCCACGTCGAGCTCGAGGTCGTCGAACAGCTCGCTCGCGCTGAGGGGCGCCCCAGAGTCGGGTGGAGGTCGGCTCCGCCGGTCCAGCGCGAGCGGGCGCCGCAGCAGCTCCGGCGTCGACAGGGGCACGGTCTCGTCAAAGGTCGTCACGGCCTTCCATTGAACGCCCGTTGGGCCGTGAGGGCAAAAAACCGACACCGGCACACATGACGCCGCCTCACCCCAAGAGGCCCTGGAGGTGTCGCAGCACGGCGAGCCCGGCCAGGCCGGCGGTCTCGGTCCTCAAGATGCGCTTGCCGAGCGTCACGCCGACGGCGCCGGCCGCTCGCGCCACGGCCAGCTCTTCGCGGCTCCAGCCACCCTCGGGCCCGACCGCGAGCGCGACCGGCTGCTCGAGCTTCCCGGTGAGCGCGGCGCCGAGACGCAGGTGCTGCTCTTCTTCATCGAGCACCAGCACCAGCGTCGACGGCGGCAGGCTGCGCAGGACGTCGTCGAGCGGGGCCGGGGTGCCGACGGTGGGGACGGCGGCGCTGCCACACTGCCGCGCGGCTTCGTCGACGATCTTCTGCCACCGCGCGAGCTTCGCGTCGGCGCCACGGGGGAGCTTGGCGACGCTGCGCTGCGCCTCCACCGGGAAGACGCCGTCGACGCCCAGCTCCGTCGCCTTCTGCAGCACCCAGTCCAGCTTGTCGGCCTTGGGCAATCCCTGGAGCAGGTAGGCCGGCGGCGCCCGCTGTCCCTGCGCGACGGCGGCGCCCACGCGCAGCTCGAGCGCCTCGGCGCCGAGGCTCTCGACGACGGCGCTGAACGCCGCGCCCTTTCCGTCGAACAGCTCGACGGCCTCCCCGACGCCCACCCGAAGCACCCGCACCAGGTGGTGGAACGCAGCGCCGTCGACGCGCAGCGCGCCGGGCGCCGCCTGGGGCCAGTGGAGGCGCTTCACGGGCGCGCCAGGTCCAACCGGATCCACTCGCCCTGCACGACGTCTCCGACGGACACGAGGCCGCGCTCGGTGAACGCTCGGCGCACCTCGGCTGCTTGGTGCGTCAGCACCCCGGCGAGCACCAGGCGCTTGCCGACCAGCGGCACCAGCTTGGGCGCGAGCTCAATGAGCGTGTTGGCCAGAATGTTGGCCAGCACCACGTCGAAGGGCCCGCTGACCTGGTCGAGGGTCTTCCCGGACAGCTCGATGCCGCTCAGCCCGTTCTCCTCGGCGCATTCCTTGGCCAGCTCGACGGCCACCGGGTCGTTGTCGGTGGCGACGACGCGGCCCGCGCCCAGCTTCTTCGCGGCGAAGGCCAGCACGCCGGTGCCCGTGCCCACGTCGAGTACGCTCGCGCCTGGGTACGCGGCCAACAGCGTGTCGACCGCCGCCAGGCACAGCGAGGTGGTGGGGTGATCGCCGGTGCCGAACGCCATCTTCGGCTCGATGAAGAGCTTCACCTTGTCGGCCGGCGCGGTGTCCTTTTCCCACGGCGGGCCGACCCAGAGCCGACCGACCGTCACCGAGCGCACGCGGGAGCGCCACTCCACGCTCCAGTCCTTCTCGACGACGGCCTCGACGGCGTGGGCCTGGACGGTCAGCTCGTCGCGAAGCAGCTCGAGCGCCGAGCGCGCCGCGTCGGCTTGGTCGAAATAGGCGATGAGGATCGCCTCGCCGGGCTTGGGCGCGCGCACGTCGGGCATGGGGGGCTGCTCGTGGTCGCGCACCTCGAGCCCCGCGGCGCCCGCGTCGTGCAGCAGGCTCTGCGCCAGCTCCGAGTCGCGCTCGGCGACGTCCACCGTCAGCGAAGTCCAGGCCATGGCCGCTCTTTACCGCGAGGCCGCCGCGGCTAAGGTCCTTTCGGTGCGAACGGCAGCGACGTGGCTGGTGGGGTTGGCGGTGCTCGGGTGCAGCGGCCCCGAGGCGTCGGACGCGGTGCTCTGCCAGGACGTGATTCAGCGGCTGTGCGCCGGGCCTCGTTGCGGCGTCGTCGAGGAGCGCCTGGGCGTGAAGGACGACTGCGACGGCACCTTGGTCGCGCGGGCCCGCTGCGCGCCGGACGACTTCGTCTTCACCACGCCGTCGAGGGACCGGTGGCTCGAGTGCCGCGCGCCGCTGGTGCGGCAGGGCACACTGCGGACCGCCGTGCCCGGCTGCGACAACGTGTCCGAAGTGCTGTCGAGCTGCCCCGACGTCGAGGCGTTCTTGAAGGGGGTGCGGTGATGCGCGCGCTGCGCGGCGTGCTCGTGTTGGCGCTGGCCGGGGGCTGCTTCACCGTCGAGTCGACGTCTCGGGTGGAGCGCGGCCCGCTTCTGCGCAGCTACGCCCAGGACTCGACGTTGCCCGGAGGGCTGGAGGGCAAGGTGGCCGTGGACGGCGCGGTGGTGAACTTCGCCGTCACCGCGGTGCAGACCTGCCGCACCGAGCAGTTCGAAGAGTACGCCGAAGAGCGCATCACCGAGCGGCAGGCGAAGGGCGCCGGAGCCGCGCTGGCCAGCGGCATCGCCGCGGTGCTGGGCGCCGGTGTGCTGGCCGTGGTGTCGCTGGTGGTGTCGAACGCGCCGGACGTCAGCAGCATCGACGCGGCGGGGCGGTACGGCGCGGCGCCCCGGCAACACGTGCAGGCGGCGGCGGTGGCGACAGGGGGCTTGGGGCTGCCCGCGCTCGTTGCGGGAATCGTCGGCGCGGTGCAGAGCGGGGTGGACGTGGTGTCCACCAAGACGACGCAGGTGGTCTCGTCGAAGGAGCGCCCGTGCAACCCGGCGGGCGCGAGCGGGCTGCTCCGCCTGTCGGCAGCGAATGGCGCGCTCCTGAGTGAGCAGCCCCTCGACGGCGGGACGGCGGCCGTGCCCTTGGCGGCGCTGGCGCGGCCAGTCGAGGCGGTGACGCTCGGTGAGCAGGTGGTGCAGCTGGACCAAGAAGCGCAGCGGACCCTGCGCGCCGCGACGGCCTGCGCCCAGCTCGACGCGCGCCAGACGGGGGACCTGAGCACGCTGGGGGATGGGCAGCTCCTGCGGCTGGTGGAGAGCCAGCGGGGGTGCGCGCCGCTGCGTCGGACTGCGCCGGAGGTCACCGACCCTTCGTTCGAGGCTGAATTGAGGCGCCGGCAGCTCGCTGGCCACGTCGCCGCCGCGCCCACCGCGACGCGCGCCACGAGCTACGACGAGGCCGTCGCCGCCACCGCCCCGACGCTGCGCTTCGCCGAGGGGAGCGGGGACCTCGGGGCGCTCGACGCGCCGGAGCCGCTGTCCGGCCGCGCCGCGACGCTGCGGGGCACCATCGAAGGCGCGCTGAGCGTCAACATCGGGGTGGTGCAGGTGGCCGACCGGCAGCTCTTTCTGGTGCTGCCCAACGAGCCGGCCTGGAGCGGCGACTTCAGCGTGGGGGCGCGGGTCGAGGTGGTGGGCATTCTCGCGGGGGTCCACACCGTCGGCCCGCGCACGCTGCCCGTGCTGCGCGTGGTGTGGATGCGCAACGCCTTCTGAAGGCTGGGCACGAAGACCTTGCACACCCCAGCGCCGCCGGGGGTCACTCAGGCCAACCAGGAGCCACCCGACTCGTGAACCCAACGATGATGCTGCGACTCATGCCAGTGGCCGCGGTGCTCCTGCTCGGAGCGGCGCCGCCTTCCGGTGTGCATGTCGTCTGGCGGACGACGATCGAGACGACACGCGGAGCTACGACGAAGCGCGAGGTGACCGAGGAGCGCAGCTGGCGGCAGGACGGCCGGCTGCGGATCGAGCGCGCGGGGGACACGCTCGTCACCGAGGTGGTCACCCTCGTCGAGGCCGACGGCGGCGTCACGCTGGTCGACCTCCCGTCGAAGTCCTTCGGGGCGCGCGCGGCGCCGCCGGACGCGCGCGTGTACGGTGCGCTCAACCGGTTCACCGCCGCGCTGGCGTACGGCCTGAGGCTCGACGCCGACGGAGGCCTTCAGCTGCCGGCGCTCCCCTTCAGCGTCGTCGACGCGGGTCGCTACCTGGCCCAGAGCGATGCGGGGGCGAGCTTGGAGCTCGAGCTGGGCACCCAGTCGTTCCTCGACGCGCGGGCCTTCGCCGACGAAGCCGCGAAGCTGCTTCGACCGCAGCACGAAGTGGAGGCGAAGTTCATCGACGCGCTGGCGGCGCTCCCCGCACACCCCAAGCGCCTCCTCGCGCGGCATGTCCTGGGCACGAAGACGCTCACCATCGCGACCGAGCTGGTCAAGGCCGAGTCGGGCCCGTTTCCGAAGGCGACGTTCGCCCCGCCGCCAGGGTTTCGACGGGTGGCCGACATTCAGCGGGTGGTGTTCGAGCGCAACCGACTGCGCCTGGAGCAGGAGCGCGCCCGGCGCAGGCGCGAAGCCGGGCTCGAGCGCCCGTTCCGTCCGACACCGACCAGTCCGCTGCCGCCCCCGCTTCCCGGCGGCTCATGCCGAACCGCTTCGTTCTGCTTCGAAGCGCTCGACTTGCAGGGCCTGTGCGACGACGAGCGGCGCAGCGACGAGCCGTGTCCACGCGCTGACGTCTACGGCGTGTGTGAGACGAGCCAACGCGAGCTGCGGTACTACTACTCGGTCGGCTCGCTCGAGCATGGCTTCCCGGCGTTGGAGCGCGCGCACTGCGAAGCGGGGTACTTCGGCATCGCCGAGCGTGAAGCCGACGCGCTGGATGCCGGTCTGGCCCGCCTGGCCGGCCAGGCGCCCAGGAGCCGGTGGTCCGACGCGAGCCGGTGTCTCGAGGTGTACGCGGCTCAGGCGGAGGGCGTCGACGGTGGTTGTCCCGACGGCTGGCTGGGCACCTGCGTCGAGTCGGAGCCGGCACGGGTCGCCCGCTTCTACGGGCCCGACCAAGCGCGGGCGCAGCGCCGAGCGCTCTGGTGTTCGAGCGGACTGTGGTTCGACGGGCCCGGCGGCTTCGACGCCGGAGCGCCCCCGCCCGAACCTCGACCCGGACGTCGTCGCTGAGCGGCGCAGAGCCTTGGAACCGAGCGCGCCGCCTTGACGGGCGCGCCGTCACGCTCGAAGCCCTGCCGCTGTGGGACGCGCCGGTTCCGGCCCTCGACTGGACCAGTCAGGCGCCAGACGCGGCGATGAGCCGGCGCGCCAGCGCGACTTCGGTCCGGTAGCGGTCGGGGTACGCGGACACTTGCACCGCCTGCGCCCAGCGGCCCAGCGCGTCGGCCGACGTCTGCCCTTCGAAGCGCGACTTGAAGGCCACCGCCCCGCGCTGCCCGGCCTTGCCGCCGTAGAGGAACATGTGCGTCGACTTCTCGGGGTTGGTCCGGTGCGCGAAGGAGCCCCACGCCGCGCGCTGCTGGAACAGACCGACGCTGTCGCGATCGCCATGCGAGAGGTTGCGCAGCCGCGTCTCGACGAGCGCGGTGATGACGGGGAGCTCCGCGGGAATGCCCGCCGCACGCGCCTGCCTCACCATGGTGCGCACGAAGCCCAGCTGCGCCGCCGAGTAGCCCGGCACGGAGCCCACCACGCCCGTGCCCGACTGCTGCGGCACCGGCTGCCCACGGAGCGCTGCCCAGGTCGCCGGGCCCACGACGCCGTCGGCCTTGAGCCCGGCGCTGCTCTGGAACGCCACCACCGCGCTGCGCGTCCCCGGGCCGAACTTGCCGTCCGCCGCGCCGCTCAGCAGGCCCTTCGCCGAGAGCAGCTGCTGGAGCTCGACCACCTCCGGGCCACGCTCCCCCACGCGCAAGGTCCGACTCGTTCCAGAGGCTTGCGCCACGACTCCGAGCGGGACGGTCGAAGAGCGAGCGGCGGACGAGACTTGCGACATGGGGCGGACCTCACGCGGGGGTGTCCCTGGTTGTCGTCGGTGACGTCACGTCGGGTCGGCCCGTCTCGTGCGAAAGCCGGCTACGCGTGTCCGAGGTCAGGTCAACGGCTGTCCGACTCGTCCCCACAAGCACCGACGGCGAAGCGAGGCCTCACATGCCTGAGTCGACGCTCATTGGCATGCCGGCGTCCTCACGTCGGCACAGGCAGCGGGTTCCACCGTCCGTGTTGACGACGGCGTACCAGGTCGGCCGGTACGGGCGCTGCGGGTCGTCGAGGCAGGCGCCGAACTCTCCGGTGGTGCTGTCGACTTGCTCCATGTCGCAGGGCTGGCCGTCTTGGTCGAAGGGCAGAATGAAGGAGCACCCGCCCACCAGGAAGAGCCAGCCGGTCAGCAACATGAAGACGTGCGCGCGCACGAGGTCTTCCTAGCTCAAAGTCCGTCGACGCTCACTTCTTGGGTCAGCTCACGCCGCGGCCGGCTCCGCCGGGCCGACGACGACGAGCACTTCGCGGTCAAAGCGAATCAACGCCTGCGCGGCCCGCTGCAGCGCGTCGGCCGTGACGTCCGACAGCTCGTCGGCGTAGCGCTGGTAGCCCCGCGGCGGCAGCCCGAGCGCCGCGTCCAACGCCATGACGCCGGCGCGCGAGGCCAGGCGCTGGAGGCCGATCTCGTAGCCTCCGGACAGCAGCGCCTTCGCGCGGTCCAGCTCGTCCTGCGGCACGCGCTCTTCCACCAGCCGGCTGAGCGCGGCGCGCAGACCCGTCAGCGCCTGCGGCACCTTCTGCGGGCTCGTCGCCATACTCGTCACCAGCCACCCGGGGTCCACCCCTTCGACGGAGCTGGCGGACACGCTGTACGCGAGGCTCTGCCGATCGCGCAGCGAGAGGAACAGCCGGCCCGACTGGCCCGAGAGCACCGTGGTGAGCAGCTCCACCGCGCGGCGCAGCGGGCTGGTCACCGCCACGCCGGGAAAGCCCAGGAGGATGTGGCTCTGCGCTTTGGCGATGACGAGGCGCCCTTCGCGCGGGCTCGACGGCGTGGGCTCGGCGGCGCGGCGCAGCTCGGGCTTCGCGGCGTTCGCCCGGCCCAGCCGGTCGCCGAGCCGGTCCACGATCGCCTGCGCGTCGACGTCGCCTGCCACCACCACGGTGAGCGCGCCCGGGTGCAGGAAAGTCCGGTGGTGCTCGGCCAGCTCGGCGCGCGTGAGCGCCTCGAGCGAGCGCGGCTGCCCCCCGCCGACCAGCCGGTAAGGGTGCTGCTCGAAGAGCGTGCGCTGGAAGAGCTCCTGCGCCAGGGCCTGGGGGCGGTCTCGCCTCGACACCGCGTCCTGCACCAACAGCTGCCGCTCCCGCTGCACCTCGGCTTCGTCGAAGCGCGGGTTGAGCAGGACGTCGCAGAACAGCTCGAGCGCGCGGTCCTGGTGTTTGGCCAAGAAGTCGCCGCGGACGGACAGCGTGCTCCGCCCGGCCGACGCCGCGAGGGAGCCCGCCAGCTCGTCGACGAGGTGAGACACCTGCTCGGCGTCGAGCGGTCCGGCGCCCCGCGTCCAGGTGCGCGCCAGCAGCGCCGACCGGCCGTTGTTCGCGTCGGTCTCGGTGAGCAGCCCTCCCAGCGCGGTGGCGCGGAAGGACACCAGCGGGTGGGACCGGTCTTCTTGCACCAACAGCCGCGTCCCTCCCGGCAGGCTGACGTCCACGAAGTCGGCGCTGTGCTTGACGGGCCGCGCAGGCGGGCGGCCCACCGCGACGAGCTTGCGCGCCGGGGCCGGTGGCGGCTCACCCACGCTCGCGGCGCGCAGCACCTCTTCGAGCGCGGCCTGCGCAGGCTCGTGACCCAGCGGCACCAGCCCGGACAGCGCCGCGTGCTCGAGCCGCAGCCAGCGCCGCGCGACCGCGAGCAGCTGCTGGGGGCTCACCTGCGCGACGGCGCTCAGGTACGCCGCTTCCTTCTCGACCCCGCCGGCGACGACTTCGTAGAAGCCCAGCTTGCGCGCCAGCCCCTGCACCGTCTCCTTGCCGTAGACCGTGTCGGCTTCGAACAGCGCCTGCACCGTCGACAGCTCCGCGGCGGACACCGGCTCGTGGAGCAGCGTGCGAAGCTGCACCAGCGTCTGGGTGAGCGCGGCGAGGGCCTTCGCAGGGCTCGTCACCAGCGTGACGACGAAGAGCCCGGGCTCCTTGGGCGTCCACGCCGACGCGTGCACTTCTTTGGCGAGGCTCTGCTTGCGGCGCACCTCGAGCCCCAGCCGTGACGTGTCGCCCTGGCCCAGAATCATCGCCAGCACGTCGAGGGCCGGCGTGTCCGGGTGGTCCAGCGGTGGTGCGGAGAAGCTCAAGCCCAGGTGCGCCTCGGTGACGTCGTCGCGCGTGAGCTGCACGCGCTGCTCGGTTCGGCTGGGCTCGGCGGCGCGGCTGGCGCGCGCGGTAGCAGGCCGGCGTCCCCAGTCGCCGCCGAAGTGGGCCGCCGACAGCGCGTGCAGCTCGGCTTCGGTGAGCGCGCCCACGACGACCAGCGTGGCGTTCTCGGGGCGGTAGTGCTGGTGGAAGAAGCGCAGCACACGCTCACGGGTGTGCGAGCGCACCGCCGCTTCGTCGCCGATGACGGGGCGGCCGTAGGGGTGCCGCTCGAAGCCTTGGGCGAAGAGGGCCTTCGAAGCTCGCCGCGCAGGTTGATCGAGGCTGCGCTTGATCTCCTCGCAGACGACTTCTTGCTCCCGGACCAGCTCGTCGGCGTCGAAGGCCGAGTTCCGCGCGGCGTCGGCGAGCACGTCGAAGCCCACCGCCGCGTGCTGGCGGGCCATGACCACGTGGAAGACGGTCTGGTCGAAGCTGGTCCAGGCGTTGATTTCCCCGCCGTGCGCTTCGATGGCGCGGGCGATCTCCCCCAAGCCGCGGCGCGCGGTGCCCTTGAAGAGCAGGTGCTCGTGGAGGTGCGCGAGGCCAACCTCGTCGGGGCCCTCGTCGGCGCTCCCGGTGGCGAACCACAGCTGCACGGCGACGACGCGGTCCTGAGGCCGGGACTCGTGGATGACGGTGAGGCCGTTGGGGAGCCGGTGGCGCGTGGGCATGAGCGGGCGCCACCTCTATAACGGTGCCTTTCGCTCCGCAGGAAAGGTTGTAGTGTCCGCCGCCGCCACCGTGAGCGAGATCCTCGACGACGAGCCGCTGTTCGGAGTGGTCAGCCCCGCGGCGAAGCCGCCGGCGCCGCCACCGCTCAAGCCGGCCGCCCCACCGCCGCTGCCCAAGGGCCCGGCGGTCGCTCCACCGCCCGCGGCTGGAGTGAAGCAGCCTCCTGATGCAGCCGAGGTGCAGGCGCTGCGCAAGGCGCTCTCTTCCCGGGACGACGCGCTCAAGTCGCTCGAAGCGGAGAATCGCGACCTGGCCCGCGCGCTGAACGAGACCGAAGCGCACGTTGGGCCCCTGCAGCAGCAGCTGGCCCAAGAGCGGCAGGCGCGCACCCAGCTGGCCGAAGAGCTGATCGGCGCGAAGGAAGCCCTGGCGCTCGCGCAGGACCGGGTGTCGGCGCTGGCCGGGCGCGCCACGGAGCAGAAGGCGCAGCTCGAGCAAGCCACCGAGAAGCTGCGGGCCGCCGAAGCCCAGCTGCACTCGGCGAAGGACGCCGCCGGCCCCATGCAGCTGCAGGTCGACGCGCTCAAGCTCGAGCTCGAAGCCGCGCAGCAGCAGGCCGCGGGCGTCCAGGCGTTGCGGGCGCAGGTGGCGCTCCTGACGGCGCAGCTCGAGCAAGCGCAGGGACAGCTGACGCAGGCGCACGCCGCCGGCCAGGCCCAGCTCGACGGCGCGGCGGCCGAAGCCCAGCGCCTGACGGGTGAAGTGCAGCGCCTGACGACGGAGCTCGCGGAGGTTCGCTCCGTCGGCGGGCAGCAGCTCGAGGGGCTCGAGGCCCAGCTGCGTGACGCGCAGGCGGTCGCGCGGTCCGGCGCCGTGGCGCTGCAAGAGCAGCTGCAGGCCGCGCAGGCAGCGCTGACGCAGGCCCAGGCCGACGCGGCGAAGGACAAGGCGAGCTTCGAAGCTCAGCTGGCGCAGCAGCTCGACGCGCTCAAGGCCGCCGAAGCCCAGGCGGCGCAGCAGAAGGCCGCCCTCGACGAGCAGCTCGCGCAGGCGCAGGCGCAGGTCGCGGCGCAGGCGCAGCAGCTCGCGGGGCTCTCGACGCGGCTCAGCGAAGTCGAGGCCGGGGCGCAGGCGGCGAGCGCCGGGGCGGACCAAGCCGTTCAAGCGCAAGCGCAGGAGCTGGCGGCGCAGCGGGCCCGCGCGGACGAAGTCGCGTCCACGGCCGCCGCGCTGCAAGCCGAGGTGGGCGCTCTCAAGGCACAGCTCCAGGAGCTCAACGAGCGCGCCGAAGAGCAGTCGGCGCAGCTCGAAGCGGCGACGACGCAGTCCTTCGAGTCGGCCGAGCGCGTGCGTGGCGCGGAGCAGTACGCGGCGGCGATGTTGGCCACGCTCGAGGAAACGCAGGCGCTCAAGACGACCGCCGAGCAGCGGGCGCAGTCGGCCGAGGCCCGGCTCAAGGACACACAAGACAAGCACCGCGCGGCGGAGACGAAGGTCGCCCAGCTCGAGGCGAGGGCCGCAGGCGCCGAAGCGCGGGCGAAGGACGCGGTGTCTCGCGCGAGCCAGTCCAGCTCCGCCGAGGCGCGGGCGCGCATCGCCGAAGCGCGGGCGACGGAGCAGGCCAATCAGCTGGCGAAGCTGACGGCGGAGAAGGGCGCGCTGGAAGAAGAGCTGGCGGCGGCGCGCTCCGGGGCTGCGGCCAGGCCGGTGGATGACGGAGAGAAGGACGCGCTCCGGCAGGAAGCCAGGACGCTGCGGGCGCAGCTGACCCAGGCGCAGGAAGCGGCGGCGGCGAAGGCCGGAGAAGCGAGCGAAGTGGACACGCTGCGGACCGAGCTCAAGGACGTGCGCGCGCGCCTGGCGGACGCGACGCAGTCGGCCGGCGCGGCCGCCGACGACGCCGAGAAGGCGCAGCTCCTCGAGCAGCTCCAGGTGGCCAAGAAGCAGGTGGTCAAGCTCGTGGCCGAGGTGGAGACGGCGCGGCAGGAAGTCGCGCCGCTCAAGCGCAAGCTGGGGCAGGCGGAGCTGGCGCTGGAGAACATGGCGTCGCTCAAGCACAAGCTGGCCAAGCTCGAGGCGGCGCTCAAGGCCCGGGGGTAGCGCCCACGTGGAGCGCTACCGTGGGGTGGCGAGCCCGCGCGCGCGCTCGAGCAGCGCGGTGACGCCAAGGCGCTCGGCCCAGCGCTCGAGGTAGGTCCGTTGCAGGGTGGCTCCCTGGAACTGCAGCACGCCGACGACGTCTCGGAGCTGCTGGGTGTTGGCTTCCCCGCCAGCTTGAAACCACAGCAGCTTCCTGAGGACGGTGTCCTCGGGGCTCTTCAGGAAGAGGGCCTTCCCGGGTGAAAGCTCGCGGCGCGCTCGTCGGGCGAGCTCTTCGGCGTCGAAGTCCGTCGCGCCGACGCTGAAGAGGTCGATGCGCGTCGCGGTCGGCGTGTGAAAGAAGTTCCACGACGCGCGGCGCTCATTGTGCGGGCCGCCGGCCGTACAGCCGCTCCGCCACCGTCGACCCGACGAACAGGGCCTTGGTCAGCCAGTCGACGAGCGCCTCCGACGCGCCAGGGTGTCGGTGGCGAACGGCCAGGCGCGCGGCTTCGCGGCCAGCCTCGAGGACTCGCGCGGCCACCAGGGCCTGCTGGAGCGGTCCGAGCGCCCGCCAGTGCGCCGCCTGGCGTTCGAGATGCTCCGCCGTGACGTCTTCAGGCATCGACACGCGGCGAGCTTACTGGAGCTTCGGCGGTCTTGAGCGGCTTCAGGGCGAAGCGTGCTGCTCGGCGACGGCTCGGCGCTCGTGTCATCGACCCGACGGACGCGAGGTGCTCTTCGGGGGCCCAGCCGGCGCGGAGCGCAGCGTGTGGGCGTCCGACGGCGGCGCGTTCGTCAACCGAACCCCGAGCGTCCTGCCAGGCACCTGGCCGCTGGCGCTCGCGGGTGCCGTGGCCGTCCATGATTCGCAGCGCCGGGTGACGCGGCTGATCGGCGCGCCGCTGGGCGCGTCGAGCTTCGGGACGTGGGAGTGGGACGGCGGGAGTCTGCTGCCCGTCGTCTCGCCGACGAATCCGCAGGGCCAGTTCGGGGCCGCAGCGGCGTACGACCCGACGCGGAACGTCACGTTGCTCTTCGGGGGAGGGACCAGCGCGGGGCTCAACTACGGCGACACCTGGGAACTCGGCGCGACGTGAAGCGCGGCAGCGCACGCTGTTGTTCGGGGGCACCGTGCGCCCGTTCGGGAGGGCGAACGACCTGTGGTCGTGGGACGGCAGCGGCTGGACTTTGCTCACGCCAAGCCCGCTGCCGCGCTCCTGGCCGTCCACGCGCAACGGGCACGGCCTGGCGTACGACGCGACCAGCCGTGGAGTGCTGTTGGTCGGGGGCCAAACGAACAGCACCCAGTCCGACGAGACGTGGCTCTACGCCGAAGGGCTCTCGGAGCGCCCCGGGCTCGTCTACCGGCTCGCGTTTGCTTTCGCGCAGGCGGGCGTCGGCGCCGTCGTGCGTTCGGTCGACGCGCAGGTCGAAGCTGCAGGCGGTGGCGCGCAGGTGGACGGCGGGGCGGTCAGCGGCGCGGTCCTGTGGCGCTACAGCCCGCGCGAGCAGGCGTTCTTTCCCGAGCTGGGCAACGACGCGGGCGTGGGCGGCAGTCCCAGCCCGCTCTTCTGGGCGAGCGCGGACGCCGGAGTGCTCGATGACCTCTTCGTCGGGCCGCGGCAGGAGCTGACCTTCGCCGTCTCGCCAGTCGGGGCCAACGACGGGCAGACGACGGCGGCGCTGCGCGCGTCGGGCATCACGGTCGTCGTGCGCTACCGGCGACCGTGAGTGGCTCAGGCGTCCTCAGCAGATGCGCGGCAGCTGCTCCGCGCTGAGCCAGTCCAGCACCCGGCTCCCGCCGAACTTGGTCTCCAGCTGCACGAAGCGGTCGGCGTCCTCGACGACCGTCCCGACGATCGCCGCCTCTCTTCCCAGCGGGTGCGCGCGCATCACCCCGAGCAGCCGGTCGGCGTCCCCCGGCGCGCAAATGGCCAAGAGCTTCCCTTCGTTCGCCACGTACAGCGGGTCGATGCCGAGCAGCTCACACGCGGCCGCCACCTCCGGCCGAATGGGGATCGCCTTCTCGTCGAGCCGGAAGCCCACGCCGCTCTGGTGTGCCAGCTCGTTGAGGCTCGTCGCCAAGCCCCCGCGCGTCGGATCTCGCAGCACGTGGATGTCGTGCACCGCGCTCACCAGCTCCGCGACCAGCCCATGGAGCGCCGCCGAGTCCGACGTCAGGTTCGTCTCGAAGGACAGCCCTTCGCGCTTGGACAGAATCGTCACGCCGTGGTCCCCCAACGTGCCGCTCACCAGCACCACGTCGCCCGGCTTGGCGCGCTCGCCGCTGGGGGGCACGACGCCGAGCGGCATCACGCCGATGCCCGCGGTGTTGATGAAGACGCCGTCGCCCTTGCCGCGCTCCACCACCTTCGTGTCCCCGGTGACGATGGGCACGCCGGCCTCGCGCGACGCCTTCGCCATGGACTGGACGATGCGGGCCAGGTCCGCCAGCGGCAGCCCTTCTTCCAAGATGAAGCCCGCGGACAGCGAAATGGGCCGCGCCCCGGCCATGGCCACGTCGTTGATGGTCCCGTGCACCGACAGCGAGCCGATGTCGCCGCCCGGGAAGAAGAGCGGCGTCACCACGTAGCTGTCCGTGGTGAAGACGAGCCGGCCCGTCGGCGCGTCGAGCAGCGCCTGGTCGTTCCGCTGCGCGAGCCACTTGTTGTCGAAGGCCGCCAGGAACAGCTCGTCGACGAGCTGCGCGGTGGCCTTGCCGCCGGCCCCGTGCGTGAGGTCGACGTGGCCGTTCTTGAGGTCGAGCTTCTTGTGAAACGGTCGGGGGCTCATGCGGACCTCCGCTGCTCTTGGCGGTGCCGGCCGTACTGCCAGTACGCCGCGCAGCTGCCCTCCGGCGACACCATGCAGCTGCCCATGGGGCTGTCCGGAGTGCAGGCCGTCCCGAAGATGGGGCAGTCCGTCGGCCGCTTGAGCCCCTTGAGAATGTCGCCGCAGGCGCAGGCCTTGTGGTCCGGCACGTGCTCGTCGGCGAGGTCGAAGCGCAGCTCCGCGTCGAACTCTCGCAGCTCCGGCCGCAGCTTGAGCGCCGACTTCGGCAGCGTGCCCAAGCCCCGCCAGGCGAACTCGTCGCGCAGCTCGAGGGTCGCTTCGACCAGCGCCTGGGCCTTGCGGTTGCCCTCGGACTGCACCGCGCGGGTGTACTGGTTCTCGACCTCGGCGCGGCCGTCGTTGAGCTGCTGCAGCAGCATGGTCATGGCCTGCAGCAGGTCGAGCGGCTCGAAGCCGGCGATGACGATGGGCGTCTTCGCGTCGCGCGCGAAGCGGCGGTACGGCTCCAGCCCGATGATGGTACTGACGTGTCCCGGGCCGATGAAGCCGTCGACGCGAATCTGCCCGCGCCTGGCTTCCGACGAGCCCAAGATGGCGTCGATCGCCGACGGCGTGAGCACGTGGTTGATGAGGAACGACAGGTTCTTCACGCCCAGCGCCTTGGCTTGTTGCACGGCCGCGCACGTGGTCGGCGTCGTCGTCTCGAAGCCAATGGCGAAGAACACGACTTCTTCGTTCGGGTGCGCTCGCGCGTAGGCCAGCGCGTCTTGAGACGAGAACACCATCTTCACGTGGGCGCCCTGGGCCTTGGCCTGCAGCAGCGACAGCCGGTCCTTGCCTGGCACCCGCATCAAGTCGCCGTAGGTGCACAACGTGACGCCGGGTCGGAAGGCGAGCCGAATCGCCTGCGCGAGGCGGCCGATCGGCAGCACACACACCGGGCAGCCGGGGCCGTGCACCATCTTCACGTTGGGTGGGAGCAGGTCGAGCAGCCCGTAGCGGCACAGTGAGTGGGTGTGCCCGCCGCAGAACTCCATGAGGTGGTACTCGCGGTGCGGCAGGGCGGCGGCCTGCAGCGCGCGCGTGAGCCCTTTGGCCGCTTCGCCGTCGCGGAACTCGTCCACGTACTTCATGGCGCGCCCCCTTGCTGGCTCGCGAACAAGGCGAGCGTGCGCTCGGCCTCCTGGGCGTCGAGCCGGCTGAGCGCGTAGCCGACGTGAATCACCACGAAGTCCCCGACGCCGACGCCGTCCACCAGCGCCAGAGAGATGCGCTGGCGCACGCCGCCCAAGTCCACCGTCGCCGTCCCGTCGTCGTTCAGCGTCGTCACCTTCGCTGGCAGTGCAAGGCACATCACGTCCCCCGTTCTTCGAACCACCGGTGCGCCACGAAGGCCTGCCCCAAGCTCAAGCCGCCGTCGTTCGCCGGCACGGCCTGAGGCCACAGCACGCTGACGCCCTGCGCCGCGAAGCCGTCGAGCAGGGCCTGAGTCAACACGCGGTTCATCACGCAGCCGCCGCCCAGCAGCACCTGGGTCAGCCCGCGGGAACGCAGCGCCGGAAGCGCCCAGTCCACCAGCGCCTGCGCGAGCGTTCCGTGGAAGACCTCGGCGCCGTCCTGCGGCGAGCGGCCGTCGAGCGCGCTCAAGAGGGGGAGCAGGTCCAACACGCCGTCATTCACGCGGTACGCCCCGGCCAGCACCTGCGGGCGCTCCACCAGGCCCTCGAGCACCATGGGCGCTTCCCCTTCGTAGGAAGCGCGCGGCAGCACGCCGAGCAGCCCACACGCGGCGTCGAACCAGCGGCCGAGCGACGTGGTCCAGGGCGCGCGGACGCCGCGCTCGAGCATGGCGAGGAACAGTGGGCTGGCGCCGTGGACGCCGAAGCGGCGCAGCGCCTCGTCACCTCGCCCCATGGCGTGGAGAGCCGAAGCGGCCATGCGCCAGGGCGCGCGCGCCGCGGCGTCGACGCCCGGCAGGCGCAGGG
>JALHOS010000154.1 GCA_022842905.1 Myxococcaceae bacterium | reverse complement strand
GCTCGACGCGCTTCGACTTCCGCATGGGCCGGGACAACTTCGCGTTCGAGAACTACGTCAACGAGAACCAGACGCCCCCTTTCACCGCGACGAACCTCACCGACGTGGAGATCGTGCGCCTGTTCGGCCCAGCCGTGTGCGCCGACCCTGACGCCGGTCCGGCCAGCTGCGTGCTGACGCCGGCCGCGCGCAACTGGATGGAGGCGACGAACCGCGAGATGGCCAACGGCCACTGTGAAGGCATGGCGGTCATGAGCGCGCTGTTCGCGACGGGCCAGGTGAGCGCCCAGCCGTACGGCGCGGACTCGGGCTTCGAGCTGACGCTCCCCGGGAACGTGCCGCTCCAGCGGGAGATCGCCTACTGGTGGGCGTTCCAGGGCACCGAGCCGACGCGCAGCGCCGAGCGCCGCGGGCAGATGACGCCCAACGAGGTCCTCGACGCGCTCCGCGCTTCTTTCGACGGCGGCCCCGACATCTACACGTTCGGTCTGTACAAGCGGGACTTCTCCGGCGGCCACGCGAACACGCCCTACGCCATCGAAGAGGACGGCGGCGTGGTGCGCGTGCTGCTCTACGAGAACAACTTCCCCACCGCGCTCAAGGCCGTGGAGATCGACACCCAGGCCAACACCTGGCGCTACGAAGCGACGACGAACCCGACCAACCCGTCGGAGATCTACGACGGCGACGCGACGAGCAAGAACCTCACCGTGACGCCGCTGCGCGCGCGTCTCATGCCGGCGGTCTGCCCGGTCTGCGGTGAGGTCGCCATGGACGGCACGACGGTGCGCGGCAGCGCGGTGCAGTACCGTGAGCTGCAGCTGAGCGGCCAGAGCGAGCTCATCGTGACGACGGCCGACGGCGGGCTCATCGCGCGGAATGACGCAGGCGTGTGGACCAACACCATCAGCGGGGCGTCGGTCACGTCGAACCGCCGCGGGCCCTCGACGTGGGACGACGAGCTGGATCCGGTCTTCAAGCTGCCGCTGGGCCTGCCCGTCACCGTGCGGGTCGACGGCAGCGAGCTGTTGCAGGCCGAGCAGGCCAGCGTGGTGATGACCGCGCCCGGCTACACGTACGCGGTCGAAGGCATCAGCGTCGATCCGGGGCAGCTCGACACGCTCGAGTTCGCTGCCGGCGCCAACCAGCTGCGCTACCAGACCACCAGCATGGAGACGCCGGTCATCGAGCTGGGCGTCAGCGTCGCGGGCGTCGACTACCTCTTCCAGGTCATCGCCGGGGCCGAAGCGGGTGGGGTGACGGTGACCATCACCAACAACCTGATGACGGGGAAGCTCTCGGTGCGCATTTCGTCCACCGACGGCACCGCCGCGTACGGCGTCCAGGTGTACCGGCTGGGCGACGACGAAGAGGTCTTCACGCACATGGCCAACACCATCGGCACCGCCGCGACGGTGTCCATGGGCTACGCCGCGTGGGCCGGGCAGGGCACGCCCATGCAGTTCGAGATCGACAACGACAGCAACGGCTCGGTCGACTCGACGGTGATGGTCGCGGACGACAACTAACCGTCGACTCGAAGGTGTTGCCGCGGCCGGCGGGGCTTCATGCGCTCCGCTGGCCGCGGTCTTTTTGTGGGCTCCACGGGGCATTCAGCGCGGCCTTGGCCGGCCGCGAGTGCTGGGCGAGGAATGCCTCTCGACGGTGATGGTGGCGGACGACGACGAGCCGCGCGCATCGACGGTGTGTGGCGGCCAGCGGGGCTTCAGCTGCTCCGCCGGTCGCGGTCCTTTCTGGGCTCTACGGGGCTTTCCGCGCGCCTTGGACTACCCGAGTCCTGGGCGAGGAGTGCTTCTCGACGGTGAGGGTGGCCGACGACGACGCACCGCTCGCATCGACAGCGTGTGGGCGGTCAGCGGGGCTTCAGGCACTCCGCTGGCCGCGGTCGCTTGCGCGCGCCGCAAGGAGCCCTCAGCGCGCCTTCCCTGTGCCCAAGTGCTGAGCCAGGAACGCTTCGACCTCGTTGTAGAGCGCCGTGCGCGCAGCGTCGGTCGTGAACGTGTGGCCTTCGTCGGGGAACGGCAGGTACTTCACCACGCCGCCCTTGGCGCTCAGGCGCTGGGCGTAGGCTGCCGCGTCGCTCGCGCGCACGCGCACGTCCCGCTCTCCGTGGGCGAGGAGCACGGGCACCTTCACCGCGTCCACGGAACGGCTGGGTGAAGAGCGCTCGAGCGCGGACTTGCCCGCCGCCGTCGTCGGATCGCCCACGCGCTGGTGCATGACCCGCCGCGCCGCTTCCCAGCTGGTGGGGATGCTCCCGAGCAGCGCCACCAGATCGGTCGGCGCCGCGACCGCGACGGCGCAGCGGTACGTGTCCGGGGTGAAGCTCACTCCGGCGAGCGCTGCGTAGCCTCCGTAACTTCGCCCCATGATGGCCGTTCGCCTCACGTCGATGCCGGGCTGCCGCGCCGCCCACTGGACCGCGTCGGCGAGGTCGTCGTTCATCGCCAGACCCCACTGGCCGTGGCTCTTCTGGACGAAGCGCTTGCCGTAGCCGGTGGAGCCGCGGAAGTTCACCTGCAGCACCGCGGCGCCTCGGCTGGCCAGCCACTGCACTTCCGGCTGAAAGCCCCAGCGATCGCGACTCCACGGGCCGCCGTGGACCAGCACGACGAGCGGCGCAGGGGCGGTGCCTTCCGGGCGCGTGAGGTAGCCGGACAGCGGTGTCCCGTCCCGCGCCACGAAGCGGAACGGCTCCATCGGCCGCAGCGCGACGTCGTCCAGCCAGGGCCGCTCCGAGAAGAGTGGGCTGAGCGCCTTCGTCGCGCGGCTGAACAGCGCGTAGCGCGGTGCGCGCTCGGCCACCTCGAACCGGACGACCCACTGCGCGTCGGCCCGGTCGCGGCTGAGGACGGAGACCTCCGACGACGGGGCCAGCGCGGAGAGCATGTCCAGGTCCGCCTTCGCCGCCGAGTCGAAGCCCGTCCACGCGAGCCGCCCGTCCACGTCGAAGGCGACGGCTTGCAGCGCGGCGCGCGGGGCATGAAACAGCACGTCGAGTGGATCCGACGTGGGGCTCGACGCCAGCGTTCGTTCGCTGCCGGTGCGCAGGTGCTTCTGCACGAGCCGCTGCGTATCGCTGAGCACGCTGGTGCGCAGGTACAGCCAGCGCCCGTCGAACGAGAAGCCGATCGGCGCCAGCGCCTCTTCGACGCCGACGGTGACGAGCGCGCGCCACGGCGCCTTCTTCCCGTCGCGCACGCGCAGCTCCGAGCCGCCCGTCTTCGTCGTGGCCAGCGCGCCGCGGACGACCAGGTCCAGGTCCACCACCCAGCTCGCCACGTCGCCGGGGTTCTGCGTGTCGAGCGTGGCTTGGCCCGTCACCGTGTCCACCCGCCAGACGTCTCTCCACTTCGCGTCGCGGCGGTTGCTGGTGAGCAGCACCTGCGTCGGGGCGCGCGGACTCGTCGCGAGCAGCGTCGTCTGGGCGCCGGGCCAGGGGCTGAGCTCCTGCGCGCCGCCGCCGTCGAGGTCCACACGGAGCACCTGGGTGTCCTCGGCGCCGGTCGCGTCGTACTCGGCGAGCAGCGCCAGTGAGTCTTCGCGCCAGCTGACGCGCGTGAAGCCGCGGGGCTTGCTCGCCAGCCGCACCTCCACGCCGCCGTCCGCCGCTCGGCCCGCGAGCTGAAGCAGGCCCGCATCGTCGGCCAGCAGGTACGCAAGCCGCGTCCCGTCCGGGCTGAGCACCGGCGCCGTGCGGGCGGGTGCGCGGAACAGCCCGTCAGTCGACAGCGGCGCGGTGGAAGCGAAGGACGCGGACAGGGACACGGAGGCGACGACGACGGAGGTGAGGGAGCGCACGAGAGGGCGCCGGAGCATACCGGCGGCGCGCTACTCGTCGTCGCTCAAGGTGAGGCGGGCGAACAGGTCGGTGATGCGGCGCTGGCCTTCGAGCGTCACGCGGGCGTCCACACGCGCAGTCACCACGTCGCCAACCTTCCGAAACAACAGCCACTGACCGTCGACCACCTCGTCCGGCAGGTAGCGCCGCGGCAGCGCGATGACGCGGCTGCCCAGGTCCAAGATCACGTCGTCGCCGTCGACGTGGTCGACCAGCCGCTTGCCCTCGCCGGTCGCGTCGACGAAGTCGGCCAGCGCAAAGCCCAGCGCCTGGATGCGCGCCACCGTCAGCGGGGCGGGCTTCTTGGGTCCCGTGGGCGCGGGCGCGTGCTTGGCCTGAGTGCCGCTGCGGGGAGGAGGACGAGAAGCCATGACGGCGTGGCGCACATTATCGCGGTTCCGTGACGCGGAGTTGCGCACTGCGTCGACCCCCGTGGTATGCGCCGCCCGCCATGGCAGACGACAAGAAGACGAAGGCGGACAACCTGAAGTTGCCCACGCGGACCGAGAATTTCTCCGAGTGGTACATCGAGTTGGTCAAGCGGGCGAAGCTCGCCGACAACTCCGACGTCCGCGGCAGCATGGTGATTCGGCCCAACGGCTACGCGCTCTGGGAGAACGTGCAGCGCGTGCTGGACAAGATGTTCAAGGACACCGGGCACCAGAACGCGTACTTCCCGGTGCTGATCCCCGAGTCGTACCTGGCGAAGGAAAAGAAGCACGTCGCCGACTTTGCCCCGCAGGTGGCGGTGGTGACGCACGCCGGCGGCAAGGCGCTGCCCGAGGGTGAGCGCTACGTCATTCGCCCGACGTCCGAGACGATCATCAACCGCAGCTTCACCAACTGGGTGCAGAGCTACCGAGATCTGCCGCTGCTCATCAACCAGTGGGCCAACGTGATGCGCTGGGAGATGCGGCCGCGCCTGTTCCTGCGCACCACCGAGTTCCTCTGGCAGGAAGGCCACACCTGCCACGAGACCGAAGCCGACGCGCAGGCCGAGACGCTGAAGATGCTCGAGGTCTACAAGACCTTCGCGCAGGACTTCATGGCGATGCCGGTGCTGGCTGGGCAGAAGACGGAGAGCGAGAAGTTCCCCGGCGCCGACCGCACGTACAGCATCGAAGCAATGATGCAGGACAAGAAGGCGCTGCAGGCCGGAACGTCGCACATGCTGGGGCAGAACTTCGCGAAGATGTTCGACACCCAGTTCCAGGGGCGCGACGGGCAGAAGCACTACGTCTGGCAGACGTCGTGGGGCGTCAGCACGCGGCTCATCGGCGCGCTGATCATGACTCACTCGGACGACGCGGGGCTGGTGGTGCCGCCCAAGCTCGCGCCGACGCACGTCGTCATCATCATCATCGGCCGCACTCCAGAAGAGCGTGGGCCGGTGAAGGCCAAGGCCGAGGCGCTGGCGGCGGATCTGCGGAAGAGCGGGCTGTCGGTGCTGATCGACGACGACGAGACGAAGGGGCCGGGCTTCAAGTACGCCGAGTACGAGCTGCGCGGCGTGTGTCTGCGCGCCGAGCTGGGCCCGAAGGATCTCGAGAAGAGCCAGTGTGTGCTGGTGCGGCGCGACGACCGCAAGAAGGAGTTCGTCCCGCTGGCCGACGCGGTGACCAAGGCCAACGCCATGCTCGAGCAGATGCAGAAGGACCTGTACGCGAAGGCCCTGGCGCTGCGCGATTCGAACACCTTCGAGGTGAACAGCTACGACGAGCTGAAGGCCAAGGCCGAAGACGGCTTCTTGCTCGCGCACTGGGACGGCACTCCGGAGACGGAGAAGCGGATCAAGGACGAGCTGGGGCTCACCACGCGAAATCGGCCCTTCGAGCTGAAGCAGGAGCCAGGGAAGTGTGTCGTCACCGGCAACCCGTCGGCTGGCCGAATCGTCTTCGCCAAGGCGTACTGAGGTCCTCGTGATGATTCGCGCGCTCGTCTGTTCGTTTGTCGTCGTCGTGGCGGTCTCGGTGCTCGGGTGTGGCGCAGCAAAGCGCTGCACGGTCGAGAATTGTGCGGGGTGCTGTGACACCGCGAGGGACCAGTGCATGGGCGGCAGCGAAGCCGCGGCGTGTGGGGTCAATGGCGCGGCGTGCATGACGTGCGCGGCGAACCAAGCGTGCCTGGGGAACGCGTGTGTGGTCCCGGCGAACGTCGACGGCGGCGCTGGAGGCGCTGGCGGGACTGCGGGCAGCGGCGGCGCCGCGGGCTCGGGCGGAACGGCGGGAGTTGGCGGAAGTGCAGGCGCCGGCGGGACCGCGGGTGCTGGTGGTACCGCGGGCGCTGGTGGCACCGCGGGTGCGGGCGGCACGGCGGGCAGCGGTGGCCTCTGCGCGGCGAGCCCGGTGACCTGCTCCGACCAAGCGACCATGTCCCTCGACTTCAAGGCGACGCCGGCGCCGGGGCTCATCACGACGGTGGCGATCGACGGAGGCTTCCTGTCCACGATCGACTCGCGCGCCGGCGGCTTCAACCCGACGCAGGCGTTCGTCTACGCGGCCTTCTCGCCGACGGGGCTGGACAAGATGAACCTCTCGGACACGCAGGCGATCGACAACCTCGATTGGGATCTCGCGTTCAAGCGCTTCTACGTGCGCATCAACTCCGGGGACTCGGGTCCCAGCTGTGTCGGGGCGCAAGCGACGACCTCCACGTTTGACGCGCTGACCGCCGCGCCGGCCGGCCGGTACGAGGCCGACGACTTCCTGTCCGCCGCGCCGGGCTGCAACTTCATCGACGACGGCACCGGGCTGACGACGTCGCCGCGCACCGCGCTGTCCGGGTACTACGAGTACCCGATGTCCTGCGTGAAGATGACGGGGAAGGTGTTTGTCCTGCGCACGCGTGATGGCCGCAAGTTCAAGCTTCAGTTCATGACGTACTACTCGACGGAGCAGGCGCAGCAGACCTGCGACACGACGGGCTCCGCGAACATGGCGCCCGGCGGGACGATTCGGCTGAAGTGGGCGCCGCTGCCCTGACGCAGGAGCCTGTGAGCGACGACTCGACCCACTGCATCAATCGGCGCGTGGCGCAGCCCAGTCGGCAACGCTGACGACGCCGCGGTGGCGCGCGGTGTACCGGCGGGCGTTGCGGCGGGTGAAGAACCACAGCACCGGCAGCACGAACAGGGCCGCGAGCGCGACGGTGCGCGCGTGACTTGCCACTCCTGCGCCGCTCAGCGCTGCCTTCGCGCCCAAGAGACCCAGCGTCGCAACGCCCAGAAGGAGCAGTCCAGCAGCGGCTCTCGAAGCGGCGGTTCTCGCGAAGGTCCCGAGGCACACGCCCGCGACGGCGTAGAGGATCGCGACGAGTCCGATCAACCCGGTTCTCCAGCCGAGCTCGAGCCAGGTCGCGCCGCCCAGAAGCACGGTCAGCGTGAGGAAGGGCAAGAGCGCGGAGCACACGAGGCCGCAGAGGCACAGGGTGGAGAAGGCTGTGCTCAACACGAACCGCTCAGGCGACACGCCCGCGAGCGTGAGGAACCCAGGGGTCTCTCGCCGGAGCTCGACGTCGACGACGGCATAGCCAACCGCAGGCGTGATCGCCCAGGCCACAGAGCAGGCCAGCCCCCAGAAGATGTTGGTCAGGAGAGGGATCATGTGGGCGCGGTCGTCCCCGAAGGGCCACACCGCCCTCACGATGAAGTACAGCGCGATCAGCGCCGTCAGCACCACGCCGAGCAGCACTACCTTCGAACGCAGCCGCTGCCGCAAGATCTTGACCACGAGCGCGCCGAGGAAGTCGTGGGCCAGGTCGCTCGCGCGCTGCGAGCGTGGCGCGCTGGTGCTCGGGCCGGGCTCACCGCTCAGGCCAGCGCATCTCCGGTGCAGTTCGTCAGCCGCCATGTCGCGCGCTCAGGGCCGGACAGCACCCACAACTGCGACGCTGCGCCGTGGTGCCAGCGACGATGCACGCCTTCTCCGCAAGGTCGCTCACGGCGCCCACACTCGCTCCCGTGGCCTCCGGCTTCTTCGTGTACCAGCGAGCGTTCACGGACCGTCCCTTCGAGGCGTGCGGCGCGTGTCATGCCATAGGCGAGCGAGTGGCGCGACGCGGGCCGCGCCGACGGCCTGGGGCGCGTGCTACGAGCGTGGGCATGCCGTCCCGCTCCGCCGCGCTCCTCTCGTGCCTGGCCGTCGCCGGGTGCGCGCCGTCCGAGTCTCCTCCGCGTGCGCCGAGCGCCGACGTCCACCGCTCCACGGCGGAGCTGCGCCCGACCGACGTCGGCGCCGGCCTCATGTGGCAGTACCGCGCGCAGGACGTGGTCGAGCGCTTCGACTCCGACGCCGGGTTTCGCGTGCACTTCACGCGGCAGGGGCCCAACGGCGTGCCGGCCGTCGACGGCAACGACAGCGGCGTGCCGGATTTCGTGGAAGCCGTGGCGCGGGTCTACGACGAGGTCGCCGACGCGTACCATGGGCGCCTCGGCTACCGCCGGCCGGCGTCAGACGCGCTGGTGCCCAGCAACGGTGGCGACGGGCGCTTCGACGTGTACCTGCTCGACTTCGCGCTCATGAGCGACGGCGCGTTCCGCGTGGACACCTGCACGTCGGCGAACGCGCAGATCTGCCAGGGCTACGTGGTGCAGGAGAACGACTTCGTCGGCTACGGGTACCCGTCGGCGGAGGCCGCCACCCGAATCCTCGGCAGCCACGAGTACTTCCACGCGGTGCAGGCGGCGTACGACAACGATCAAGGTGTGGTGCTCTCCGAAGGCACGGCGGTCTGGGCCACGGAGCAGTTCGATCCTTCGACGTCGGACTTCGAAGGGTTCGTGCACGGCTACCTCGATCGGCCCGAGCGCAGCCTGGACTCGCCGCCGCCGGGGCCAGTGCCGAGCTTCGCGTACGGCTCGGCGATCTTCTTTCAGTTCCTGTCCGAGAAGTACGGCGTTGGCTTCATTCGCGCGCTGCTCGAGGCGACGGAGAACGGGCGGGGCCTGCCGTCGGAGGCGGCGGACGTGGCGGATCCACACTGGATGATCCAGCTCGACGCGCTGCTTCGGCGCGACCACGCCAGCTCGTTCGCAGAAGCGTTCGTCGAGTTCAGCCGGTGGAACCTGCTCCTCGGCGCGGCGTCGGACGCGGGCGTGAGCTTTCGCAACGCGGCGGCGTACCCACGGCCGGCGATCACCGGCGTCACGCTGCCGCACGCGGGCACAGGCCTGCGGGTCTTCTACGCGTCGGCGCAGTACTTCTCGGCGCCAGCGCAAGGGCGGGCGCGGGTCGAGGCGGCGCTCGTGGACGATCCGGCGACGGCGGACGACGACACCGTCGGCATGGCGCTGTGGATCGCCGCGCGGGCGGGCGGTCGGGTGCTGTCGCTGTCCGACGCCGGGGTCGCCATGGGAACGGGTGACGACGTGCTGGTGGCGGTCGTGAACTCGGCGCGGAGCGGCACCGGGGCGGTCCTCTCAAAGCGGCCGCGGCTCTGCGTCGGCAGCCCGGCCGAGGTGGCGAGCTGTCGGGTCACGCTCGGCGGAGTGGACGGAGGCGCGGATGCGGGGAGTGATGCAGGCGTCGACGCAGGGCTGCCCGATGCGGGGGCGCCCGATGGAGGCCGGCCGGAGGTGCGCGTGTCGCAGGCCGACGGGCTGTTGGCTCCAGCGATCGGCTGCGTGTCGGCGCCGAGCGTGTTGGCCGGCTGGCTCGCGGTGCTCGTCGTCCTGCGTCGTCGAACCGGCCCACGGCGGTGAAGGGGGAGGCGTCGACCACACGTGACGAACGGCAAGCGAGAGGCCGCGCCGAGTAGCAGCACCCTCATGCCTGCGCGCCGTCGCGCTGCGTCGGCGCCGGCCGTGGCGTCGTCATCGGCAGTGAAGAGGTCCAGGTCGTCCAGCGAGGACCGCTCCCCCAGTGAGGAAGAAGCCCTGCGTCTGGGCGAAGAACGCCTGCGCGAGCGCGAGCTGGGAGTCGGTGAGTAGGCCCTTAGCCAAGGCCGAGCTCCTTCCAGGCGGCGAGCAGGTACCGCCAGAACGCGCGGCGCCGCCCGAGGTAGCGCTCGAGGCTGGGCCACAGCGCCCGCACCTCCGCGAGCGTCGTGAACGCCCAAACGTCACTGTCCCGCGCTTCGCGAAGGAGCTTCCCGAGCAGCCGCGCCCGCTCCTCGGCGGTGCCGGTCGCGAGCGCCTGACGAAACGCGCCCACCGTCGTCTGCTCGTCCCACAGGAAGTACGGACGTTCGGTGGGGTCGGTGAAGCGGCTCGGCATTTGGGCGGGGAGGATACCGGCATTGCCGGCGGTCGTCGGACCCGAGCAGCGAACGCGGATGGCTGGCGCGGCCCAACTCTTCCTTAGGTCACGGTCGTCGGCGATGGCGGCTCGTGTGCACGCACCAGCGCAGATCAGTCCGCACAAAACGCCCGAACCGCGACGATCCCACCGTCCAGCGCGAAGGCGCCGCACCAGAAGAAGCCGTCACTCCCCGCGAACACCAGGTAGTCGCCGCACCGCTCTGGATAGGAACCGAGCTCATCGCACCTGGGTCCACCGCACGCGCGTGGATCCGACTCGGGCAGCCCGGGCGAGCAGGGCCCGCGGCAGACCCAACCCGGTTGTGTGGCGAAGTAGCGCCCGGTGGACTGGCAGGCCAGCCCGATGTTCTGCGCCGGCACGAGTGGCAGGTTGGACGCGCTGCTCCCCAGCGGGAGCTTCTTCACGCAGCCCGCGTAGAAGGACGAACAGGAATCGTCTGCGCAGCCGGAGACGGCCGCGATGATGAGGCACAGCGCCGCGCAGCTGCGGAACACTCCGAGCACGGTAATTCGCCCCGGGTAGCGCCGCGAGCCCAGCGCTCCGGTCGGACGCTCCGGGTCCGGACGTTGCCGCTCGCGAGCTTCGGGCGGGCGAGTATTCGCCTCCGGCGGCGATCCACATCACCGCGGAGCGGCGCTTGGGCCTCGCGTTCCGGTCGTTGCAGGCCCCCGAGGCGGTGCGGCCGGACCTGTCCAACCCGTCACGTCGTCGCGCTGACGACTGGCCTCACACCGGCTCGACGCGGCATGTCCCCGACCGAAACGCCGGAAAGCCGCTGATCGCGTCCTCCACGCTCGGGCCGATCAGCACGTTCACGTTCGCCTCCGCCCAGCCGGCGGGGATCACCACCGTCTCGGGGTGAACGTCGGCCGTCACCACCGCGCGCGCCTCGACGCCGCCGAACGGCGAGACGACGAGCACCTTTGCTCCGTCCTTCACGCCCGCGGTCCGAGCCACGGCTTCGTGCACCAGCACCTCACACTGGCGCATGCGCGCCTCGATGCTCGGCACGCCGTGAAACTGAGAGTTGATGTACGCGCGCGGCCGCGGCCCCGTCACCAGCCACAGCGGGAACTCGGCCGAAGGCGCGGCGCTGGGCGGCTTCCAGTCCGGCACCGCTGACGCACCCACCGAGGTGAGCAGCGACGAGCTGAACTCGACCCGCCCGCTGAGCGTCGAGAAGCGCGGCTGCGCGTCCACCGGTCGCGGCACGGGGCGCAGCGCCGCGTCCTCATCCATCCACGGTAGCTGGGGCGCCGCGCGGTACTCGGCGAAGGTCGGCCACGGGAAGTACGCGCCCAGGCCCATCGCCTTCGCCAGCCCCGCGATGATTCGGTAGTCGTCTCGCGCGTCGTGCTGCACCGGCACCAGGCCCTGCGCCGCGACGCGATCCGCCTCGTCCACATCCGGCGCCTCCGCGAACGTCGCCGCGGGCAGCACCACGTCGGCGCGGCGAGCAGACGCAGTGAAGAACGGATCGACGGACACGAGCAGCTCGAGCTTGTCCACCGCCGCCGACAGGCGCTGCGTCTGCGCGCTCGTCACCAGCGCGTTCGACGCCACCAACATGACCGCGCGCACGGGGTACGGCGTGTCTTCCAGCACCGCCGCCGGCAGGTCCTGGCCCTGCGCCTCGCGGTTGAACAGCTCGAACAGCGGGTGCGTGGCGCGCCCCAGCGGCGGCACCGTCACCGGCGGAGGCACCGGCGCCGGCGTCTTCATTCGATACAGCGCCGGCAGCGGCTCCCGCGCGAGGTGCGCCCCCGGCGGCGTCAGCACCGCGCGGCCCACCAGCCCGTCGGGGAAGCGCCCGCACACCACCTCGAGGGAGGTGATGGCCCGCACCGTCTGCACGCCGTGCTCGTGGTGCTCCACGCCCAGCCCCTGCCAAATGCCGACCGGCCCTTCGGTGCCCAGCCGCTTGGCGACGCGCAGCAGCTGCTCCGACGGCACCGACGTGAGCTGCGCCACGCGCTCGGGCGGGAACGTCGCAGCCAACGCTTCGAGCTCGGCCAGCCCCACGCTGTCTCGTTCCAGCGCCGCGCGGTCGCGCCAGCCTTCCTTGAAGATGACGTGCAAGAGCCCCAGCGCCAGCGCGCCGTCGGTGCCGGGCCGCACCTGCACGTACTCCGTCGCGTCCCGGGCCAGCTGCGTCTTTACCGGGTCCACCACCACCAGCGCGCCCTTGAGCGCCTTCTGCGCCACCACGTGCGCGAACGGAGGCGCCGTCGTCGCCGGGTTCGCGCCCCACACCACGAACGTCTTCGCGCGCTGCACGTCAGGCGCGTACTTGGAGCCCACCGTCAACGCCTGGCCCATGCGCAGGCTCGCCTCACACAGGCTGGCGACGCTGGCCACGTTGGGGCTCCCGAACGCGCGGGCGAAGCGGTGGAGCACGTCCACCAGCGGGTGACGCACCAGCGGCCAGCCGGTCTGAATGAGGAAGGCCTGCGGGCCGTAGCGCTGTTTCACCGCGTCGAGCTTCTGGGCGACCTCGGCCAGCGCGTCGTCCCAGGACACCTCGTGGAACGCCTCGCCGCGTCGCAGCAGCGGCGCCTTCAGCCGGGCGCCGGAGTGGACCAACTCCCGCAGCGCGAAGCCGTGCTCGCAGACGAAGCCCTTCGTCCGGGCTTTGAGGTCCCCTTCGACCTTCACCAGCCGCCCGTCGCGCACGGTGCAGGACAGCCCGCAGTGCATGAGGCACAGCCGGCACGTGCCCGTCGTCACCGACGCTTCGGCCTGTGTCCCCCGCAGCAGCAGCGCGCCCGCACCCGCGGCGACGACGCCCAAGGGCGCGGCCTTCATCAGCTCGCGCCGCGTCAACGGGCGCCGCACGACGTGGCGTAGCGGCGGCCTCACGGCTTCCTCGCGGCCGGGACGGGCGTGCCCAGCGGCTCGATGGTGATGGCGCTCGCGCCGTCGGGGCAGGCTTCTTCACACAGCCCACACCCGACACACGCGTCGGCGTGAAAGAGCGGCGCGAGCTGCGGCCCAACCACCTCGACCGCCCGGTTCGGGTACGGGCAGACGAGGAAGCACAGCCGGCAGACGCCCTGGCCGGTCCAGGGCAGGCACCGGCTGCGCTCGAGCACCGGCCTGCCCAAGCGCACGCTGCGAAACACCTCTTCGCGATCGTCGGACAGCTTCTGGAGCGCGTCCGTCGGGCAGACCTGCGTGCACTTCATGCAAAGCACGCAGGCCTTCTGCGCGGTGTCGATGAACGGCGTCGCCGCGTCGAGCGAGAGGCCGGTGGGGAACTCGATGCAGGTCGTCGGGCACACCTCGGCGCAGCGGTAGCAACCGATGCACGCCTGCTCGAAGGCGCCCGGGGGCAGCGCGCCGGGGGGCCGCAGCTTCTTGCTCGCCGCGCGGCTCCGCTTGGGTACCAGGCCCAGCGCCAGCGCCGCGGCGAGGGCGGCGATCATCCCTCGGCGGTTCACGGCTTCTCCAGGGCGCCGCGCAGCGCGGACGGCTTGGCCAGCCGCAGCGACAGGGCCTGCGTCGGGCAGGAAGCGATGCACTTGCCGCAGCGCTCACACCCGCCGTCGAGCTTGTCCGTCATGGGCCGCTGTCCCAGGTTGCACACCACGTCGCAGACGGTGCAGTCGGTGCACTTGGGCACCTCACGCACCACGCGCAGCGGCGAGAGCGCGCCGACCACCGAGAACGCCGCGCCGCCCGGACACAGCGCCCGGCAGAAGCCCGCGCGGGACACGAAGGTGTCGAACACGAACGCCCCCACGACGAGCGCCAGCCCCGCGCTCAGCGCCCCGAAGAAGACGAAGCCGAAGCCCGCCCGCCCGAGCAGCGCCGGCGGGTAGAGCAGCGGCACCACCTGCGCGCCGGTGAAGGCGGTCGCGAAGAGCGCCCCGACGAGCACGACGAACGCGGTGCGCCGCGGCACCTTGAGGTCCGCCGTCGGAACACCGAAGCGACCGAGGAACCAGCGCGCCGCGTTCGACGCCGCGAGGATCGGCAGGTACGGGCAGGCCCAGCCGCAGAAGAAGCGCCCCAGCGTCGCGACGAGCAAGAGCCCCGGCAGCGCGGCCCACAGCCAACTGAAGGAGAAGCCGCGCGTCAGCCCGACGCCGAGTGCGAGCGCCGGGTCGATCAGCTCCACCGCCCACAGGCGCAGTGAGGTGGGCGCTCCCCACCAGGCCGGGGGTGCAGGCAACAGCCGCGCGAGACCCACAGCGGGGCTGGTCAGCGGTGGACCTGCGCCGTCCATGACCGCCGCGCGCAGGTGCCAGAGCGGCAGCACGAACGTCAGGCTCACGGAGAACGTGAGGAAGGCGACGCGCGCGCGCTGGTAGCGCTTGCCATGGCGGAGGGTGATGTCGAGCGGCTGGAGCGCGCGCCGCGGGCGCACGGATTGCGCGGTGGACTCAGCCATGTGGAGGTGGCTCCACAGCCGAGCAAGGGGCGCGCCAGAGAACGCGGCGGCCGCTCAGAGCGGGGCAAGTTCGAACGCGCCAGGCTCCGGCGCCACGCCGCAGTAGCTGCTGGCTCCACCGTCGCAGCCAGGATCGTACGCGCCGAACGCCGTCACCGCCGAGCCTCGGTCTCGGTAGGCGCTGGACGCGCCGAGCAGGTACGGCGGGGCGCCGGTCGCGAAGCCGGGAGCGCCGAGGAAGGAGCCGCCGTCGACGCCGGACTGCGTGACGAAGGAGGCGTAGGTGCCCGGGGCGCCGAAGGTGAACTGGTTGCCGCCGTCCACTTCATAGGCGTTGCCGCGCTCCACGAGGCCCAGCGGCCAGGTCGCGCCGGTGTTGAGCAGCACCCCAGAGAAGGCGCCGGCGACGACGTTGTTCTCGAAGACAGCGCGAGAGCTGGGGCGCAGGAAGATGCCCGTGGTGGACAGCCCGCCGTCGCTCCGCCCGCCCACGAAGGTGTTGTTCACCAAGCGCAGCTCGCCGCCGCTCGCGACGGTCGAAGGCATGCGCACGGCGGTGTCGGTGTCGAACACGACGTTGCGGCGGAAGTGGAAGTCGCCCGTCGAGGTGCTGTTGAAGTTGACCCCGTTCACACAGGCCGAAAGGTGTGAGCCCTCGATGGTCGTGGTGCCTCCGTCGATCCCCACGACGGTGACGCAGTCAGACGAGGCGCCGCTGACGCGGGAGTTGCGCACGCGGGCGCCGTTGCCGCGCAAGGAGAAGCCGGAGCGCTCGCTGCCCGCGTTGAGCAGGCCGCAGTCGGACACCGTCATGTTCTCGAACTGGGTGTTCTCGCCGACGTCCGCCAGGCAGTGGCCTTCGGTGCGGCTGACGACGGTGTTGAGGATTCGCCAGTTGCGGCAGCTGGCTGTGGTGCTGATCGCGCGCGCGAGCGTGCCCGCGTCGGTCCACCCGCCGATGTCGTGGATGAAGGAGTCGCGCACCGTGACGTCGGTGCTGGCGGCCGTGGTCGTCGGGTGGAAGCCCTCTCCGACGGCGTCGACCTCGAGGTCCGTGAAGGTGATGTTGGACACGTTCGCGGTGAAGACGGCGAAGGTGGACGAGCCGCGGATGCGCAGGCCCGAGAACTCGTGCCAGGAGATGTTGTTGAGCGACAGCTCCTGAATGGCCCCGCCCATGGCCTGGAGAATGGGGCGCCCGCCATCGCCTCCGTAGGAACCCCAGCGAATGGGCGCGGTCGGCGTCCCGCTGCCCTGCGGCGCGAGGCGATCCGAGCTGACCGTGAGCGGGAAGGTCGCGCCGGCGAGCAGCAGGACGGTGTTCCCTGGTTGGAGCACGGTGCTGCTCACCTTGGACAACGTGCGCCAGGCGGTGGCGGGCGTCCTCCCGTCGCGCGTGTCGCCGCCGGTGACTGGATCGACGTAGTAGATGACGCCGCCGTCCGCGCCGCCCGCCCCCGCGGTCCCGCCTGCGCCGGCCGTTCC
>JALHOS010000153.1 GCA_022842905.1 Myxococcaceae bacterium | reverse complement strand
CGCTCCCTGGCTGCGCGGCGGGCGGGCCTTGGTTCGGAAGGAGCGAGACGGACCTGGGCGGCTCTGCGGGCCCCACGCTGGCATGGACGCCGCTCGTCGCGCGCCACTGGCCCACGGCGCCCAGGAGCACGTCCAAGACCGCCGCGGCGGACGCAGGCCGCGCCGACGCCTCTTTCTGCAGACACGCCATCACCACCCGCGCCACGTCTGGCAGGGCCGCGAGGCTCGGCGCCACCTCCAGCAGCGGCCGAGGGCTCGCCGACAGGTGTTGCAGCAGGTAGTCCCGCGGGCTCGGCCCGTCGAAGGGCAGCTGCCCGGACAGCACGCGATACGCCAGCACGCCGAACGCATAGACGTCGCTGCGCACGTCCAGCGGCTGGCCCATGGCCTGCTCCGGCGACATGTACTCCGGCGTCCCCAGCACGATGCCGGCCTGCGTCGTCTTGCTGTCGGCGCGCGCGTCTTCGAGTCGGGCGATGCCGAAGTCGAGCAGCCGCGCCGTCGGTCCGCGTGGACCTTCGGTGACGATGACGTTCTCCGGCTTGAGGTCTCTGTGGACGATGCCGACCGCGTGAATCGCCGCCAGCCCGTCGGCGAGCTGCCCCAGCAGCGACACGGCGCGTTCGGGCGGGAGCGGCCCCGCGGACAGCGCGCCGTCCAGCGAGCGGCCCTCCACCAACTCCATCACCAGACAGGCGGCGCCTTGGGCTTCACCGAAGTCGATGACCCGCACCACCGCGGGGTGGTCCACCTGCGAGGACAGCCGCGCCTCCCGCCGGAAGCGCTCCGCCATGCCCGGCACCAGCCCCATGTCCTGGTGCAGCACCTTGAGCGCCACCTTGCGGCCCAGCGACACCTGCTCGGCGACGTACACCTGGCCCATGCCGCCGGCGCCCAAGAGCCGATCGACGCGGAAGCGCCCGTCCAGCACGAGCGCGCCGGGCTGGAGCACGAACGCCCGGTCCCCGCTGGCGGGTGAGGAAGGGGGAGCGCCGGCCGAGTGGGGTGTCTGACTCATGGGGCGAGGAGGGCCTGAGCATGCCACGGGCGACTGCAGGCTCCCGTTCGAAGACGAGGCGCCTACCCACGCGCCGCCGCGAGGGCTCCGTGCGCGTCGCGCCAGAGGAAGGAGGAGTCTCTGGGGATGCGGGCCGCGGCGGTGGCGCCCAAAGCCCGGCTGCTCCTCGTTGAGCTCCGCGTCGTCGCCGGTGCCCACCAGGTGCGCGCGCTCGGCGCACTCCGCGGCCGCTCCGACGGGCTGGGGTCGGCGGCCCGCCGCAGCACGGCGGGGAGGTCGTTGCACACTGCGCAGCCGGCCAGGTGTGCCTGGAGTGCGATGTCACGCGACGACCAGCGACCCTGGGCGAACGCCTCGAGCGTCGCGTCGGGCGGGCGGTCGCTCATTTCGGGAAATGGTCCTTGCCGTCGTCGGCGTCGACGAGCAGCCGGTGCATGCTGACGTCGAAGTTCGACTCGATGGAGCGCAAGAGTGACTCCGCGGCCTCGCTGCGCGACGCGTCGCCGGACAGGACGGCGCGGGTGGCCTGCGCCAGGCGCGCGCGCGCCTCGAGCAGCCAGCGGGTGACGGTGACGCGGCTGACGCCGTGCAAGGTGGCGAGCTTCTCGTGGGGGACACCTTCGACGAGGTTGAGGCGCAGGAGCGCTCGGTCGCGGGCGCTCAAGGTGCGCAGCGCCTCGACGAAGCTCTGCTCGAAGCGGCTGGCCTGCTGTTCTTTGGAGAGGGCGCGCTCGGGGCTCAGCGGCGCCGTCGGGGCGTGGCCGGCCTTCGCTTCGTAGCCCTGGCGCGTCGCCTCGTCCCGCGTGCGTGAGAGCACCAGCCGCGCCGCCGCCGTCGTGCAGAAGCTGACGAGGGTGCCCGACGCGTTGAACTGGGACAGCCGCGGCGCGGTCGAGCCTTCGGCGACCAGCAGCTTGGCGCGCGTCACCTGTAGCAGCTCGTCCAGGTTGGCGTCGGCGGTCCCCATCTTCTTGAGCGCGGCGCGGATCTCCGGCGCGACGTGGCGTTCGAAGGCCGCGAGCGCCGCGGGCGTGCCGAGCAAGAGCGCGCAGACGAAGTAGCCGTCGGCCGCGGTGCTGGCCGGCACGGCCCCGGCGGTGCGGAGCCAGGCGGACACCTGCGCTTCACTCACGCCGAGCTCGCCGTAGCGCTGCGTGCCGGCGCGGACGACGTCGTGGGCGGAGAGCGTGGCCATGGGGTGAGGACATACGACGAATTGGCGGGTGGCAGGATCTGCTCCGTACCGGCCTGGCGCCCGAGCTGGTCTATGAGGGCAGCCGTCCATGAGCGACGTCGCCGCGCTGCACGAGGCCATTCGCACCGAAGCCAAGCCGGGCCTGTGGAGCTTGGGCGTGAAGCTGGCGCGCGCCGGCGCGGTGGTGGAGGAGGCGCGCACCGCGTCCACCGTCACCCTGCGCGTCAAGCCTGCCAATCGCACCGTGGCCTTCGAGGTGGTGCTGCACCCGAAGGACGGCGTGTGGGAATGCAACTGTCCGGCGCACTTCGACCCCTGCGAGCACGTCTGCGCGGCGGGCATCGCCCTGCACCAGGCCGAAGCGCAGGGCGGCGCGCTGAAGAGCGCGGCGAAGGCCTGGGCGAGGGTGGGCTACCGCTTCTCGACGACGCCGACGGGGCTGGGCCTGGCGCGGGTCCTGTTGCGCGCCGACGGCACCGAGGCGCCGCTGCCGAGCCTGCGGGCGGTCCTGGCCGACGCCGAGGCCAAGGCGCAGCTCCAGGTCGAAGAGCACGACCTGACGCTGGAGCGCATGCTCGAGCGCGCGCTGCCCACGCCCATTCCCACCGAGCGGCTGTTGCCCATGCTCGCCGCGCTCGAGCCTTCACGCACGGTGCTGCTCGACGGCCGGCCGGTGAGCGTGTCCGCCGAGCTCGTCTGTCCTTCGGTGCGAGTCGAAGACGACGGCGACGGCTTCGTGGTGACGGTGCAGGCCGACGAGCGCGTGGACGCGGTGCTCAGCGACGAGGTGGCGCGCCTGGGCGACGTCGTGTGCCGGCTGGGCGAGACGACGCTGAGCGGGCGCCGGCTGGAAGCGCTGCCCCAGCGCAAGCGCTACGGCCCGGAGCAGCGGGCGGAGCTGTCGGCCAAGGTGCTGCCCGAGCTGGCGCGACGCTGCACGCTCGACGTGCGCACGCGGCGGGTGCCGCTCATCGACAAGAGCCTGACGCCGCGGGCGCAGCTCGAGCTCAACCAGGTGGAGGGCGGGCTGTCGGTGCTCCCCACGCTCGTCTACGGCGCGCCGCCGCACGTCCGCATCGACGCGGGGAAGGTGGTGTACCTGCGCGGCGCCGTGCCGCTGCGCGACGAGGCGGCGGAGCAGCGCGTCGTCCACGGGCTGCGCGAGCAGCTCGACCTGGTGCCCGGGCGGCGCATGACGGTGGGCAGCGCCGAGCTGCCGCGCTTCCTCGACCGGCTGTCGCGTTGGCAGGGCGGCATCACCGGCGACGGCGCGCGGCGGCTGTCGAAAGAAGCGTCGCTCGTGCCGAAGCTCGAGCTGCGCACCGTCGGCGAAGGGGCGCTCCCCGCACTCGAGGCGAGCCTGTCCTTCGAGGTGCGCGGCGTGCCCGGCGGGCCGGTCAGCGTCGACGCGGCGGCGGTGCTGCGCGCGTGGAACGAAGGGCTGGGCTTGGTGCCGCTCGTCGGTGGTGGGTGGGCGCCCTTGCCGACGGCGTGGCTCGACGTGCACGGGCAGCACGTGGCGGACCTGCTCGCCGCGCGGCAGGAGTCCGGGCGCATCGCCACGCACGCGGTGCCCCGACTGCTCGAGCTGTGTGAGGCGCTCGAAGCGCCCAAGCCCCCCGGCTTCGAAGGGCTGGCGCCGCTGGTGGAAGGCTTCGCGCGGCTGCCGGAGCCGACGCTGCCGGACGACCTGAAGGCCACGCTGCGGCCGTACCAGCGGCAGGGGGTCGGCTGGCTCCAGTTCCTGCGGCAGGCGGGGCTGGGCGGCGTGCTGGCCGACGACATGGGCTTGGGCAAGACGCTGCAGGCCATCTGCGCGCTCGAAGGCCAGGCGCTGGTGGTGTGCCCGACGAGCGTGCTGCCGAACTGGCTGGCGGAGCTGGCGCGGTTTCGCCCGTCGCTCAAGGTCGCCGCCTACCACGGCCCCAACCGCACCTTGGACGACGCAGCGCAGGTGACGGTGACGACGTACGCGCTGCTGCGGCTCGACGAGGCCGCGCTGACGGCGAAGCGCTGGGACACCGTCGTGCTGGACGAAGCGCAGGCCATCAAGAACGCGGACAGTCAGACGGCGCGCGCCGCGTTCAAGCTGCAGGCGCGCTTCCGGCTGGCGCTGTCGGGCACGCCCGTGGAGAACCGGCTCGACGAGCTGTGGAGCGTCATGCACTTCGCCAACCCGGGGCTGCTGCGCGGGAAGAGCGACTTCAAGGTGAGCTGGGCGGAGCCGATCGCCAACGGGAAGGCCGACGCCGCCCAGGCGCTGCGCCGCCGCATCAAGCCGTTCGTGCTGCGCCGGCTGAAGAAGGACGTGGCGCCGGAGCTGCCGCCGAAGACGGAGTCGGTGCTGTACGTGCAGCTCGATGACAAGGAGCGCGCCCTCTACGACGCGGTGTACGCGGCCACGCGCGCGGACGTCGTTCAGCGGCTAGGGCAGGGCGCCAGCGTCTTGCAGGTGCTCGAGGCGCTGCTGCGCCTGCGGCAGGCGGCCTGCCACGTGGGCTTGCTGCCGGGGCAAGTGGCGGCGTCGTCGTCGAAGGTCGACGCGCTGGTCGAAGCGCTGGTGACGGCCCGGGACGAAGGCCACAAGGCGCTCGTGTTCTCGCAGTGGACCAGCCTGCTCGACCTCATCGAGCCCAAGCTGGCCGCGCACGGGTTGGCCTTCACGCGGCTGGACGGGACCACGCCGGACCGCGGCGCGGTGACCGCGCGCTTTCAGGCGGACGACGGCCCGCCGGTGATGTTGCTGTCGCTCAAGGCGGGCGGGGTCGGCCTCAACCTCACCGCCGCGGACCACGTGTTCCTGGTGGACCCGTGGTGGAACCCCGCGGTCGAAGCGCAGGCGACGGACCGCGCGCACCGCATCGGCCAGGACAAGCCCGTCAACGTGTACCGGCTGGTGAGCCAGGGCACGGTGGAGGAGCGGATCCTGGCGCTGCAGGACAAGAAGCGCGCGCTGTTCGAAGCGGCGTTCGGTGACGGCGCGGCGGCGGCGGGCTTGAGCCGGGAAGACCTGCTCGAGCTGCTCGGCTGAACCGTCAGCGCCCGGCGAGCTTCTTCCAAATCATGCCGCCGATGCCCGCGGCGGCCACGACGTGCATCAGCTCCATGACGACGAGGCCCCCAGTGCCCAGGCCCTTGACGCCGACGGGGCCACCGAACGACAGCACGCAGAGCACGATGGAAGCGATGCCGAAGACGCTCGCGGCCTTCGCGGGTGCGAACTTCTGCAGCCCCATCGCGAAGAGCGCCGCGGGGATCGCCGGGACGATGGACGAGATGCCGATCGCCGGAACCGGCAGCGAGTTCATGTCCGGCCCGAACTCGCCGGCGAAGGAGACGCCCGCCGCCCCCGCGCCGAAGTAGAGGACGAAGTTGGCGACCGCGGCGATGCCGCCGCCCAGCAGGCCGGCTCCGAACAGCCCACCCGCCGACGCCTTGGTGTCCTGCGCTCCACTGCTCATGCTCATCGTGCTCATGGGGTCGTCTTTCCTGGTGTCGACTGCGAGAGGCTTCCTTCATGCTCGCGAGGAGCGCCTTGGACAATGGGCGTTCTTGAGACACACTGGCCCACCATATGGACATGGCCCGATTTGACCTCAACGCCGTCACGGCCTTCGTCGCCGTCGTCGAGCAGCGCACGTTCCGCGGCGCGGCGCGCAGCCTGGGAGTGCCCAAGTCGACCGTCAGCCGGCGCGTGGCGTTGCTCGAAGAGCAGCTCGGCGCCCAGCTCCTCCAGCGCACCACCCGCACCGTCACGCTCACCGACGTCGGTGAGGCGTTCCATGCCCGCGCCACGCTGGCGCTGTCGACGTTGTCCGACGCGGCGCGCGACGTCCAGCAGAGCGAGGCCGCCCCGCGAGGGGTGCTGCGGCTGACGGCGCCGCTGTCCTTTGCGGAGAACTACCTGGGCGACATCGTCGCGGAGTTCCTCCGCGGCAACCCGGACGTGCGGGTGACGCTGGACCTCACCGACCGCTACGTCGACCTCGTGGCCGAAGGGTACGACCTGGCGCTGCGGGCCGGAGAGCTGGCGGACTCGACGCTCAAGGCGAAGCGGCTGGGGGCGGGCGCCTTCGCGTTGGTCGCCAGCCGCAAGTACCTGGCCGCGCGGGGCACGCCGAAGACGCCGCAGGATCTCGAACGACACGACTGCATCGTCTACGCGCCGACCGAGCGGGGCGCGCGGTGGCCGCTGCTCTCTGGGCGCCGTGTGATGCCCCTGCCGGTGCGGCCGCGCGTGGCCGTCAATAGCTTCCTCCTCGCGCGCCGACTGGCGGTGGCAGGGCTGGGCATCGCCCGGCTGCCGGCGCGCTTCTCGTCAGAGCTCGAGGCCAAGGGGCAGCTGGTCCGCGTGCTCGACGGCTACGCGCCACCGCCGTCGCCGCTCCACGCCGTGTTTCCGCCCGGCCCGCGCCTCGCGCCGCGGGTTCGGGCGTTCGTCGACCTGTTGATGGTGCGGCTCGACGGGCTGCGGTCGTGATGAGCGCGCTTGCGGGGCGGACCCCGGCTTCAGAAGCTTCCGCTGCCACCCTGCATGCAGTTGGCGCACCCTGGCCCCGTTGGGTTCGAGTTGCACGACAGCGGGCAGTACGTGACGCGGTTGAAGACCTTCGGCCCGCCGTCGCCGTCATTCACCTCGTCGCAGCGCACGCTGAGGCCCTGCACGGTCATTTCCCCGTAGCCGCCGTCGTTGGCGAAGGCCGCGGCGCAGGCGGGGTTGGTGGCCACCCATGACGGCAGGTCCGGGAAGGCCTGCGTCGCGCCAGCGTCTGGGTAGGCGCCTTCGGTGCAGACCTTGGCGAGCGAGCAGTCGGACGGCGAGGGCGCCGAGCCGTTGCCGGCCTTGAGCTCGTAACAGAGCCGGAACTGGCCCGCGCAGTCGACGCGCAGGGTGTTGCTGGTGAACGTCTTGCCGGGCTGCGGCATGAGCGGCGTGGTGATGGGGTTGGGGCAGCGCGCCACGCCCGCATCGTCGATGTACGTCGACACCGAACCGGTCACTGGGCCGCCCGCAGTCTGCCGAATGAAACACGGCGAGACGTTGGCGAGGAACCACTGGCCTTGGGAGAAGCAGTTACAGGCGGCAGCGCCCGTCGCGCCCGGCGTCGGCACCACGTAGCCCATGCAGGCGCCCCAGACCGAGCCGAACTCCCCCGTCTGCGTGCACGTCGTCGTCCCGTCGCGGCAGGCGCCGAGGTTGCGGTTGGCGCGCAGGCCAGGCCAGCAGGGCGCTTGGGCTCCGACCGTCGGGCACGCGCAGCCTTGCCGGTTCTTGTCGTCCGGGCACTCCGGTGTTCCGCCGGGCACCAGCGTTCCGCCGTCTGCGCCACACCAGCGAGGGGGCGGGTCGTTCTGCCAGAACGCGTTCGGGTCGATGGCGCCGCCGTCACGACCGCCGGTGCCCGCCATGCCGCCGCTTCCGCTCGCGCCCCCCGTGCCGCCGCCGGTGCCTGCGCTGCCTCCGCTTCCCGCCGTGCCTCCTCCGCCGTCTGCGCTGCCCGTCGAGCCACCGCGCCCCGCGTCACGGTCGTTCCCGCCGACGGTGATGCCGGTGTCGACGCACGCCGCAGTCACGCTCAGCCCCGCAACCACGCCCCAGACCGTCCACCGAAGAGTCATGACGGCGAAGTGTGAAGGGTCGACGCGCCAGTGTCGAGCGCACGCGTGGTCCTCGAGTCGGCTGACGTGGATCATTCTTGCGGGGAGCGGACGTCCGCCCTTGTTGGCGCCGCCACGAACGCGGAGAGTGCGGGGCTCTCATTGCCCGGTTGGAGGTTCGATGAAGGTCGTGTTCACGGCAGCGCCGCGGAGGTCCACGTCGGCGGTCGCGTCGCTGGGGCTCGCGCTCGGCTTCGGCGCGATGCTGGTGCTCGGTTGCGAGCCCGGCCTTCCGACGAGTGATGCTGGCCGCGGAGGCGCTGGGGTCGACGCAGGGAGGGGCGGCGGCGCGGGCGTCGGTGGCAGCGCCGGAAGTGGTGGCAGCGCCGGAAGTGGTGGCAACGCCGGAAGTGGTGGCAGCGCTGGAGGTGGCGGCAGCGCTGGAGGTGGCGGCAGCGGTGGAAGTGGTGGCAGCGCTGGAAGTGGTGGCAGCGCTGGAAGTGGCGGCAGCGCTGGAAGTGGTGGCAGCGCGGGAAGTGGTGGCAGCGCTGGAGGTGGTGGCAGCGCTGGAAGTGGTGGCAGCGCGGGAAGTGGTGGCAACGCAGGAAGTGGCGGCAGCGCCGGAAGTGGTGGCAGCGCCGGAAGTGGTGGCAGCGCGGGAAGTGGTGGCAGCGCAGGAAGTGGTGGCAGCGCTGGAAGTGGTGGCAGCGCTGGAAGTGGTGGCAGCGCTGGAAGTGGTGGCAGCGCTGGAAGTGGTGGCAGCGCTGGAAGTGGTGGCAGCGCCGGGGCAGGCGGAGCGAGCGACGCGGGCATGACGGTGCCGACCGGAGACGCAGGGCTCACCGTCGACACGTACGCGTGCGGTCCGCGGGCCCTCTCGACGACGCAGCAAAACCTCCTCGCCGCCGTCGCTCAGCACATCGCCGACTTTGGCGACGCCTATTCGCTGGTGAGCAATCGCCAGGGCGTGTTGGGCAACAACCAGCCGTCCTTCCTCGACGCGCTGCTGGACACCTACGTCGCGACGAACAACGACCGCTACCTGCGCCTCTTCGTCCAGCACGGCGATCGTGTGCTCGCGCACCGAGACGACAACGCCGGCTACACCGACTATCGCGGACGCTCCGCGGCCACCTGGAGCGACGGCCTGTACTCCGACGCCGGCCAGTACGTGTCCTTCCTCATCGAAGACGGGGCGCTGACCAACTCGCTGGCGCACTTCGCGTTCATCGTGAACTCGAGACCCTGCCTGCAGTCCGCAGTCGACACGCAAGGCCGCACGTTCGGCAGCCGCGCGCAGGCCTACGCGACGGCAGTGGGGGAGACCGTCACGTTCCACCTCGCCAACTGGCACACCGGCACGGTGGGCATGGTGCCCATCGGCTATTACACGACGCCGACCGACGCGACGTTCATTCCCCCCGAGGCGCCCGGTCGGCCGGTGCCCATCAACTACCAGTCGGCTATGGGCGGCGCGCTCGCCTACCTCTACGGCGCCACGCAGAACGCGAGCGCCTTGGGGTACGCACAGCGGCTCGCCAACTTCGTGCTGCTGGAAATGGCGAACAACTACCACGCGCCTCCCATCGACGCGTACACGTGGCCGGGCTGGCCGCAGATGACGTACTGGCCGGGCGCGGGGTGGACCAGCTACCCGTCACAGGAAGACTTGAGCCACTCCACGGTCACCGCCGAGTTCGCGCGGGCCATGTTCGACACCGGCGCGGGCGTCTTCTACGCGACGGAGCTGTCGCGCATCGGCCACGTCTACTCGCGCCTCGTGTACTCGACGTCGAGCTTGCCGATCCTCATCAACGGCACCGGGGGGAGCGCCGGGTCCCACGTCTACCAATACGCCCGCGCGGCCATGCTCACGCCGCACGCTCCGGAAGTCTGGAGCCTCACGTACGACGTCGCGGTGACGCGGCTGCAGACGCACAATCGGGGAAACCTCCAGAGCGTCGGCTCGCTCACCGGTCTGGCCCGGCTCCTGCGCTACTACCCCTGACGCTCGGAGGCCTCAGCCCGGCAGCGCCTTGAGCGCCTGCTCGACGAAGTCCAGCCGGTCATTGCCGACGAACAGCTCGTCGCCCACGAAGAACGACGGCACGCCGAACGCGCCACGAGCGGCGGCTTCGTCGGTGTTCTCCTTGAGCGCCGCGCGCGCGGCTTCGCCGTTCGCTTCGAGCAGCACGGCTCCCGCATCCAGGTCCAGGTCCTTGAGCACCTGCGCGAGCACGTCGGCGTTCCCCCCGTCGACGCCGTCGATCCACAGCGCGCGAAAGAGCGCGCGGCAGTACGGCACGAAGGGAGCGCCCTGCTGCGAGACGACGAGCGCGGTGCGGTTCGCCAGCGCCGAGTTGAACGGAAACACGACGGGGTACTTCACCGGCGGCAGGTCGAGCTGCTTGGCCCAGCGCTCCACGTCCCGGACGATGTAGGCCGCCTTGGGCAGCACGCTGACCGGCGCGATGTTGCCTGACGCCTTCAAGATGCCGGGCAGGTAGGCCGGTCGCCAGCGGACCGTGGCCTCGGCGCGGGCAGCCATGGCTTCGACGCGCGTCGACGCCAGGTACGAGTACGGGCTCATGAAATCGAAGAAGAAGTCGACGGCTCGGTTCATCGGAAGGCTCACCCCCGTGGTGCGCGGCGCGGCAATGCGGCGTCTCGCGCGACTTGGCACCGCTGCAGCTCTTCCGCCAGTCCCGGTTCACTTGGCAGCTGAGCCACCCGCCCGCTCCTTCGCGCCGGCGTACTGTTCGAACACGTCCATCACGCTCTGCAGCACCAGCTGAAACGGCGACACCACCCCGCCTGCTCCCTGCACGACGCTCAGCCGCACGTTGCCCATCGACTCCGCGACCGTCTGCGCGACCACCGGGAGCGCCTTCTCCATGAAGCTCCGCTGCAGGCTCGCCGGTGAGGCCGAGTTCTCGGCGTCGATGCGGGCCCGCAGCTCATTGACCTGCTCGTCGAAGCGAAGGCGAGCGGCTTGCGCGCTGAGCTTCTCGCGCTCGAGGGCGGCCTCCGACGTGAGCCGCTCCCGGGCGACCGCTTGCTCGGCCTTGAGGTGCGCGAGGCGCTCCACCTGCTCCGCGCGGAGGCGCTCGAGCTCGAACTTGCCCTCGTCGTGCTGCTTCTGCTGCTCCAGCTCGGCGAGCTTCTGGGCCGCGGCCATCTCGGCCTGCGCCATCGCCTGCGCGTGGCGTTCCTTCGACAGCTCGCCCTGCGCCTCGAGCTCACGCTTGTCGATCTCCCTTCGCGTCTCGATCGCGGCCAAGCGCGCCTCGCGCTCCTTCTCGCTCTTGAACTTGGCCTGCAACGACAGGAAGAGCTGCTGGTCCTGGACGTAGATGTCCTGAATGTCGATCGTCACGATGTCGACGCCCCAGCCCTCCTCGCCGCTCGCCGAGACGACCAGCGCCAGCTCACGTTTGAGCGCGGCGGCGATCTCTTCCTTTCGGCGGCGCACGCACTCTTGCACGCCCATGTTCGCGACCAACCACTTGGCCGTGGAACGGCACATGTCGGCGATCATCCGCGCGAGCTTCGCCTCGGCGTGCTGGCGGTGGGTGAAGTTGATGAGCTTGTAGATCCGCAGTGGCTCGGCGATTCGGTACACCACGATGCCGCGCAGCCGCACGTCGACGTTGTCGGCGGTGATCTGGTTGGCCTTGAAGACCACCTCCTTGAGCGTCGTCGGGATGATGGCGACGCTGTCGCCGGGGAGCTTGAAGCAGCGCGCACCCTGTCCCGAAGCCCGCTCGCGCAGCTTGCCGTCGCGGTAGACCACCAAGAACTCGGACGGCTGCGCCGACACGTAGCCAAACCGCACCGCGCCGTCGGGCGGACCGTCCGGCGAGTTCGTCACCAGCTCGTGACCATCGAGGATGTCGACCGACGTCTCCGCCTTCATCAGGGTCGACGACGGCTTCGCGGCTCCACCCATGGGTTGTCCTTTCGTGTTGCCACCCCAAGGGGCACGGGGTGGACGTGCCCAGGACTCAGCACGTCTCGTGCCCACCTGAGCGTTCGAACCACGGTGAATTTGCGAGCAAATCCATGGCTCTCGTTCGACTCGTGACCAGGCTGCTGCACAGCTGCACTGTTTCTGTGCGACGCTGACCGGCGGATGCAGAAAGCCCCTCGCCCGACCCTCCACGGCTGGTACGTCGGCCTGCCCGCGCCCGCGCGCGCCTACCTCACCAACCCGGTCAGCGACCTCGAGCCGCTCGACGCAGCGGCCGCGCTGGCGCAGGCGCAGGTGTACACCTTCGACGCCGACGGCCTGTCGCCACTCGTGGCCAGGCTCGCCAAGGGGCCGGCCCCGTACCGCCAGCTCGGCCTCGCGTTCCAGGCCGAGGACGCGATTCGCCGAGGACACCTCGAGCGTGGCCGCGCGCTGTTTCAGGCGCTCGCGAACGCGCCGGGGCCGCTGCGCGCCTGGGCGGGCCTGCGCCGCGCGGACACCCTGGAGCGTGAGGGAGCCATCGACGCCGCAGAGAGCCTCCTGCGCGCGCCCACCTGGACCCGCGCCGACGAACCGCCGCTGCTCCGGTCGCTCGTCGAAGGCCGTCTGCTCTTCCGTCGGGGTGAGCTCGCCGCCGCCGCTGCGACGCTCGAAGCCGCGAGCCCGCAGTGCGCCGCCGCCCCCAAGCCGGTGCTCGGCGCGTACCAGCGCACGCTGGCCATCTACCTGACGCTGCGGGGCGACCACGCCCACGCGCTGCTCCAGCACCGCGCTGCGCTCCAGACGTTCCGCGAATTGGGCGACGTGTTCATGGTGGCCAAGGAGTACCTGTCGCTCGGCCAGAGCTACGAGGAGTCGGACGAGCTCGACCACGCCGAGTTCTTCCTGCGCAAGGCCGCGGAGACGGTCGAGCAGTTCGACAATGCCCCACTCACGGCGCTGCTGGCCGCCCGGCTGGGCATGCTCGCGCTGGTGCGAGGCGAGCTGCCGACGGCGCGGCGGCACTTCGAGCACGACCTCGAGGCGAGCCTGAAGGCCGGGACCCGCCACGGGCAGGGCTTCGCGCGGCGCAACCTCGGCAAGGTGCTCGTCCGGCTGGGCGAGGCAGAGCGGGGCCAAGCGCTCATCGCGCGGTCGCTGGAAGACTTCGCTGCCCAGCACGACGACTTCAACGTGGCGCTGTCACGCCTCGAAGCCGCGTCCGCGAAGCTCGCCAGCGGCGACGCGGGCGATCGGGCGGCGATCACCTCCGCGCTCGACGAGGTCGATCGCTACTTCCGCCGCGTCGATCGCCTCGAGCTGTTGCCTTCCATCGAGGCGGTGCGCGCGCGGCTGCACGTCGCCGAAGGGAAGGAAGCGCTCGCCGCCGACGAGCTGGACGCCGCCGGCCGCGCCCTGCTCGCCCGGAGGCGCCCGGAGCGGCTCATCGAAGAGCTCCTGTTGTTCGCCGAGGCGTGCCTCCGCCAGGGCTCCCGCCAGCGCGCCGTCTGGCACCTCTCGTGGGCCTACCGCGAGTCGGTCAGCGCTGCGCGGCCCTGGCTGTCGAGCCTGGTCCTCGAGCGCCTCGGCGAGATCGACGAACGCGCGGTCATGGACATCGCGGCGGCGGCTCGGCCGCCAGCGCCCGCGCAGCCAGACGAGCGCTTCCAGCGGTTCCTCATGGCGAGCCGCTCACCGCGAATGCGGGCGGTCATTGACGACGCTCGGCGCGTGGCGCCCACCGACGAGACGGTGTTGATCGAAGGTGAGACGGGCACGGGCAAGAGCGTGCTGGCGAGCTTCATCCACGCGATCAGCCGCCGCGCCCAGGCGCCTTTCATGGCGCTCAACTGCGGGGCGATCCCCGAGGCGCTCTTCGAAGCGGAGCTCTTCGGGCACGAGAAGGGCGCGTTCACCGGCGCGGACGCTCGGCGGGTCGGCATCATCGAGGCGGCCAACGGCGGCGTGGTGTTCTTGGACGAGGTGGGCGAGCTGACGCCTCGCGGCCAGGTGACGCTGCTGCGCTTCCTCGAAGATCACCACGTGCGGCCGGTCGGGTCCTCCACGTCGCGGCCAGTCGACGTGCGCGTCATCGCCGCGACCAACCGAGTGCTCGTCGAGGAGATGAAGGCGGGGCGCTTTCGGCAGGACCTCTATTTCAGGCTCGCCGTCTACCCGCTCCGCGTGCCTCCGCTGCGCGAGCGCTGGGAAGAGTTGCCCGACCTGGTCGCCTTCCTGCTGGCCCACAACCCGTATGCCCAACAGAAGGGGATCGTCGCGGTCAGCAAGGGGGCGCTGCGCAAGCTGGCCCGACACGACTGGCCGGGCAACCTGCGGGAGCTCGACAACACCCTGCGCGGCGCGACGATCCGCGCCAACGGGAACCACATTCTCGAGCGAGACCTGCCTGCCGAGCTCGATGATCGGCGGCTGACCGTCGCGGCGTTCCCGACCCTCGAGCAGATGACCGAGCGGCACATCAAAGACGCGCTGCGGTTGGCGCACGGGAACCGCAGTCGGGCGGCGTCGCTCTTGGGCGTGCACCGGAACACTTTGGGTGCGCGGCTGAGGGCGGCGCCCGACGGGCTGGGTTGATGAAGTCAGGGCGTGCACGGCGTGGGCGAGCGGCGCCTGAACGCCGGTACACCTTGGCGCTCGCCATGACGGAGTCGGCCGAGGCGCGCTGCGGCGTCGCCGGGGTGGATCGAGGTGTCACGTCAGACGCTCGTCCGCTCCCGACTGGCTCGCCTTCGCAATCTCCTCCGTGAGTCCGCCGCTCAGGGAGCGACGCCGCCAGTCCCGACGGAGAGCACCCACTCGGAGATGGGCGCCGCCAGGTAGCTGGGCTTGGGCAGCGTCACGGTCGGGAACTGCCACGCCTCTGCGGGAGACTCCGGGAAGCGCGGGTCGAGCCTCCCGAAGACGGCCTGCGTCCCGTGGCTGTTGCCGACCTTCACGCTCTGCAGCGCACGGGCGCCGTTCACGAACACGTCCGCGTAGACGGCGCCGGGCGGCCGCGCGAGGCGAACGACGTTCCACTGGCCTGGGGTCAGCGTCGCGGCGACCGGGGCGCTGCACACGGGGCGGGCGTAGGCGCACGCACGCAGCGTCTGCTGGGTGAAGACGAGCGAGATGCTCGACTCGCCAAAGACGCTCAGGTGGACGCGGTCCACGCCGCCGTCGGGGCTCGGCCCGAAGCCCGCGGCGAGCTTGAAGCGCCACTCGATGGTGGTGCCGGCTTCGTGCGTCAGCGTCGGGTGGAACGCGCTCAGCCCCGCAGCCGCCACGCCGCTGGGTCCAAAGCGCAGCCCAGAGATGCAGAGCCCGGCGTCGAAGAGGTCGTCCAGCCCCGCGTCCAGACTCTCGCTTGCGCAGACGGCCTGAGGGCTCCCGGCGTCAGGTGGCACGACGCGCGCGAGGAACTCCGGCGCGGTGGAGACGAGCCCCGCGTCGCACGCACCTGCGTCGTGTGAAGCCATGCACAGCGTGAAGCGGTAGCCCGGCTGCGCGGTCACGGGCGGGCGCGCGGGGAACTCTGGGCCGCCGTCGCGGTTGAGCCGGCGCAGCAGGAAGTCACTCAAGTCGTAGTGCCCTACACGGGTGGACGACGGGTCTCCGAGGTTCCATTCGGCGATTGGCCCGTAGGTGCCCCCCGTGACCGTGCGTGGCCGCAGCGAGCGGTTGGTGAAGAGCCGCACGTACTGCTGCCCCCCGTCGACCGGCAGCAGCCGCAGAATGCGAACCTCACGCTCCGCCGTCGACAGGTGCTGAATGCGCCAGGACTCGAAGCCCCCGTCGAGGGTGATGGGCTCGAGGAAGCTCGCGTCCGGTGGGTCATTCAAGGGGAGCGCCGCGTGGAAGCCCACCGACGTGGGGTTGAACGACACGGAGAAGAGTTGGTCCGCGTCCGAGAACACGAGCACCACGCCGCGGTCGGCGCTGCTCGGGAGTACGCGCAGCACGAGGTTCGCCTCCCACCCGGTGGCGGCGGTGATGTTCGGGTCGGACCACCAGAACCACCCTGGGTACGACGCCAGTGGGCGACGCATGGCGACGTAGGTGTCCCCGCGCTCCACCTGATTGATGAGGACCTCGCTCAGGCGAAAGGTCGGGTTGTTCCACGCGTCGTCGATGGGGTTGTCCCACAGCTGCGAGTGGTGCCCGTCCGCCCCAGGGAGGTCGCTGCCGTCCCAGCAGACTTCCCAACTCCCGCGGCAGGTGCGCAAAGCCTGGCCCCCGTCCGCAAGTGTGACGCCCGAGTC
>JALHOS010000152.1 GCA_022842905.1 Myxococcaceae bacterium | reverse complement strand
CGGGCCCTTCGAGCCACCCGGCCGTGTGGCCGAGCGTGGCAAAGAGCCCCGCTCCAGCGCCCGCCTGCCGGGCCCCCGCGGTGAGGCCCCACGCGGCGCCGAGCTCCGTCGTCAGCATGGCCAGGTCGAGCGTCCCGCCGTGCGGTTTCACGGACAGCCGCACCGGGGCGCCGCGCTCGCGGGCGGGGAGCAACAAGGGCAGCGGGTGCTTGGGCGCTACGTCGGTCAGGTCCACCGTCAGCCGGCTCGACTCGCAGGGCACCAGGCCGTTGCACAGCACACGGAGCCGTCGGGCGATTTCCCCCGCGGGGAACGCGTCGTCGAACGCCTGCGGCGGCTTGAGCAGGCGCGGCCAGTCGGCGCGGCTCAGCTTGTCCGCCGGCAGCTTGAGCTCGTGGGCGCTGAGCCGAGCCAGCGCCGGGGGCAGGAGCGGATCCGTCGCGGCGAGCAGGCCTTCGGCGAGGCCGACGAGCTCGGCGGGGTTCAACCCGCGCGCGCCGAGCCAGGCGCCCCATGACACGCCACCATCGGCTGCTTCACGCTCGAGCGCGCGGCGGCGAGCGAGCACCAGCCGCGTGTGCTCCGCCGCCGGCTGGCTGGCCGTCCAGAGCGCGCGGCGCTTGAGCGCGCTGGGCTCCGACGCGAGCTGCCGGGGCAGGTCCTTGAGGGTCAGCTCCTTGCCGTTCCAGGCGAACGTGAGCGCGGTGACCGAGAACGTCAGCTCCGCCTCGACGTCGTCGACCGCGACGGCCCGCGCGCGATCGGCCTGAGCCAGCGCCAGGGCCTGGCGTCGCTCGGGAACGCCCGCGTCCAGCGCCTGCGCTCGCCGCAGCAGCGCGCCCAGGTCGCCGCGAAGGCCTCCGTCGGCCTTGCCCGTCGGCAGCGGCGCGCCCGTAAGCCAATGAGCCCAGAGCGCGTCGTCGCGCTGCTGCTCGCTTCGCTGCCAGGCGCCGTGGGCCTCGTCGAGGGCGCGCTCGAGCGCCGCGCGCTCGGCCACTTGGGGGTCCACTACTGGCGCGGGCGCCTGGTCCTGGGCTTGGGGGGGCGCTGCCGTGACACACCCGCAGAGCAGGACACCGAACACCGACCTCCGGAGCGACATGCGGGCGCACCTTACCCGGAGCGAACCGTCGCAGGACGCGTCCTGAGATCGTGCGCGCGAGGAGCGAAATGCCCGCCGCTCCCGCCGCACGCAGGGCGAGGACGCGGGGGCGCTTCGCGATCTTCGCCGGGCATCGGCTCGGGCGGGCCGGCAGCCAGGGCGGCGGAGGCTTCTCGGTCGCGGCGATGCGGCGGGGACGGGAGGCCGCGGTTTCGGCGCAGGCATGGCTGCACGGGCGGAAGGCCGGAGCGGCCATCGAAAAGTCTTGAAGGTGGGCGGTGTCGGTCGCTCATTCTTCGCAATCGCGACCCGCGCCGAGGCGTCGCGATCCTCCGCTGCGGACCGCGCGTTACGGCCCCCGCCAGCTCGAATGCGCTGGACAGCCGGCGCAAGGCCCGGCGACGCGAAGACCGTCGCAGCCTTCGCTTCATGAGGCCCGTTGCTCCGTCCTCCTCAGCAGGACAGCCGCCCCGGGCGCGCGCGCTCCCACCTGCCACCAATGGCTCGATCGCCGCGGCGTCTTCGGTTGGGAGACGACCGGCGAGTTCGCGTACCGCACGGCGCGCTCCTGAGCGTCACGTCAGCGCGTGCGCTGCGCGATGGCGCGGTACAGCGGCTTGGGCAACGCGCTGGCCAGGCCCACGACGCTGCTCATCTGCCAGGGGAAGGCGTAGGACTTCTGCTTCCGGTCGATCGCCGCCGCCATACGCCGCACGGCTTCGTCCGTCTCGAGCAGGAACGGCATCTCGAACTTGTTCTTCGCGGTCATCTCCGACTTGACGAAGCCCGGGTGAATGACGGTGACGGCGACGCCGGTGTGCTCCACGTCGAAGCGCAAGCTCTCCATGAAGCTGGTGAGGAACGCCTTCGACGCGGCGTAGGCGGCGGTGCGTGGCAGCGTGAGGAAGGCCGCCAGCGACGAGATGCCCACGAGCTGCCCGCGCCCGCGCTCGACCATGGCTGGCAGCGCGCCGCAGAGCGTGGCCGCGGCCCCGGCGACGTTCACCTTGATCGTCTGGTGCACGCCAGGCCAGTCGATGCGCTTGCCGTTGGACAGCTCGCCGACGCCGGCGTTGGCGATCACCAGGTCGAGCCCTCCACATTCCTGGTCGAGCGCTCGCACCCGCTCACAGCAGCCGTCCGCGTCGGCGACGTCGAGCTTCAACGGAATCAGCGTGGCGCCCACCTCGGCCTTGAGCGCTTCGAGCTGCTCGAGCCGCCGAGCCGCCGCGTACACCGTGACGCCCGCCTTCGCGTAGTGCGTGGCCAGCCCGCGCCCCAGGCCGCTGGAGGCGCCGGTGATCAATGCCGTCTTTGGAAGAGCCATGGCCGGCGCTCTTAGCGCGCCGCTTCGAGGAGCGCTCGGAGCTCGGCGAGATTCGCCGCCACGCTCAGATCGTGCTGCGTCAGGTTGTAAGCCCCGCGGCGCTTGCCCTGGGCGTCGACGACCACGACGTCGCGGTAGGTGACGGCCCAGGACTGCCAGGCTCCGACCGTCGGTGTGTCCTGCAGCAGCGGCAACGTCCGCCCCGCCGCCGCGGTCGCGTTGCCCGATTCCTGCCCCGCCTCGTTGACGGCCAGCAGACGAAACGCCCCCGGAGCGCTCTGCTCGAGGTCCTGCTGCAGCGTGTTCAGGAAGCCAAACTGGCTTCGGCAGTACCCTCAGGTCGTATGGAGGAAGTACCAGCCGGTCACGACGCCGGCGTAGTCCTTGGGTCCGACCGACTGGCCGCTCCGCGCCGAGGCCGGGTTGACGTCGACGAGCCGAAAGTCCGGGACGGCGTCGCCGGTCAGCGCCGGCCCACCCGCATCACCCGAAGGGGTGCCCTTCACCGCGGGCCCGCAGGCGAGGAGGCTCAGCGACGTCAGAAGTGCGGGCAGCGCGCGCATGGGGCGCTTGTGCTCGACTTGGGGGCGGTCCGTCAACGCTGTCGGCCGTCAGGGGCCTCCGTCGCGTCCTCCGTCCGCGCCGCCATCGGTTCCGCCATCGGTGCCGCCGTCCGTCCCTCCGTCCGACGACAGGCCCGGCGGGCAGGCGCAGGCTTCGGGCCCACCGTCTTGTCCGCACAGCCAGGTGCCCACGCCCGCGTCGCACCGGCAGCTCCGTCCGCGCCACGTGGCCCCCGCATCTGGCGCGCCGATGCAGGCTTCGGGGCAGGCACAGCGGCCGGGGTCGCCGGACGTCAGGCAGGTCCACGCGCCTGGCCCGGCAGCGCACGGACAGGTCGACGACTGCTGCACCGGCAGGCTCGTCGTGGGGTGAAGGCAGAAGCGCTGCTGACACGCGCGGCAGCGGCCGTCGAAGCGCCCGGTGCTGGGGTTGAACGTGCACACTCCGGTGCCGGTCGAGAAGCCGCAGTGACAGGCGTCGAGCCGCGGGGTGTACGTGCCCGCGTCGCCGCTGGTGGCCACGAAGGTCTCGACGGCGAGCTCGCCGCTCCAGCTGATGACGTGGCAGTCCACCGACTCGGGCTGCCGCGACGGCGGGCGAGGGCCGCAGCCGACCAGTCCGAGGCCCAGCGCGAACACGAGCGCGCCCTTCACGTGCGGTGCGCCCCGCGGACCGCGGCGTTGGTTGCTTCGAGCGCGAGCGCGGTGCTCGGCCGAACGCCGTCGGGGAAAGTGTCGGTGCGGGCGCCGGCGAGGACTTCGACGCAGGCGTGGACGCTGTCGGCCAGGCCACTCAAGTCGTAGCCGCCCTCGAGAAGCAGCACCAGGCGCCCGTCGCACAGCCGCCGCGCCGCGTCTTTGAGCGCGCTGGTCATCGCGGCGAAGCCTCGCTCGGTGACGGTCATGCCGCCGAGCGGATCATCCCGGTGTGGATCGAAGCCGGCCGAGACCAACAGGAAGTCGGGCTGGAAGCGCTCGAGCGCGGGCAGGAACACGTCCGCGAACGCGGCGCCGTAGTCTGCGTCGCCCTGGCCGCCGGACAGCGCGACATTCACGGTCAGGCCGGCACCTTCACCCGTGCCGGTCTCGTGCGGGGCGCCGGTGCCCGGGTAGAAGGGGAACTGGTGTGACGAGCAGAACAGCACGTCGGACCGGGCGTAGAACGCGTCCTGCGTGCCGTTGCCGTGGTGCACGTCCCAGTCGACGATCGCGACCCGCTTGGCGCCCAAACGCAGGGCTTCCTCCGCGGCGACAGCCACGTTGTTGAACACGCAGAAGCCCATGGCGCCACCGGGGACCGCGTGGTGGCCGGGCGGGCGGACGAGGCAGAAGGCGTTGTCGGCGTCCTTGCGCCACACCGCGTGGACCGCGTCGACGGCGGCCCCCGCGGCGAGCAGGGCGGCGTCGTGGCTGGCCGGCGACAGGAAGGTGTCGGGATCGAGCTGAACGGCGCGGCCCTCGAGCCCGGCGATGTGGCGCACGTAGTCCGCCGAGTGCACCTGCTCGAGCTGGGCGGCGGTGGCGAAGCTGGGCGTCGCCCGACGGGTGCCCGCGACGGGGCGGCGATCGAGCAAGTCGAGAATGGAGCGGAGCCGGGCCGGGCGCTCGACGTGAGCAGGGCCCGGGTCGTGCGCCACGCAGCGCTCGTCGGTGAGGAGCAGGGTTGCCATGAGAAGCCGTGGAAGCCGGCCGCATGCTGCTCGAAGGCCTGGCCTCATGCCAGCGCGCTTCCTAAGGTCCGCGGCTCGATGGCGGCGCGATCGCAGCGGCTGGGGCTGACGTGGGCAATCTTCGCAACACTCTCGACCGCGCTCGTGGTGCTGGTGTTGGTGCTGCTCATCGTCGTGCCGCGACAGGCCGACAGCTACCTGTCCGGCGCGCTGCTCAAGCGGGCCCGCGCGGTGGCCCGGGAGATCGAGCGCAAGGTGCCGCTGGCGACGCGCGCCGACGTCGACCCCGAAGCGTCGGCCACGGTGCGCAGCGTGCTCGAGGCGGATCCCGAGATCGCGCACGCGCTCGTCGTCACCTGCAAAGACGGCGGCTGTCAGCGGCCGACCGTCATCGCCAGGCGGACCGACGTGCCGTTGGCCGAAGATCAGCTCCTGCTCGACGCCTTCGAACAGTCGGGGCGCTCGGCGCTGGCGGAGCTGCCGACGGGGGACACGCTGCTGGCGGACCGGGTGGCGAGTGAGAAGGGGCCCGAAGGCTACGTGCTGCTCCGGGTCAACCGCGCGTCGATCAACGGCGTCATCAGCGGGCTGCGCGGCACGTTGCTGCTGGCCATGTTGCTCAGCGTGGGCGTGTTCTTGGGCCTGCTGATCGTCTTCTCGCGGCTCCTCATCATTCGGCCGATCTCCAACATGCGCGCCATGGCGTCGCGGCTGTCCGAGGCCGATCTGACGGGCAACGTGTCCGTCGCCGGCACGCGGGAGCTCGACGAGCTGGCGGACTCGCTCAACAGCATCGGCCAGGGGCTGCGCGAGACGCTGGGCCGGGTGCGCGGGGTCTCCGAGAGCGTGGCGCAGGTCATCGACAGCATCAGCCGGACCGCGGCCACCACGACGAGCGGGTCCACGACGGTGGCGACGCGGGTGGAAGAGACCAGCAGCGCCATGGTGGAGATGCTCGCGAGCCTCAAGGGCATCGCCGAGAACGTGGAGACGCTCTACCAGTCGGCCGAAGAGTCGAGCTCGTCGATCCTCGAGATGGCGACCACCAACGACGAGGTCGCCGACAGCGTGACGAAGATGGCGGCGTCGGTGGAGCAGACGACGAGCGCGATCGAAGAGATGACGTACAGCATCAAGGAGGTCGCCCGGAACATCGACGACCTGCTCAAGAGCTCCGAGGTCGCCAGCCGGTCGATCCAGGAGATGGACGTCGCCATCGGCCAGGTCGAGAGCAACGCGTACGAGACGGCGCGGCTGTCCGAGCAGGTCAGCCACGACTCCGAGAAGGGCATGGAGTCGATCCAGAAGACGATCGTCGGCATCGACAAGATCCGCGACTCGTCGCGGGCGGCGTCCACGGTGATCGAGTCCTTGGGCAAGCGGATCCAGGAGATCGGCAACATCGTCGACGTGATCGACGACGTGGCGGAACAGACGAACCTGCTCGCGCTGAACGCCGCGATCATCGCCGCGCAGGCCGGAGAGCACGGGAAGGGCTTCGCCGTCGTCGCCGAGGAGATCAAAGACCTCGCCGAGCGCACCGGCGCGTCGACCAAGGAGATCGCCGAGCTGATTCGGTCGGTGCAGGAAGCCAGCCGCGACGCGGTGTCGGCGATGAATCAGGGCGTGCGCAACGTCGACGAAGGCGTGCTGCTCGGCCGCGAGACGGAAGGGGCGCTCAAGAAGATTCAGGACTCCGCGGCGCTGAGCACCACCATGGTCAAGGCGATCGCACGGGCCACCGTCGAACAGGCGAAGGGGTCGAAGGACGTGACCGCCAACGTCGAGCGGATCCGTCAGGCCGTCGAGCAAATCAGCAAGGCGTCGAACGAGCAGGCCCGCGGCTCTGAGCAGATCATGTCGTCCGCCGAGCACATGAAGGTGCTCACCCAGCACGTGCAGCGGTCGGTGCTGGAGCAGGCGCACGGCAGCAAGCAGATCAGCAAGTCGATCGAGAGCATCAACGAGATGGTGACGCACCTGAACCGCGCGCAGAAAGAGCAGACGCGGGGCAGCGAGCAGGTGCTCAAGGCGATCGAGGCGATCAAGTTCGTCGCCGACTCGCAGACGCGCAGCGTCAAGCAGCTCGAAGAGGCGATCGAGACGCTGCGGCGGCAGGCGGACGTGCTGCGCGGGGAGATCCGCCGCTTCAGGGTGTAGCCGCGAGCTTCGCTTCCACCTGCTCCACCGCCCACGCACAGGCCGGCACCGCAAACGCGCGGAAGGGCGGTTGCCTGGCGTGGCCCTGCCACTCCGACAGCAGCGCCCTGGCCTCGTCCGGTCTGCCTTCGGCGTGGGCGAGCGCGGCGTCGAGCAGTCGCCGAAACCACGGCTGCGCCCCGAAGCGCTCGGCCTGCTCCAGCCGCCGTCGGGCGCGAGCCAGATCGTCATCGAACAGCACCGCCGCCAGGCCGTCTTGCAGCGCCAGGTCGCCCAGCAGCCAGCCGGTGCCGTCTTCCTCCGCGTCGAGCAGCGCGTCGATCCGGGGCCGCGCGCGCGAGGGCGTCTGCGCTTCCATGCACAGCGCCGCGTACAGCGCGACGAGGGGCTCCGCGTCGCCGACGTCGGCTGGGAGCAGCCGCTCGGCGGTGGCCAGGTCGAGCACTTCGCTCAAGGTGCGGCGCGGCGCGTCCACCAGCGCCTGGAGCGTGGCCGCGTGGGTCCAGCGGGCTTCGACGCGGCGATCGAACCGGAGCTGATCCAGGTCCGAGCCCATGGGCAGCGGGCGCGGCGAGAAGGAGCCGGGCGTCAGCGACGACAGCGTCAGCAGCGCGCCCATGGCGGCGACGATGCCGGGCGTCGAGGTGAGCGGGAGGCCCGTCGCGAAGAAGTAGCCGACGGAGCCCAGCGTGAGCGCGACGGTGACCAGCGGCCCCGCCAGCGCCACGACGGCCAAGCGCTGACGGAGGCGCTCGCGCCCTCGGGGCCACAGCTGCACGCCGCCGCTCAGGTCGAGCCGGCCCCACACCAGACGCCAGCCGTCGTACCGGCGCGTCAGCCCCAGCGGCCCCAAGCGAGCCCCGTGGAGGACGAAGCCCTGCGCGCGCGCCGCCACCGCGTGCGCCGCCTCGTGGGCGAGGACGTGGACCAGCCAGGCGACGAAGGCCGTACCGACGACGCGCAGCGCGACGGGCGCCACGGTGCCCAGCCCTTTCACGGCCACCAGCCGCGCCATGGCGAGCGCGGAGAAGGTCAGCAGGACGACGGACAGCAGGCGGCGCAGCACGGGCGTCATGGCGGCGGGCGCATGGTATGGCGCTTCGTCCCTCGCGGGCCCGCCATGCAGGTGCTCCTCGTCACGATTCCGGCGGTGCTCTTCATCGTCGACCCGATCGGCGTGGTGCCGCTCTTCGTGGCAATGACGGCGAAGGACGACGAAGCCAAGTGCCAGGCCATGGCGCGGCGCGCGTGCCTCACCGCCTTCGGGCTGCTCGTCTTCTTCTCGCTGTTCGGCGGGCTCGTCTTCAAGCTCTTCGGCGTCACGCTGGCGGCGTTCCGCGTCGCCGGCGGGCTGCTGCTCATGCTGACGGCGCTCGACATGCTCCGGGCCAAGCCTCCGGCCACGCGCACCAGCCCCGAAGAGACGTCCGAGGGCCTCGAGCAGGAAGACATCGCCATCGTTCCGTTGGCCATGCCGCTGCTCGCTGGGCCAGGTGCGATCGCCACCGTGATGACGCTCATGGCGGAGTACGGCCACGACGCGCTCGGTGTCGGCGCGGTGCTCGGCTCCATCAGCTTCACGTTCCTCGTGACGTACGGCCTGCTGAGGCAGGCGCGGCGGGTGAAGGCCGTGCTCAGGCAGACCGGCATCGCGATTCTCGAGCGCGTGTTCGGGCTCATTCTGGCGGCGATCGCCGTGCAGTTCGTCTTCGACGGCGTCAAGGCGCTCTGGGGTGGCTGAGGGAGGAGTCCACGTGGGCAAGGAGCTGCTGACGACGGTGGTGGTGGGGACCGAACAGGCCGAGGCGACGGTGCGCCTCGAGTCAGACGCGGTGCTGGTGTCGAATTCGCCCTTGCGGCGCAAGGTGCTGCTCAGCCCGACGCTCCGCACCGAGGCGGCGCGGCATGGCCCGTGGCTGGTGCTCGGTGAGCTGCGGGTCCGCGTGGGCAAGGACGTGGAGGCGTGGCTGTCGGCCATTCAGGCGCCCAAGTCCGTGGCGCAGAAGCTCGGGCTGGGGCCGGGCATGCGGGTGCAGGTGCGCGGCGCGATCCCCGACGACGTGAAGGCGCTCGTGGAAGGCTCCGGCGCGGCGATCGTTCGTAGCGCCAAGCCCGGCGACTGGCTGCTGGCTGCGGTCAGCTCGCCGAAGGACGTCGCGGCCCTGCCGCTGCCTCCGGAGGGCGGTGTCCTGTGGATCCTCCGGCCCAAGGGCCCCGATAGCCCTGTGCCCGAAGCGCTGACGCGCGAGGCGGCGCGGGCGAAGGGCCTGAAGGACGTGAAGGTCGTCGGCGTCTCGGTGACGCACAGCGCCGAGAAGTACGTCTGGCCCAAGCGCTAGCCCTGGGCCCGCTGGGCGCTGCTACCTTCATTCTGGAAGGTTCTCTTGCACTGCGCGGTGGGGCGGCGCCCATGTGGGACACGACAACACAACAGTTTCAAACGCTGCCCCCAACAGGAGCCCCCATGACGACCTCGGTTGCCCCCCGCCCCCTGAATGTGTCGCTGCTCCAGACCAAGGCCGAGGTCGCTCAGAAGTTGATGACGAAGGCGACGCGCGTGGACTCGTCCGGCGGCATGGCCGTCACCAAGGCCGAGCGCGCGCCGATCGAGAAGGCCATGCAGGACTTGTTCGAGACCGTGAAGTCGGAGTCGGCGGCGACCGGGCAGAAGGAAAGCCAGGTCAGCTGGGACGTGCGCGAGGTGGCGTCCGCGAAGGCGCAGCACTCGGCGCTGCGCGACTACAAGGGGCTGTTCGGCGAGTTCTTCTCGACGCTGCGCGGACTGGGCAGCGAGCTGAGCAGCCGCTGAAGAGTCACGCCTGCCGTTGGATGAGTCGCGACGGTCGAGGCCTTGCTCCGGGCCCGGCTCTGACTGCCGGGCGTTCTGGCGTGTTCGCTTCTCGGTGCTGCCGGGCTGTTGTCATCCCCGTCGCCTCGCTGAAAGCGCTGCACGACCAAGTCACAGCTCCAGCACCGCGCGCTCGCGTGCTTGCCGAAGGTCCTCGCCCGCGGAGGTGAGTCCGTGCGCCTCTGCGGAGCGTTCGGCCGCCCCGAGCGCTGCGCACCCAGGCCGCAGTTCCTGCGACGCCGCGCTGGCAATTTTCGGCCAGTGGGCCTCCAGGACGGTGAGTGTGTGCATCGCGCGGAGCGTGCTGCCGTCCCGAGCTCCACGCACCAAAGCCGCAGCCCCGGCGACGCCGCGATCGCGACCGCCGCCAAGGGCCCTCGCTGACGATCAGGCCGGACGTCTGCGCAGAGCGTGCTGTCGCCCCGAGCGCTGCCCACCCAGGCTGCAGATCCTGCGACGCCGCGCTCGCGACTCCTGCCAAAGGCCTCCGCCGGCGGTGAGGGCGTGCGGAGCGTTGCGGCGTCCCGCCTTCGCTACCCGCTGACGGTGAGCGCGTGCGCGTGTCCGCGCGGACCGTTCCGCGTACCGCCCTCTCTGACCGCCGCCGGTGAGCGGGTGCCCGTGCGCGGGTGAGTGCTCCGGCGTTCCAGCCTCGCCGCCGACGAGCTTGTGCGTTGGTCCGCGCGGAGGCGCTCGAGTTCGGACCTGCGCACGACGGGACAGAGAAGAGGCGGTGCGACCGAAAGCCCTCGCGCTCGCCTGCAGACGCCGACTCGTCGCTCAGGCCTTGAACACGCCGCGGTTGAACTGCGCAGCGTTCATGATCGGCAACTTCACCTGCGGGCGCGCACCGCCGGACAGATCCAACGGAGGCCGAGCCGCGGCCGTGAAGCCGTCGCGCTGCAGCGCCCCGTGCGTGAACCCACTGGCGAACGTGTCGCGGAAGTACGTGTGGCGGACCGGCGCCTTCGTCGACTGCTTTTGCGCGTCGTTCCACGCCTGGAACGCGTCGGTGTAGCGCCGGTACGGCTTGATGACGGGCGGGATCCGGATCTGCTCGGTCTGCCGCGGCGGCGGCTTGTCCTGGAAGGCGCTGGGGTCCAGGTTCCGAGTGAAGAGCTGGTGAGCGAGCGCGCGGAGTCCCTGCATGCCCTCATTGTCCGGCTCGCCTCAACCGGCGTCCGCGAGGCCCCGAGGCAACCCGCTTGTCATTTCTCAGCGGCCAAGAGCCCGTTTTCTCGGTGTCCGAGAGCTTCGCGGCCTCAAGCGGGGTGCGGCAGGCCCGTCGGCTGCGCTTGGGTGCCACCGACGTCGCGTTCGTCCGGCGTCTTGCACGCGTTGCGGACCTTCACGCACAGCGGCGTGAGGCCCAAGAAGAGGGCGATGAGGACGACGGCTCCCAGCTTGGACACGAGGCCCCACGGCTCGCCGGCGCCGACGGCCAGCGCCGTGCCCAGGCTCGCCCAGCCAAACGCCAGCGCGACGAAGCCCAGGCAGAGGTTCTGGCGCGCGCTCGCCCAGCCGTTCGGGTCCACCGCCGACACGAGGAGCCCGCCGTCCGGCGCGGGGCCGAGCACACCGTTGCGGAAGGTGCCGGCCAGGTACACCGTGTCTTGGGCCTTGAGCGGCGTGTCGAGCCGTCGGAGCGCGCCGGCGGCCTTTTGCGCGTCGCCGGCCAGCGCGGCGAACTGCGTCGCGGGCAAGGGCAGCGCCTGGGCCTGACGCTCGTCGCTCGGCCAGACCTGCGCAGGCTGCGCGTCGACCTTCACGCTCGTGCTGCCGACGCTGACCGTGCCGCCGAAGAGCTCCGCGGCGCGCGTGCGATCCCAGAAGCCCAGCGTGTTGGGGCGATCGAGCGCGCGCACCCGCTGCTCCAGGTGGTGCACGGCGAAGACTCCGTCGGGACCCTTGCCTTCGACGATGGTGCCGACCACCAGCCCGGTCCCGTCCGCGCTGCTCAGCGGGGTCCACCGCCGGCGCAGCGCCCCGAGCCGCCGGAAGTCGATCAGCACGTCTGCCGCCGACAGCAGCGCGACGATCCACACCGAGAACAGCAGGAAGCCCGCCAGGAAGAGTTGGAAGCTCATACCGCCGCCGCCGCCGTGGAGTTTGAGTGGAGCTCCTGCGCGACCGCCTGCTGTGGCGCGGCTCCTCCGCGCTCGGCCGCCGCGACGTCGATGGGCGCGGGCCGCCACAGCGTCAGCAGGTACGTGCGAATGAGGTACCAACCGAAGCTCTTCTCGGCGAGCGACGGGTGCATCTTCGGCGCGACCTCCTGCTCGTGTGCCGCCTTCAGCTCGGTCCAGTGCAGCGTGGGGTGGTCGTGGTGAATCGTGTGGTAGCCGCCGTTCATCCACAGCCAGTTGGTGAACGTGCCGACGAAGTTGCGCGAGTGGTTGTAGCGGCTGGTCGTATCCGTGCCCTCGTGCTGGATGATGTTGATGCGCAGGAAGCTCCGCGCCGAGAACAGCTGCGGGATCATGATGAAGCAGAGCGTGGTCCAGAAGTCCCAGAGCAGCAGCGCGCCGGTCAGCCCGAACGCGAACGCCGACTCCATGCCGTAGGCGGCGCGGAACGGCGCGCGCCCCTTCACCTGACCCCAGCGGCTCGTCCCGTCGAAGGTGATGGGGCCGATGACGTTCGGGAAGTGGAGGATGTTGGCCAGGTTCCACTTGAAGCGCGCGTGCTTGGGGTCCGCCCAGTCCGGCAGCCCGTCTTCGCCGAAGTGGTGGTGGATGATGTTGTGCGCGGGGATCAGCGACGACACCGGGAACATGGCGCCGAAGGACAGCGCCAGCCGCAGCGCCGTGTTGGCCGCCTTCGAGTCGAAGAGCGCCAGGTGCATGACGTTGTGGTTCACCAGCATCGACAGCCAGCCGAACAGCATGGCCAGCAGGAGCACCACGGGGTTCCTCGCCGCCGGGACGAAGAACATCGCCCCGAGCAGGCAGAGGTAGATGGCGACGACCGCAAGTTGACGCAAATCAGCCAGGCGACGCATGCATCCGCTCCTTGTGAAAGCCGCTTTAGTGCTTCGCCGCGCCCGGCTCAACTCGCGTTCCGGCTCGGACTTGCGCTATGGACGCGCCCGCTTTCGACGCAGGCCAAGAGAAGAGGGGAACGACCACAATGAGCGCAGCCGCTTTCATCACCGCCCACCCCGTCGCGCAGTTCACGAAGAACCGCCATTTCTACGCCTACTACGACGGCTTTTGGATGCTGGCGTCGCTGGCCGCGGTGGCGCTGATGGTGGCGGCGAAGTGGCAGCCGCTGTTCGGCGCGCCGCAGTGGTGGTTCGCGCTGGCCATGCCCGCGATGTGGTTCTGCTGTTCGTGGGCGCACCTGACGATTCACAACTGCACGCATGGCAACCTGCCCAAGGCCATCAACCGGCTGGTCGGCGAGCTGCTCGGCGTGCTCGTCGTCGTCCGCTTCGCGTCGTGGGACATCATCCACATGCGGCACCACAAGTACTCGGACGACCGCGAGAAGGATCCGCACCCCAACTTCGTCAGCTTCTGGAAGACCGTGTCGAACACGATCGTCATGGTCGAGAAGCAGCTCTTCCAGCAGTACTTCGACACCTGGGGTGACACGCCGGAGAACCGCCGGGCCGAGAAGCGCCGCGCCTGGGTCAGCTACGGCGCCAACATCGTGCTGCTCGCGGCGTGGTTCATGTTCCTCGGGCCGTGGTTCTTCCTGCTCGTCTTCGCGCCGGCCAACTTGCTCGCTGGGCTCTTCGTCATTCACTTCAACTGGTCCACGCACAACGCGGATCGCGCGAAGGTCGACGCAGACTTCCGCCCGGTGAACCTGGACAGCGGCTACTACTGGCTGGGGAACCGGCTCTTCTTCGGCATCTACATGCACGCGAACCACCACACGAACCCGCGCCTGGCCAACCCGCTGTTCTGGGACGAAGCCAAGCTCGGGCCGATGGAGCCGTGCGTCGACGCGAAGGGGAAGTGAGCCGACTCCGTCGACGTGTGACGGGGCGGGCTCGCCCGCGGGCGCTTCAGCGCAGCTCGGGGTCGAACGGCTGGCCCAGCGCTTTGGGAGCGTCACCCCCTCGGGGCCGCAGCGCCAACACCACGAGCGTCAGCGCGTAGGGCAGGGCGAGCAGCACGCCCTGCGGCACGTAGTCCAGGACCTGCGGCGCGCTCGACACGAGTCCAATGCGCAGCGCGTCGCCGAACGCGAAGAACGTGGCCGCCAGCGCCGCGCCGAGCGCCGACCAGCGGCCGAACACCATCGCCGCCACCGCCATGAAGCCCAGGCCCGCAGGCATGTGGTGCTCGAAGTGGTCGAGCGTGGCGCAGGACAACGTCGCGCCGCCCAGCCCCGCCAACGCCCCGCTCGCCAGGAGCGCCGTCCACCGCAGCCGGTTGACGCGCACGCCCCTGGCCGCGACGGCCAGGGGCTTCTCTCCGGCGGCGCGCAGCCGCAGGCCCCACGGCGTGCGCTGAATCACCGCGTGCACCAGCAGCGGCGTCAGCACCGCCAGCCAGGTCAGCGGCGAGTGGCCCAGCCACTTGGGCAGCGGGGCGATCTGCGGGCTGCCGGACGACGAGTTGAACAGCGCTTCGAGCAGGAACGTGCCCAGCGCCAGCATGACGAGGTTGAGCGCCATGCCCGAGACGACCTGGTCCGCCCGCAGCTGCACGCAGAGCAGCGCGTGGACCGCCGCGACCGCCGCGCCGGCGAGCATGCCGAAGAGCAGGCCCAGCGGCGTCGGCATGGCGAGCGCGGCAGTTGCGGCAGCGAAGGCCCCGGCGCGCATCATGCCCTCCACGCCCACGTTGACCACGCCGGAGCGCTCGGCGAGTACGGCACCCACCGCGGCGAACACCAGCGGCGGCGCCGCATCGAGCACCGAGTGGAGCAGGGCGACGAGCAGCTCGATCATCGCGCGCCTCGCTTGGTGAGCAGCCGTTCCCAGACGAGCTTCGCGGCGACCAGCAGGAGCGCCAGCCCCTGAATGAGCTCGGGGAAGGACTTGTGAACGCCGAGCAGCTGCATGCGCGTGCCGCCCGCCTTGAGCGCCCCGAAGAAGACGGCCGACGCGAGCACGCCCAGCGCGTGGCCCTGGCCCAGCAGCGCCATGGCGATGCCGTCGAAGCCGTAGGGCGCGCCGAGCGTGGCCGGGTACTTGAGCTCGGTGCCCAGGACGAGCACGGCCCCGGCGAGGCCCGCGAGCGCTCCGGCGGTGAGCATGGCTTCGACGACCACCCGGCCGAGCGGTACGCCCGAGCTCCGCGCGGTCTCGGCGGCCGCGCCAGCGACCCTCCACTCGAAGCCGCGCACGAAGCGCGTGGTGAACAGCCAGACGACCAACGCCAAGGCCACGGCGAGGAGCAGCCCCGCGTTGAGCCGCGAGCCGGTGCCCAGGAGCAGCGGGAGCTTCGCCGACGGGGCGATCTCCGCGGTCCCGGCGATGCTCAGGTCGCCCGCTGCCGCCGCGCGCAGAGGCCCCGTCACCAGCCAGTTGTCGACGACGTTCAGCGCGATCCAGTTGAGCATGATGGTGCTGATCACCTCGTGCACTCCGCGCCGGAGCTTGAGCACCGCGGGCAGCAGCGCCCAGGCAGCGCCGGCCAGCGCCGAGGCCAGCAGGCACAGGGGCACGTGCACCAGCGCGGGCAGCTGAAGCTTGGCACCCAGCACCGCCGCCGCCAGCGCGCCGACCACCATCTGTCCTTGCGCGCCGATGTTGAAGAGCCCCACGCGGAAGGCGACGGCCACGGACAGTCCCGTCAGCGTCAGCAGCGCGGCCTTGGTCCCCGCCTCGCCGAGCGGGCGCAGCACCGCCGACGAGACCCCGGTCTCGAGGTAGCGCGGCCAGTCGCCGAAGGCCCCCCAGCCCATCGCCAAGAAGGCGTCGAGCGCGTGCGCGGGCCCGTCTCCGACCGCCGCGAGCGCGAGGAAGGAAAGGAGCAGCGAGACGAGCACCGCCAGGAGTGAGGGCGCAGAGCGCAGCAGCGTCGTCATGCGCAGGAGCTCCGGCAGCAGGGCATGGGCCAGACGGTCGTGCGATGCCTGTGAAGGAGCCGCTGGGCGGAACATGCGAGCGTCAGGCACCAGGGCTCGGCGCTGCAAAGCGCGCTGGAGCTGTGGCGACGGCTCGCCTCGCGCCGCCCAGTGTCCCAGTCGAGCGTGTTGCTGACACGGTGTGCGTCGCTGCCGCGGTGTGCGTTGCTGACGCGGTGTGCGTTGCTGACGCGGTGTGCGTTGCTGACGCGGGGCGCGTTGCTGACGCGGGGCGAGTCAGCGCGGCGGTGCGAGTCAGCGGCGCGGTGCGAGTCAGCGGCGCGGGCCGAGTCAGCGGCCGGGTGTGCGTCGACGACGCGGTGCGAGTGAACGACGCGGTGCGAGTCGACGAAGCGGCACCGGTCACCCATGTCGCGCGAACCGGCCTCATCCTGCGACCGAGTCCCGCGGCCAACGGTTCTTCGGCTACGCATGCTCACGCCGACACCCCCAGCATGGCGCGACCCACCACTCGCTCGTCGAACTGCCCGCGCCCGAGCTCGAGCGTCACCTTGCCCGCGTAGAGCGTGTACAGCCTGTCGCTCAGCGCGAG
>JALHOS010000151.1 GCA_022842905.1 Myxococcaceae bacterium | reverse complement strand
CGTGCACGGCAGCGCGGCGCGAGGTGAGGCGACGGGCGCCCTCGTCCACCGGCCGGCCCAGACCGTGAGCGGCCGCCGCTACCTGCCATCGGACACGCCGGCTGGGCTCCTCCAGGCCTTCGGACACGTCCGCGACGCGAAGTCACGCGAGCTGTTCCCCTCGTGGTGTGACGCGGCGCCCGCGCAGGACGGCGTGCTGCGGAGCCTCTCGTTCGACGGGACCACTCCGCGCTACCGCCACGGCGTGCAGGCCGGCGCCCAGCTCGTGTTCTGCGACGGCGCCATGAACCGCGCGGCGCCCGGCGCGTACGAGCTGTTCGACGTGCAGGCCCGACGGCGCTGGCAGCCCTGAGGGCGCGCGGCGCAAAAAGCCGCTACTCGTCGCCCTTCTGCCCGACGAAGTAGTCGTTCTTGTCTCGGAAGAGCACGTTGAAGGTCGTCAGCGAGCCGTAGCAGCGCGTGAGGTACTGCTGCAGCTCCACCTTCTCGGCGTCGGTCAGCTTCGCGTGGGCGTTGATCTTCTGCTCCATCGTCCGCAGCCGATCGCGCAGCATGACCACCTTGTGGAACAGCGCGTCGATGGGGATGTCCTTGGGCTGCAGCTCCGGGTTCGCGGGAACCAGGCGCAGCGTGCCGCCTTCCCACTTCTGCGCGAGCGGCACGTCGGCCAGCCCGCTGGCTTCCAGGAACAGCTCCATCAACTCTTGGCGCGTCATGGTGTCTCCTTCGAAGTCGATTGGCGTGTTCGGATCCACGCGGGGGACGGCGGTGGGGCTCGAGACGACCCGCGTGCCGGTGCTGGCGCGAATGACGGGGCCGATGTTCTTGAGCGGCTTGGCGCGCTGCTCCTTCGCCTCCACCTTGAGCGCGGCGGCGGCTTCCCCACGCGGCGCGAAGACGTTGCAGATCGGCGCTGACGGCGGGAACAGGCCGCGGCTCTCCTGCATGCGGCAGCTCCCCACCCAGCCCTTCACCGGATCCACCGAGTGCGCTCGCCACAGCTTGCAGTTGCCGCAGACCTTCTCGCCGGGAGGAAAGGTCGGCGGCTTGGGCGGCTCGTCCGGCGCTGGCGCCGCGGGCTCGGGGCTCTCGGGGGGAAGTTCGTCCGTCACGGGTGAGTCTCTGGTGAGGTCCGCCGCATAGCAGACGACTCAGCGCTGCGCGCGCGTCCGAAACACGCTGTAGCCCAGCCGCTCGAGGACCGCGGCGCGCTAACGGACGACGGCGGGCACGGGGTACAGGCACGTCAGCGCGTCATCGGTGGCGTCGTGGAAGCCGGCGAGCACCTCCGCCGCGTGCGCCCGCTCGCGGCGAACCTTCGCCCCCTGGCTGAACTGCGTGGCCAACGACAGCCCGACACCGAGCGCCACCAGCGCGCCGAGGCCCGCGAGCAGCCCGCGTCGCCACGCGCCTTCAGGGAGACTCCGCAGCAGCACCCAGAGCCCGGCGACGGCCAGCACCGACATCGTGACGTACCGCGACGACAGGCCCGCGTTCTCGCCGACCCACGTCCGACTCACCGCCACGAGCGCAGCGCCGCCCCACGACACGCCACACAACGTCAGCGCGAAGGCCCCCACTTCGGCGGCGAGGTACCTCGCTCGCCACAGCGCCACAGCGCCCAGGGCCAGCAGAACGACGCCCGCGAGACCCGCGAGGAGCGGCGAGTCGAGGGTGCCGAAGGGGCCGCCCACCGTCGTGACGAACAGCCGCAGCGGGAGCGCGGGGGCAGCGAAGAGCTCCACGAGCCCCGGCTGACCGGCAGGGCGGGCCACGCCGTGCGCCGCGCTCCACCCGACGATGGCTCCGACGAAGAGCCACACGAGCAACCAGCTCAGCCGCGTCCGCGGACCGGGCTCCCGCAGCCGCCACGCGAGCGCCAGCGCTCCGGCCGGCCAGATCGCCAGCCCCGCGCCGAAGCTCACCGACGCCACGCAGGCCAACACCAGCGCGGCGGCCAGCTGCTTCCACCCGAGAGCCCGTGCGGACAGCAGCGCCGCGACGCCGACGACCGCGCACGCGCAGAGCGTGATCTGCAGCTGCCACCCCCAGATCCTCTTGCCGAAGCGTCAGGAGGATCCACGTCGCCGGCGCGAACCAGAGCGCCGCGTGGGCCCCGCGCCCCGCCCAGCGCGCGTGCACCGCCGCGGTGAGCAGCACGGCGCCGAAGAGCAGCGCCACGGCCAAGCCGATCTCCCACCGCATGTCCCAGCGGGACAGCGGGGCCAGCGCCAGCATCAGCGCGCGGGGCAGGAAGATCCGGTGCTCGTTGTGCCGGGCCCAGAGATCATCCCAGCCGAGCGTGCCCTCCGCCTGCTTGGCGAGCAGCGGGACCAGCTCCCACTGATCCCAGTACGGGACGTCGACGGCGAAGCGCACCACGAAGTTGAGCAGCACCACCACCGGCGCCGCGTTCGCGAGCGCCGCGGCGATCCACCACCCGCGCGGCGCCGGCCCGTCAGCGGAACTGGTCCGTGGCGAGGATGAGCTCATGCACGTTCCCCGGCTCGTGTGCGGCATGCCCGGCGTCGGCGACGATCTTGAGCGTGGCCTCCGGCCAGGCGCGGTGCAGCGCCCACGCCGACTCCAGCGGACAGACGACGTCGTAGCGCCCTTGGACGATCACACACGGGAGGTGCCGCATGCGATCGAGGTTCGGCTTGGCCAAGAGCGCGCGCTCGGCCTCGAGCCAGCCGCCGTGGGTGAAGTAGTGGCATTCGATGCGGGCGAACGCCTCGGCGAACACGTCGTCGCCCGTCTTGGCGATGTAGCCGTCGTTGGGGAGCAGGTAGCTCGTGCGCCCTTCCCACAGGCTCCAGGCCTTCGCCGCCTCGCTGCGGACCGTCGCGTCCTTGTCCGTCAGGCGTCGGTAGTACGCGGACAGCAGATCGCCCCGCTCCGCCGCGGGGATCGGCTTGAGGTACTCCTCCCACGCGTCGGGGAAGAGGTGGCTGGCGCCGTCTTGGTAGAACCAGTCGATCTCCCACTTGCGCAGCAGAAAGATGCCGCGGAGCACCAGCTCGGTGACGCGGCCCGGGTGCGTCTGCGCGTAGGCCAGCGCCAGCGTGCTGCCCCACGACCCGCCGAAGACCTGCCAGCGCTCGACGCCCAGGTGCACGCGCAGCTTCTCGATGTCGGCGACGAGATCCCACGTGGTGTTCTTCTCGAGCGACGCGAAGGGCGTCGACTTGCCGCAGCCGCGCTGGTCGAAGAGAACGATCTTGTAGGCCGCGGGATCGAAGAAGCGCCGCTGCTTGGCGTCGGTGCCGCCGCCCGGACCGCCGTGGAGGAAGACGACCGGCTTGCCCTTGGGGTTGCCGGACACTTCCCAGTACAGCTCGTGGCCGTCGCCGACCGCCAGGCGACCGGTTTGGTACGGCTCGATCTCGGGGTAGTAGCTGCGACGAGGCGCGTTCATGAGCGAAGGGCCTATAGCTCACGGCGTTCGGCGGTACAGGCTCCACGCGCCTGCTGAGCCGACCGGCGCCCACGGCGGGCCGAAACGTCGGGCCTGGCCCAGCTCGCGCACCAACAGGAAGTCGAAGTACGCCTCGTCGGCCGCGTCGGGAAAGCGCAGCACGTCCCATTCCCAGTCGTGCGGGCGGGCGGGCGGTTCGGCCGAGGCCCGGTAGCGGATCGCCGACTGCGGGAGCCGCACGAACGACGGCTCGACGATCGCACCCTTCCGCACCCTCGCCCACGCCCCCGCATGGTGGAACGGGACGAACTTGGCGTGCGCCGACGTCGAGTCGCCTTCCGCGGCCAGGGAGAGCACGCGGGCGCCGGGCGGGAGCCGGTCGATGAGTTCGAAGACCGGCGCCGCTTCCTCTTCGAACTCCGCCAGCGCCGACGCCGTCACCCCGAGGTGAAGGGACGCCGCCGCGAAGCACGCCGCGAAGGCCGCCGCGACACGGCGACTGTCGCAGCGCGGCACCAGGAGGAGCAGGAGGGCCGCCGCAACCATCGCGTAGCGCTGGTTCAGCACGAACAGCCAGCCGACCGAGTACGGCATCGCGAAGCACAGCCCCAGCCCCAGCGCCGCCCATCCGAGCACGAGCCGCCGCTCCGGCCGGGCCGTCTCCGAGCGCCACCCCAGCGCGCAGGCCACGCCGACGGCCGCGAGCGCGACGAAGGCGAACACCTCGTCGGCGCGGGTGGTCCAGACGTCCGCCAGCACGCGGGGCAGCCAGCGCAGCACTTCGAGGGGCGTGTGGAAGTCCGCGGCCAGCGTTCCGGTCAGCCCTGCCTGCGTCGGCCGCAGCACCTCACTCGTCAACAGCCAGTGGACGCCGAGCGGCAGGAGCGGCCACAGCCACGCCCACGCTGCCGGGCGCCAGGTGCGCCGCGCCACGACGAGGCCGACGACGGCGGGCAGAAGGAAGACGAGGACCGACAAGTGCAGGGTGAAGAGCGCGAAGACGGCGAAGCTCAGGCCGAGGAACCTGAGAGCGGAGGGCCGCTCCCCTTGGCGGACCGCGCCGGCGAGGACGAGCGGCAGGAGCGCCGTGGCCAACAGGTAGGGCAGCAGCCCGATGACCAGCACCTGGCCGAAGAACAACGGCACCGCCGCCAGGGCGACCCGCTCGTCGCGGCGGAGCGTCCGCGCCAGCACCCACAGGCCGAAGGTCCACGCGATCACCATGCCGCCGAGGAGCACGCCGTGCCCTCGCTCGGGGCTCCCGAGCACGCGACTGAGCACGGTCCCCACCACGGCGTAGCCGACGTTCTGGAGCTGGCCTGGGACCCACTCGTAGTGCGCCTGCTGCGCGGACCAATCGGACAGCGTGGCGATGAGCCCGAGGTGCTGCGGGAGATCGGCCGATGGGAAGAAGCGCGCGGAGCCGAGCAGCACCGCCGCGGCGAGGGTCAGCGAGCCGAGTGCCACGCGCCACAGCAGGTGCTCGGGCTCCAACGGGCGTGGCGGCGGCGCGGTCGTCATGCGGCGGAGCGGATCGGCTTAGCAGCCCATCGAGGGAAACGAGCGTCCGCCGAACGACGGGTTCAGGCGGACGTGGCGGCGCCGCGGTTGGCATCCAGCGGAGCGCCCCGACCGGGAAGCGCGTGGACCGAGGCGTGCGTCCGCGTTTGGCCCCACCGCGGAGGCGGACAGCGAGCAACGCGCCACGCACGGGCGTGGGCACGGACGGGTGGGACGGCGGCGCGCTCGACAGGCAGCCCGTCGAAGGAGGCGAGCGTCCGTGCGTGGCCCCGATGCGGACGCGGACTGCGAGCAGCGCGCCACGCACGGGCGTGGGCACCAACGGGCGGGACGGCGACGCGCTCGACAGGCAGCCCGTCGAGGGAAAGGAGCGTCCGAACGACGCGCCACGGTCGAGGCACGGCGAGCAGCGCGCCACGCACGGGAACGAGCACTGGGGGGCATGGTGGCGCAGAGTTCGTGCGGCGAGCGGCTCGGCTGAGCAGCCTGTCGAGGGAACGAGCGTTCGCGAACGAGCCGGCGCGGTCGAGGCACGGCGAGCAGAACGCGACGCAAGCGCCTGGGCTGCGGACGAGGCACGGCGAGCGGCGCGCCACGAGCGAGGCCGAGCATCGCCGCGCATGGCGGAGCAGAGCTCGCGCGGCGAGCGGCTCGACTGGGCAGTCTGTCGAGAGAAACGACCGTCCACGAACGACGCGCCACGGTCGAGGCACGGCGACCAGCGCGCCACGCACGAGCCGAGCCGCGTCAGGCCGAGTCCGGAAACCGCGCCTCGTACTGCGCCAGCACCTTGCGCCCCACCGCGTTCCCCGACAGGTCCAAGTGACGCAGGCCCACGAGCGAGCTCGAATCGAGGAGCGCCTGGCCGCCGAGCGCGCCTAACCGGCTCGCCGAGACGTCGAGCGAGCGGAGCGTCTCGAGCCGCGGGGCCTTGGCCAGCAGCACCGCGCCGTGGTCGCCCATGCCGGTGCGAGCCAGCGACAGCCGCTCGAGCCGCCCTGCACTCCGCGCGAAGGCGACCGCTTCGACGCCGCCCGGGCCGAGCGCGTTCTCGGCCAGCGAGAGGCTTCGCAGCGCCCCGAGCCACCGCGTCTGCGCCAGCGCCTGGGCGCCGATCTCCCCGAGCTCGCAGTCCTCCACGGCGAGCACCTCGAGCGCAGGCATCGCCGACGGGACGTTGGCCGCCAGCACTAGCGCCCCCACGTCCGCCAGCGCGTGGTGCGCGAACGTCAACGCTTCGAGCCCCTTCAGTCGCCGCGACTCGAGCAGCAGGCCTACGTCTTCGGCGTCGAGCCGCGGCGCGTGGCCCGCGGAGGTTCGCCGCAGCCTCGGGTTGACGAAGCCCAGCGACTTGAGCCGAGCCAGCCATGGCGCGGCGCCCAGCCGCTCCAACGACAACCCCCGCGAGCTGAGCACCGTGAGCTGTTCGATCGGCGCGCGGTCCAAGAACGCCCCAAACGCCGCGAGCGCCGCGCCGTCATGCACGGTGACGCGGCAGGGAAAGCCCCGCTCGAACTCGACGCCGATCCGCGGATCCTCCGGCGCCCACCGACCGCGGTGCTCGTCCAGGAGGCGGCGCTGCGCCGCGACGAGCGAGGCCCGCCGTGCGTCATTGGGCGGAAGCGCCGCCAGCTCGAGCTGCACCGAGATCAGCTCGCCGCGCGGATCGCCGCGCTCCAAGAGCAGATCGCCCAGCACTCGCCGAGGCGCGTCGTCCGAGGGCTGGGCCAGCACGGCCTCCCACAGGCCGTCCTCCGCGGTGGCGGAGCGCGGCTGAACGGCGGGCACGACCAGGCGATCTCCCTCGCGACGGGCGGCCCAGCGCTGGCACCGCACGCCGTGGTGCGCGCCGGGGTGCGTCTCCCAGCGATCGAGCTCGGGCCAGGCGCGGGAAGGATCCGGCGAGCCCGCCCGCACCGCGGCGATGCCGACGGTGACGCCCACGTCGGTGCGGACGGCCAGCGCGATCGTCGTCTGCTGCCGCGCATCACCGCCGGGACCGCCGTCTCGCCAGCCGTACCCGTCCGCTGATTCGAGCACGGCCGCGCACAGCGCCTGAACGTCGGCGAGCTCCAGGCGCCGCGCCGTTCGACGGCCGTTCGCGCGCGCCAGGAGGGTCGTGCACTCGGCGGTCAGCCCTTCAGACCAGACCAGCGCCACGGGACCCGCCATGGAAGTCCTCAGCCTCCGTCCGCCGCCAGCTCGGCGAGGGCGAGTACGGTGGCCCAGTTTCGAACCGTGCCCAGGGTGCCGAGCACCTTGTCGACGTAGGCCGGCGTCAGCTTCGTCCGCCCGTAGCCCGCGGGGCAGCGCAGGAAGAGCTCCTTGCCGACGAGCTTGAACTCGTCCCCCGGCGACCGCTGAGGATCGAGCGCCGCGGCCCGCTCCTTCGAAGGGAGCTCCGCGAGGAAGGTGACGTGCCAGGCCTTCTGCTCGGCCTCGCCGTGGCGCCGGAACGGGTTGGCGGCGATCGCCGTGCGCAGCTCGTCGTGCGTACGGAGCACCACGGGCACGTCCAGCCCGTGCAGCTCTCGCAGCGCCTCGGCGACGGCCCCGCCGAGCGCCTTGGCCTTCGTGGGCGCCGCGTCGAAGACGACGTTGCCGCTCTGAATGTACGTCCGCACGCGGCGCGCGCCGCAGCCTTCGAAAGCCGCCGCGAGGGACTTCATGTCCAGCCGGTTCTTCCCGCCGACGTTCAGGCCACGCAGCAGGGCGATGTAGGTCGAATCAGGCACCGGCCCCAGCTACTCCAGGAACTCCTCGCTGGCACGCGGTCGAACGTGCGACGAGACGTCAGTCACGCGCCCCGACGCAAAGAAGAACGACTCCGCTGCTTCGGACGGGCTCGCTTCAAGGAACGAAGAAGCCCGCAGCGGCCCCCGGCTGCACCCGGCCCTGGCTCGCGCGCACCGCCGATTGACTGACCAGCGCGAAGGCTCGCCGCAGGCTGGTGGGCGTGGCGTCGGTGTCGACCAACACGCAGCCGTCCGGCACGCCCATGCCCTTGGCCACCGCGCGGAAGTTCACGTCCTTGCCGACGCCGACGAAGGCCAGGGTGAACTGCTCGCTCGCCAGCACGTCTCGACTGAGCCGTGCACAGTCGCGTTGACTCCGTTTGCTCCCGAAGTCTTGCCCGTCGGTGACGACGACGACGACGCTGCGCGTGGGCGTGCCGCCGTCGCGCAGCCGCTGCGCATAGGCCACGTTCGCTGCCAGCGCGTCGCACCACGTGTCATACAGCCGCGTCGAGCCTCCGGGCCGGTAGTTCTTGTCGTTCAGGCGCAGCGCGTCGCTTGGTGGCAGGTACGAGTGCAGCACGTCGAGCTCGTGGTTGAAGGTCCACAGCGCCAGCAGCACCGAGTCGAGCTGCTTGGACCCGAGGAACGCGTCGACGAGCGCGCCCTGCCCGTCGCGCACGGCTTTGGCGAGGCCTCCGTCGCCGATGCTGGACGACGCGTCGATCAGCACGGTCACCAGCGTCACGTCCGTCGCGGTGATGTCCTCGAGCGCCTTGCCGGCCGCGCCGGCCAGCACCACGTTGCCCAGGTTCCCCGTGATGAGGCTCGAAGAAGCCTGGCTCAGCACCCCGCCCGTCACGGCGTTCGCGATGAGGCCCTTCACGTCGTCGTCCTTGCTCATGGTCTGCTCCTTCGTTCGTGCTGCGTTCGTGGATCGTGCGTTGGACACACGCCGAGCGTCCGGGGCCCGCCGGCGTGTCAGTGGCACTGCGAGTTGGCGCTGCGCTCCGCGGAGTTAGAGCGGGTCCGTCGTGCGGACGACCTTCATGCCCGCCTTCTTCCACTGGGCGACGGCCTCATCGGCCAGCTTGGGGAAGTTGAGGTGATCGGGCAGCGGGTTGAGCGGCGGCGCGGGCACCGGCGACATGGCGTCTTCGAGGATCCAGATCTTCTCGGCCAGCGAAGGGTCCGTCTTGGCCACGTGCGCCTGAATGTCGTTGAGCGTGGACAGCACGCAGTGACTCTTGGCCTGACCGAAGACGTAGATGCGGTCGTACTCCATGAGCAGCTTGAAGAACGGCGCGTTGAAGGCGCCGACGACCTGCCCGGACAGCTCCGTCACCTCGGGAGAGAGCACCGAGTAGTTCTCGGTCATCGCGTGGGTGCCCTTCGTCTCGAAGTGCGTCTGGTGCCGGCGCGCCGCGGCGTGGAAGAGCGCCGCCTCCATCACCGCGGGGACCAGCGCGTGGGACAGCCCGCCCAGCAGCGTGTGGTACGGCCAGATCGTCAGCACGTACTTCCCGGTGGCCTCGAGCTTCTTGACGTACTCGACGCTCTCCTTCGGGTGCGCGGTGGCGGTCCACTTCCCCGAGCGCACGTCTTCGTAGAAGACCGGCGTCATCGGCGCGGGGTGCTGGCCCTTCGCGTCGACCCACCAGGCCGGGTGGAAGATCTGAAACATGCGGTGCGTGTCGAGCGAGAAGAACAGCCCGGTGATGCGGTCGAGGTTCCGGTACAGCCACTCGACCGTGCGGGTGCTGTCCTCGACCGCGCCGGGGACGAACAGGCTCGCGCCGGGCGTGCAGAAGCCGACCTGCACGTCGATGCCGAACGCGGCGATGCGCTGCTTGTCCTGGCCTGCGGGCTTGATGCCGTGCTTGGCGGCGTACGCTTCCCCCGCTTCGGCTACCTGGCCGGCGCGCTCGAGGTACAGCTGGGACACCTGCTTGGGATCGTAGAAGTCAGGCAGTGGCAACGGCATGGTGAACCTCCTTCAGGTGAGAGTGAGCTGCACGATGTCGCGGGGGCCGACGACCACCAATGAGCCGTCGGGCTGGGGAAGGAGCTCGTCGCCCGCGTCGACGAACGCCTGCGTGTCTGGAAACTGAGCCGCTTCGAGCAGGTGCCCGGAATCGGCCTTGAGCGCGACCAGGCCACCGTCGCTGCCGACGACCACGCGGCCCCGCATGAGCGCCGCGCGCCCGCGAAGGTCCGACACCGAGCGCGCGAGGACGACGCCCTGCGCGCCGATGAGCCAGCGGTGCACCAGGTCCTTCCCGCCGTCTTCAACCACGACGGTGAGCAACGCGTGCTCGGCGTCGAAGGCGGCGTGGGCGTCTACCCAGCGCCCCCGCCAGTCGACGTCGTCCAGCTGCTTGAGGCCGGGCTTGCCGGTGCGCACCAGGAAGGCGCGCGTCCTCCCCGCGGCTCGGTAGAAGCCGACGCCCAGCGCTTCGCCTGTCGCCAGCCACGTCTGGCCTTCGAGAATGGTGCCGACGCGCGCGCCCGTCACCGCGTCGATGAGCCAGTCGCCCTCCTGCCGGTACGCAACGCCGGGTGCCGCGCAGAACGCCGGCTCGACGCCGCGCACCGCCGTCGTCAGCCGCTCGACGAGCTGCCCTCGCTCCAGCCGCTCCACCGCGCCGCTCCCGTGGGCAACCCAGGTCGTGGCCCCCGCGACGAAGACCCGGCTGTGTGCCCCGAGTGGACTGCATGGCACGACCTGCCCGTCTTCACGCTTGAGCGCGCCCCCGTCGACCAGCGCGTAGCGAACGCCCCCGTGCTGCCCCGCGGCGACCACCACCCCGCTCGTCGCCACGATCGTCCGCGCCGAGCAGCGCCCGCTGCGCTTGACGATCGGCAGCGTCACGAGATGGCCCAGCGCGTGGCACTCCGGGCAGACGGCGCGCGCGTGTTCGAAGCCGCAGCCGCAGCGCCCGAAGCGCAGGCTCGACACCGCGAACGGCGGCGGCGTGCGTTCTCCACGTTCGAAGACCCCTCGAAACCAGTGCAGCGCGTCGTCGGGCAGAGCCGCGAGCTTGAGCGCGCTGCGAGGCAGCACCACGTCCGACTGGAAGACGGAGTGCTTGGCTTCCGCGCGGCGAAGCAGCGTCCCCAGCGTGCGGTGCGTGCCGCCGAACGGGTGGGTGTACGTCAGGCTCGCGAAGAGCAGCACCGCGAAGGCGTACCAGTCCGTGCGCTCGCTGAACGCCGGACGCTGGGTGAGATCGACGCCGTACAGAGTCGGATCGAGGTACCGCTCGTGCGCCACCGAGCAGCCCAGCCCCGCGAACTGCATGCTGTCCGCGTCGATGAGGCGCACCTGGTCGCCGCTGAACAGCACGTTGCCGTCGTTCAGATCGCCCACGACCACTTGCTTGGCGTGCAGCGCCCGCAGCGTCGCCTCGAGCGTGCCGAACAGGCGCATGACCTGTTGGGTGGGGACCGTCGCCTCGCGGTACTTGCGCTGCTGCAGGCGCCCAAACTCCTCGGCCTTCTCCACCCGCCGCATGGCGTAGCCGGCGAAGCGCTGCTTGGTGTCGACCAGCCGCTCGAGGGGGCCGACCACCTCGGCAGGCAGCCCCGCGGGGAACGCGCGCACCTTGGCCTCTTTGCCCGCCACGCTCGTCGGGTGGAACACCTTGAGCGCCAGGTCGCGCCAGCGGAAGACCCGCGCCTCGCCGCCTTCACCCAAGAGGTCGGCGTCGCTCAGCGTCAGCCGCTCCGTGCCGAGGAAGAGCGCGGTCATGGCGTGCCTCCGGCCTGCAGCGCGAAGACCGTCGTGTCGTCGGCGAGCTTGGCGGCGTCGCGCAGCACGACGAGCCCCCTGGTGAGCGCCGCCGGGTTGTCGAAGACGCGCGGCAACGAGAGCAGGTGATCGAAGGCGCCAGGCGCGCTGCGCAGCGCGGGCGCCAGGCCGTCGGTGCCGATCGCCACCCGCTGCGCCCGGCCGACGAAGTGCGTGACGAGCCGCACGCGCCCCGCCGACAGCACGTCGTACGCGGCGTAGTCCGGCGCGTTGTCCTCGCCCGCGTCCAGCACCACTGATTGGCCGTCGACCCACACCACCCCGTCGCCGACGCCGAACACCAGCGTTCGCCCGAAGGCCTGCGCCACGCACAGGAAGGTGAAGAGGAAGCTGCGCTCGAGCGTGGCAGGCAGCTCCGCCTCGTCCCCCAGCTCCAGCGCGGTGCGGCGCAGCCAGTGCACCAGCGCCCCGAGCGCGCGCTCCGGCAGCACCGACACGTCGAGCTCGCCGCGCTGCTTGAGCTCCCGCAGGACCCAGCGCGCGAGGAACGCCGCGCCCATGCGCGCGCCGACCTCGGACGACGGCTGGCTGCCACACCCGTCCGTCACCACCCCCACCACCAGCGCGCCGTCCACCGCCACCGCGCAGCCGTCTTGGTTGTTGCGGCCGACCCGCGCGTGGTCCTTCCCGACGACGGAGCCACACGCGAAGCCGACCGTCTGCGGCGCAGACAGCTGCGGCGCGTCGAGCGGAAGGAGGACGGTGCCGAGTGAGGTCATGTGGCGGCGCTCCTCGAGAACGCGCGCTCTTTGAGGTCCAGCACGAGGGCGTGGGTAGCGGCGGACGGCTCCAGCTTCAGCGCTTGGGTGGCGAGCTCTCGGGCGGCGACGACGTCGACCGCGGGCAGGGCCGGAGCCCCGCTGAGCAGCTCGTACCCCGCCGGTGCGCTCTCGCCATGCTGCCCGACGACGCCGAATGGGCCGCTGGCCCCCGCGCGACGTCGGAACAGCACCGGCTGTCCAGGCACGCTCTGCTTGCCCTGCCCGCTCTCATTGCCGAACTTCATGGTCGCCTGGTGCCCCGTCTGGCTGAGCTTGTAGACGGCGGACACCGCGTCTCGGGTGAAGGGGCCCGGCGCGGTCTTGGCGACCAGGTAGCCGCCGTAGCCGTACACCTGCTTCGACGGCGCGACGCCGAGCTCGGCGCGCAGCTGCTCGAAGCGCTGCGTCTGCGGCAAGTCGAAGCCGTCTTCGAGGATGTGGGTTGGCTCGACGCCGTACTGCTTGGCCAGCGCGACGGCGTGCCGGTACTGCGCTTCCTTGTCTCCGGAGTCGTAGCGAATGGAGTCGCCCACCGGACCGCGCTCGGCCATGAGCCGAAACGCCGCGGGCAGGCCCGAGGTGATGGTGTCGTAGGTGTCGAGCAGGAAGCTCGAGCGCTGCGGGCGCCGGTCCACCATGGCGCGGAACGCGGCGTCGTCGCTGCCGAAGCGCTGCACGTGCTCGTGGCCCATCGTCCCAACCGGCACCATTCCCAGCTGCTTGGCGCCCCAGACGTGGCTCGTCCGCAGGACCCCTTCGGCCTTGAGCGCCTCGAGCGCGAGCAGGTGCTGCTCCACGCAGGTGGCGGCGCGCAGGCCTACCTCGAAGAGCCGCCCAGGATCGCCGACGACGGCGATGAGCTCGCGGACCTTCCCGCGCACGGTCTGCACGTACCCCTCGCTGTCGACGCGGATCGGCGGCGCCTTCACGCCGACGGCGTCGAGCGTCTGGAGCACGAGCTGCCGCTGCCGCTCGCAGGTCACCACGGCCACCGCCTCGGGCAGGCGGTCTGGCGCGAGCACCGCACGAGTGGCGACCTGGATTCGGTAGCTCCACATGAGCACGAGCGGCTCGAGCCAGGACACCAACGCCGACGGCCCGGTCACGCTGAAGATCGGCTCGCGATCGAAGAACAGCGCGTTGCGGGGCAGCGCTCGCACCGTGACGTCACCCGCCGCGATCGCCGCTTTGAACGCCGCGCCCAGATCGTAGTGGTTGGCCGCCAGGTACTCCCAATCGCCCGGCTCCGCGACCGGCAGCGCTGCTTCGAGCTCCGCGCCCACGTCGAAGGGGAGCACCTGCAGGCCGCCCTTGCGGTGGCTGCCGTAGAACGTCTCGCGCCGCAGCGGCCAGCCGGCCTCCGCCATCGAGAACTTGTAGCCGTCGGTCACCAAGAGGGGCGTCGCCATGTCCGTCTCCACGAAAGAGTTCTAAACACCAACACAAGAGTCGTCAAGACCCAATCATCACTTCGCCCATTGTGTTCGCTTTCCCGAGGGGTTGCGCGGGTACGCTGGCCGGCACGTGCGCGTTCGAAGGTTCAGCTGGGGATCGGGGCTCGCCTGGGCGGTGGTCGCTTTGGCCTGCCCGGAGGCGCGCCAGCCCGAGCTGCCCGCGCCGAGCATGCGCCTCGAAAAGGTGACGGTGGTGCAGCGCCGTGACGGTGAAGTGCAGCTCGAGCTGCGCGCCCCGACGATGGAGCTGTGGGACGACGGCCGGAGGTTCGTGGCGCCAGACGCGTCGGTGGTGCTGCCAGGGAACGGCGTCACGCTGCATGCGGCGGAGCTGTCGGGCGTCATCGCCGAGGGCGTGGTCGAAGGAGCGCAGGTGCACCTGCACCGAGCCGACGGCGCGAACGCGTTCGCGGTGCGCGCCCGCTACGAGCGAGATCCGGGCGTGATCGCCGGGAGTGACGGCGTGTCGTTCGGTACGCGCGGGCTCTCGCTCGACGCCGGCGCCTTCCACGTGAACCTGCGCGAGGAGCGCATCGACTTCGTGCAGCCGAGGAGCGTCTTGGCGCCTGACGTACTCCGGCGAACGCCGACCGAGTGACCTCGGCGCGGCGCTGAAGCCGACCGGCACGGCGCGCGAAGCGACGGTCGATGAGTCACGACGCAGGGCACTCCTGCCCGACTTCGAACGTCGGGAGCGTCCGCACGACGCGACGCGAACGACGGTCGGCCCTTCACGAGGGGCACCGCGCCGACCCAAAGCTCCCTGACCGTGGGCCCTCCGTCCGGGGCTTGAGCGCCCGGCGGGCCCTCACTCACACGGCAGCGACTGGCGAACACACCGACGAACGCGCTGCGCCTCGTACAGCGACGGCGGGTACAGGCCCGCTCGCCCTTCCCCTTCCTCGTAGTCGTACGGCGCCCCTTGGTCCTGCAGCTGCCACTGCGTGCTGGTGAACGTGAAGCCGCACAGCTGAGTCCCGGCGTCCGTCGGCGTCGACGAGCCGATGAGGTAGCCCCACCCCCACTGCGCGCTCTCGATGCCGCACGCGCCGCCGTCGGGCAAGAACGCGTCCAGGTGGTTGCTGGTGACGCTCGTGTTCCAGAACACGTGCTGCGTCGACGTGAAGCCAGCGCCGGTCGACGTCTTGCCTCGGTTGACCGACTGCAGCCACGAGCCGTGCAGGCTGATCTGATCGAACAGGTTCTGGTGCGCGAGGTAGCGGTGCGAGTCGCTCGAGTACCGCGGCGTCGTGTCCGTCATGCGCAGGAACACGTTGCCGGACACCGCCTGGTTGATGATGAGGTTGTGTCGACCGCGCGTGGCCCGCCCGTCGCGCACGAGGTGGTCGTTCCCCGTCAGGTGAAACAGGTACCCGTTGCCCCCGCCGCCCCGGTACTGCGGCCAGCCGATGTCACACTCCGACACCGTCACGCGGAAGGAGTGATCGCCCAGCACGTGGCTCATGGACAGCACGTGCGCGCCCGCGTCGTTGCTCGACGGAGAGAAGGTATCGACGTCGTGGATCCACCCGTCGTGCATGCGGTCCATGAGGATCGCCCGCGACGTGTGCAGCTCGTACCCTGGCGTCCCCATCACCTCGTAGTCGGCTTCGGTCGCCTGCTCCGAGGCGTTCGGCGGCAGGTCCGGGTGCTGCACCATGCCGATCGCGAAGCGCTCGAGGCCGAGCTCTTCGAGCAGCCCCGCGAGCTTCACCAGCCGCGCGTTGTCCCGAGTCAGCACGGGGTAGCGCACCGGCGCGTCGAGGATCACCTGCGTCGCGTTGAGGCCGACGATCCGCCGCGGGTAGATGAGCCCGAAGAAAGACCCGTCCGGCCAGTAGGCCTGAGGGACGCCCGAGTCACCCATGCGGTGGTCTTCCCGGAACGCCTGCGTCACGTCGGCGCGCACGCTCACCCAGTCGCCGACGGCGAAGCCCGCCGTGGAGGCGACGGTGACCACGCGCGAGGGAGGCGTGATGGACTGGGTCAGCAGCACCGACGGCGTCCCGTCGCGCACGCCCTGGCCTGAGCCGCGCAGCAACAGGACCGACTTGTTCCGGAGCAGCCGCGGATCGTCGAAGAGCAGCCGCGTCTGCGTCGGGCCCGCTCCGCGCAGCACTAGCCGGCTGCAGTTGACCGCGATCGCTCCGGACCCGCCGTCCGTCGGGCCGCGCAGGCGGTAGGTCCCGGCCGGCATGAACACCACCCGGTGGCCGGGCACCGGAGACGCGCAGGCCGAGGTGATCGCCGCCTGCAACGCCGCCGTCGCGTCCGTCACGCCGTTGCCGAGCGACGCGCTCAGCGTGGCGACGATGGTCCCCTGGCCGATCGGCGGCGCGTCGACGCCCTGGTGGTACCCCGCGTAGCTGAAGTCGGGGAGCGCCCGCCCGAGGCCGTCGGCCGTGCCTCCTTCGTCCAACGGCAACCACCCCACGGGGAACAGCACGCTGCGCCAGCCGCCGTCCGGGGCGGGCCCGTCGATCGAAGCGTCGAACGCACCGCCGTCGCGGCCGCCGTCCGAAGCGCCGCCGCCGACGCCAGCTGACCCGCCGA
>JALHOS010000150.1 GCA_022842905.1 Myxococcaceae bacterium | reverse complement strand
GCTTCAGCGGAGCGGAGGAGCGCAGCCAAAAGCCGCAGCCCCACCGCGAACCGCTCACGTCGGAATGCTGGCCAGCGGCGCTCAGCGCTTCGCCGGCTTCTTCGCGGCCTCGTACAGGCCCAGCGTGGCGCCGGATGGGTCGGTGAACATGCCGATGGCGCCCATGCCCGCGCCGAGCTTCGTGTAGGGCATGACCACCGTGGCGCCCAACTTCTGGGCCTTGGTCAGCGTCTTCTTCACCGAGTCCACGCCGACGTACGGCATCCACGACGTGGGCGCTTCGGCCATGGGCTTGATCTGCATGCCGCCGCCGCTCGTCTTGGAGCCGGTGTTGATGCCCAGGTAGTCCATGCCGGGGAACGGGGCGATCTTCCAGTCGAACAGCTTCCCGTAGAACGCCTTCGCGGCGTCGAGGTTGTCGGTGTTCAGCTCCATGTGGACGAAGTGGTTGGCCATGGCGTTGCCTTTCGCGGACGAGGGGTGGACAGCGCGGCGGACCATACTCACGCGGGCTGGCAGGCCAAGCGACACGTCAGGGGACCGCGCAATCACAACGGAGGCGGCCCGCCGCGAACACGGCCGACGGAGCCCCCGGCACCCGCGCCACGTCGTCGACGGGCTGCGAGACCCACGCCACGTCGAGCGCGCCGCCGTCTTCGGTGGGCAGCAGCGCAGGGCTGAGCGCGCGCTCGGTCTGCCGCGGTCCGCTGGGAGTCAGGAACCACTCCTGCACGCCGGCGTCCAGCGCAGTGAACGCCGCGGCGCGCAGGTCATTCGTCAGGCAGTACTCCTCGTCGCCGCACGACGGGAAGCCGCGGCGGTGTGTGGCGTCGTCACGGAAGACGACGACGAACCCTCGCCCACACGCCGCCAGCGCCAGCGAGTTGCGCAGCGTCGTCGTCGAGTACGCGCCGTCGTGGTGTTCGAAGAGCGGCCGAAAGCCGCCGTCGGGCAGCACCTCATCGACGGACAGGGTCGGCCGCCGGCCACCGCTCAGCCGCGCCAGGGCGACGGCGCCCGTCGACGCGTTGAACGCAAGCCGCAGTCCGCTCGCGTGGGCAGGCAGCGCGACGGACTCCCGCCAGTCCAGGTCCGGACCCAGCCAAGCCAGTCCGCGCTCCCAGGCCACCACGGCGCCGTCTCGTGAAGACAGGACGTCGAGCGCCCCGACCCTGAAGTCCACCGCCAGCGGCTGCACGAAGGTTGGCGCGCCGAGCTGAACGCGTCGCCGGAAGAGCGCCGCGCCACCGTCAGAACTCTCGCCCCGCCACAGCGCGCTCACGCCGCCGTCGGGCTGCGCAGCCAGCGCCACGTCGACGGCGCTCGAGGGCGGCACCGAGCCCAGGTCGAGTCGCGTGACGAGGCCAGCGGGCGACGGCGTCCACACGGCCGCCTGGACGTGCTGGCTCGTCACCCAGGCCGCGACGAGGCGGTCCTGCTCGAAGGTCAACGAGAGCTGCTCCGGACTCCCCTGCGTCGCCAGCCGCGTGACGAACACGGCGCCACCGTCGAGTGCCTGGCCGCGCAGCGTCAACCCCGGACCGCCGTCGACCGACAGCCACGCCGTGCCAGTCCACTGGGGTGAACGCGCGAGCGCCACGAGGCGATTCGACACAGGCAGCACCCCAGCGAAGAGCGAAGCGGAGTCGACGCCGAGCGCTTCCGTTCGCTCCGGCGCGTGGCTCAGGCAGGCGCCGCCCACCGGCCAGCCCGCGTCGCCACGGCGCACGGGCCCCGCGTCACCCGACCCACCATCCACCAAGGTGCCGGCATCGAGCCCGGCGTCCGAGGTGACGTGCCCCGCGTCACTCATTCCCGCGGCGCCCGTCCCGCCGTCGACCGACACCCCAGCGTCGGAAGGCACGTCCGAGCCAGCGTCGAAGGCCGGCAGGCCCGAGCAGGCGCACAGCAACAGCACGAGGTGGCAGGCCGAGCGCAGCGTCATGGCGCGGAATGGAGCGCGGAACGAGCCTGAGTGGGTCGTGCGATTGCGCACGACGCTCGTGCGCAGCTGAGCGTGGGACCGAACGCCGCGCCTTCACCCACGCCGTGCCCTCGAGCCGCTACTTCAGCTTCGTCGTCGCCAGCTCTTCGTACAGGTGAATCGCGGAGCGAATGGACTTCTCGAAGTCGCCAAGGTGCAGGCTCTCGTTCTCGCTGTGCGCGTTCGTGTACGGGTCCTCGACGCCGATGAGCAGCGCCGGCGCGCCGCCGAGCGCCTTGGCGAAGGGCTCGACGAACGGAATCGAGCCGCCGCAGCCCATGGTGATGGCCTTGGTCCCGAAGCCCTTCTCGAGGGCGCGGAAGGCCGCCTGGAACGCCGGGCCGGACGAGTCGGTGTACCACCACTTCGCCAGCGACTCCGGCGTGACGGTCAGCTCGCAGCCCCACGGCGTCGCCTTCTTCAGCGCGTCGATGAGCTTCTGCTGCACGTCCTTGGGGTCGAGGTCCGGCACCAGGCGAATCCCCACGCGAGCCCACGCCGACTCGCAGACGATGTTGCGCGCGTCCGCCCGGCTCGACGCCTGGAACGCGTTGATCGACAGCGACGGCTGGCGCCAGTTCGTCTCCCACGGGTGCCGGTCCCCGCCGAGCAGCTCCACGCCCGGCAACAGCCCCGCTTGGTTGCGGAAGTGCGCCCGGTCCCCAGGCAGCGAGGCGATGTCCCGCTTCTCCGCGTCGGTCAGCGGCTTCACCTTCTCGAGAATGCCGGGGATGGCGATGGAGCCGTCGGCGTTGGTGAGGCTCGCGAGCATCTTGCACAGCGCCATCGTGGCGTCCGGCACCGGGCCGCCCCACATGCCCGAGTGCACCGACTGCCTGAGCGCCTTGACTTCCACGTTCACCGTGACGAGCCCGCGCAGCGCGGTGGTGATGCTGGGCAGCCCCGTCTCGAAGTTGCCCGTGTCCGTCAGCACGATGACGTCCGCGTCGAGCTTCGAGCGGTACGTCTCGAGGAACTCCGACAGGTGGTCGGATCCGGCTTCTTCTTCACCTTCGATGACACACTTCACGTTGAGGGGCAGCTCCCCTTGGGCGTCGAGCCACGACTGCACCGCGCTGGTGTGCACGACGATGCCGGCCTTGTCGTCGGCGGCGCCGCGGCCCCAGAGCCGACCGTCGCGCTCCACCGGTTCGAACGGAGGGCTCTTCCACGCCGCCGCGTCACCCGCCGGCTGCACGTCGTGGTGGGCGTACAGGAGCACCGTGGGCTTGCCGGGCGCCTTGAGCCGCTCGCCGTAGACATACGGGTGCGCGCCGGGGACCTCGAGCAGCTGCACGTTCTCGAAGCCGCGCGCCGCCAGCAGCTTCGCGGTGGCCTCGGCGCTGCGCCGCACTTCTTTGGGGTCGAACCCTTCGAAGGACACCGACGGGATGCGGACCAGCGTCTTGAGGTCCTCCAGGTAGGTCTGCTTCTTCTGCTCGAAGTGGCGGAGGGCGTCGGCGGTCTTCATGGGCGGTGCTGCTTAGTACAGGTTGCTCGGCTCGGCGCGGCGCGCGGGGCGACGCACGGCTCGGCGCGCACGTTCTGCGTCGAGAGCGGCTGGGCTGCAGCGCGCCGTCGACTTGCGGAAGGAGGCGACCGTGCGTCTGATGCACGGCCATGCGGATCCTCTTGCTGCTCGCCTGCTCCGTCGCCTGGACGCTCGCCTGCGAAAGCCTGACGCCCATCGACCCGCAGTGCGCAGGCGGGAGCTGCCCGGCGGATGCGGGGACGGTCCAGGCCGATGCGGGGAACGGCTCGGGTGGCGCGGGCGGTGACGGCGGCGGAAGTGCGGGCGTCGGCGGGAGCGCGGGCGGGACAGGTGGTGGGAGCGCGGGCGGCATGGGCGGCTCCGATGCCGGTGCAGGCGGTGGCGCTGGGAGTGGTGGCGGTGGAGCGGCGGGCAGCGGAGGCACGGGCGGGACGGGAGGCAGCGGGCTGCGGCTCGAGCTCACGGCCCCGGCGACCGTCACCGTCGACACGGGCAACGAGTGCTTCCCCCTCGACGTGCGCGCGGTGGACGTGGGGACGAACCAGCCGGTGGGGCAGCCCGGGCAGACGGTGCAGCTGCTGCTCATCAACGACGCCGGAATTCCGCTGCCCGCATCGTTCTGCGACCCCGGAGCGCGCTGGCCCGACGGAGGCACCAGCACCAACTTCCTCTTTCGTCCGTCGTACTTCGGCGCGCTGGGCCTGCGCCTGACTCTGGCGAGCGGGCTGTCGGGCTTCACCCGCCTCACGGTGCGCTCCGCCTGCTCGAGCACGCTGGTGCAAGGGCCCTCGATGGCGTGCGCGGCCGTGCTCATCACGCCGACGATTCCGCCCGCGGAGCCCGTGCGCTGCACGCTGGCCGGCACGCCTGGCACCGGCAGCTGCGACGCGGGCTGCCTGCTCCCCGCGGCCACCGCCATGGCCACGGCGAGCTACGCGGGCACGGGGCCGGTGACCGTCTCCGCGCCGTTCCTCGACGCGTGCACGACACCGTGAGCCGGCGCGTCCGGAGGTCGTTCTTCCTCGAGGAGCGCGTGACACCGGAGCTCGAGCCCACGTCATTCGGACGTCGACGGGGCGCCGGTCATCCGACGAGCGCCTCGGCTGCCCTGCGCGCGAACGCTCGACGGCCGCGCTGCCCCTCCCGTCACATGTCCGTCTTCAGCACGAAGGCCAGCCGCTTCCAGTCGAAGCCCTGGGGCGCGAAGTCCTTGGGCAGCGCGATGGGCTTGCTGAACACCTCTTCCCCCGGGCGGAAGGGCGCGACGCCGCCTGTGGTCCGTCGCTCGATGACGAGCTGATGGCCCTTGAGAATGTGCGCGCTGAACGAGTGCGGCCGCCGGCCGGGCAGGTCCACCGTCACCAGCACGTCTTCCTTCTTGGGCGCCTGCTTCGAGTAGCCGCCCTCGGGCCGCGGCATGACGTGCAGCTTCTTGAGCACGTCGGCCGGCGAGGCCTTGGGCTCGAGCGCCGCCGTGAGCGAGGCCGGCACCGTGCCCAGCTGGAACCACTCGTGCTTCGCCGGGCCAATCGGCGCGTCGGTGGGCCCCAGCTTCTGCGTCGTCTTGCGCACGTACACTCCGTCGCCGACCCTGAAGGCCGTCGTCGCATGGCCCCACCCGAAGTCGATGTCGACGCCCTTGGCGTCCTTCGGCAGCCCGGGCGCCTTCGCCAGCTTCACTGTCTCCGGGTGGTGGAGCGCCGCGTTCACGTCGCTGCGCAGCTGCTGCTCCTTGCTGAGAGGAAGCCTGGCGCCACCGGGGGTGAAGGCGCGAGCGTTGGCGATTGAGAGGCCCGTGGAGTTCTCCGAAGTGAGGTGTGCGGGAGTTGCCGGGCCCGCTGGCCGCCCGACGCAGCGCCGTTCCGCAAAGAGCAGCACCCAACGCGGCTTCGAACAGTCGCGCACTGGGCCGAGTCGGGGCGAGCCGTCTGCCGCTTTCGCCCCGGAGCGCTTCGGGTGAAGCTGTCGGCCCCGAGGCGTCGTGGACGTTCTGGCGTGCTGTCTTCAGCGGATCAGCGACTTTGAAGAGAATGGCGAGCGCATGAGCCACCGACGCCGAACGCACCGCCTGGCGCTCTGCGGGGCTTGGCTGCTCCTCGTGGCCTGCCCGGCCGCCCCGCCCGACGTGCTCGACGGCGGCCCGGACTTGGGCGCCGATGCGGGCGCTCCGAGCCTCGACGCGAGCGTGACGGGTCCGGACGCAGGCCTGGACGCCGGCTTCGACGGCGGGAGCGACGCCGGCCTCGGCGACGCGGGCCAGCCGTGCCGCGCGCCCCCGCCTCAGTCGCCCTTCGAGCTGCGCCGCCGCCCGCTCGAAGCCGAAGCCCTCGCTGCTGCCTCGCCGCTCTCGGGCGCCGCGCCCAGCAAGTCGCTGGAGCTGTCCCGCGTGCTGCCGCATTCGTGGCTCGACCACGCCCAGCAGCACATCGCGACCGGGCGCGTGTCGACCTGGGCCACGCTCGACTTCGAGCTCTTCGACGGGCCGCCGTCCTTCGAGCAGCTGGCCGTCGAGCTCAACGGCGTGCGGGCGCGCGCGGCGGGTGGCGTCGACGGAGGCGCCGAGCGCTGCACGTGGCGACGCTACGCCGCGGTGGTCCCGGCGACCGCGCTGCGCTTCCGCATCGAAGACGACCGGACGACCACCTTCGCCACGCCGTCAGGGGCGCAGGTGCCCTCTCCTCTTTCGAGCGAAGACGGCCGCAACACCTTGACGGTGCGGCTAATCGACGGCGGCGTCGCCACGCTCGGGCACGCGCGGCTGTCCACCTTCGTGCAGGCGCCGCTCGTCCTCATCCACGGCGTCAACGACAACCAGATGATGTGGCAGGACTGGCTGACGGAGCTGCGCGCGCTGGGCTACCTGGCCGACGCGTCGCTCGACCTGTCCGCGGCCGGAGCGACGACGGCCAAGGACCGCCCCGACGAGCGGCTCAAGGCGGACGGCCGGCTCGCGCACAACGACTCGGTGGAGCACAACGCCGCGAAGCTCCAAGCCCACCTCGAGGCGCTCGCGCAGCGCTGGGGCAGCCGGGACGTGCACCTCGTCGCGCACAGCAAGGGAGGCCTCGACGCCGTCGCCTTCCTCCGGACGTTCTTCGAGGACCCCGGGCCCGCTGGGACGGCGCTCCGCGAGCGCGTCAACGTGCTGTCGCTGAGCACCTTCGGCAGCCCGTTCGCGGGCTCGGCGGCGATCGACGTGCAGCTCGCGCTCATCGACGGCGCGTACCGCTTCGCCCGCAGCTGGCGCACGGTGACGGCCGGCGGCTCGACGTCGCTGCCCCACGTCTGCGGCGGCACGCTCTCCGTTTTCCCCTGGGCTTGGCAGACGCTGGAGGTGGACCCCTGGGCGCTGTCGTGCAGCCAGCCGGCGACGAGCTGGTCTTCGTGGGGCCGCTACTTCTCGGACGACGACGGGGTGGACGAGTTCCTCTACAGCGCGGTGTCGGCGGTGGGCACTGGCGGCAGCATTCGCGGGCCCGGGCTCTTCTCGCTGCGGACGGCGCGCCGAGACGGAACGGCCTGGCAGCCCACCGACGGGCTGTTCACCTTCGGGGGCTGGCGCCGCACGTCTCCACCCATGGCGAACGTGAGCCCGGTGTGGGCGCCGGACTTGTCCGCGCTGCTCGACTGGACCAACCCGAGGGGCGTGGCCTTCTTCGGCTACGCGGCGGACGCGGACTTTCGGCGCAGCGGCACCTCCGACTGCCGGCGCGGCACGGGGAGCGGCTTGTACGGCTGCATCGACAACGACGAAGAGGCGGACCTGTGGGGCCCAGGCCCGTCGCGGCTGGTGGGCTGGGACACGCCGTGGAGCTACTGGGTCGCCTCGCAGACGTGGGCGTCGACGTACATGTACCGCTTCATGGGGCGCGTCGGGGGTGTCGACGCGAGCCGTCGCCTCGTCACTGCGCTCGGCTACGACTACGTGCGACTCGACACGCGGCCCTTCGACTTCACGAGCCGCGCCGTGTCTCCAGGGACGGACCCCTGCGCGCTGGTGGCGGTGGCGGGTGAACGCTGGCAGCCGAACGACCTGGCCGTCACCTGCGACAGCGCGCGGCACCCGCTCATGCGCCAGGCCAGCGCGACGGCCGGCTTCACGCACTACCAGGGGGAAGCGCCACACCGGGCTGCGTTCAAGCGCGTCACGGGGTTTGGCAGCACGGTGCCGGCGCAGACGTCGACGTGTCCCAGCCAAGGCGCGAACCACATTTCGATGATGCGCGCGGGGCACGTGTGCAAGCTGCACGCGGCGCTGGGGCGGCTCGAGGACACGTTTGGGCTCGTGCCCTTCTTCGGCGAGGACGCGGGCGTGCCGCAGCGCTACGCCGACCCGCTGGTGCCGAGCAGCTACGTCGACGTCCCGGCGCGGTGAGCGTCTCGCGGAGCAGCCGGGCAGCGGCGGCCTTGGCGTGGCGAGTTCGAGGCGAGTGAAGCCGTCTCGAGAGCGGGGTGAACGTCGCGCTCACCCGCCCTGACAAAAGCGGAACGCCGCGGCGTCGATGAGGTTGCACTCCCGTTGGCGAGCCCGGGGAAACCCGTTCTCGTTGAGTCGCAAGAGCTGGATGGTTCGGTCCGCGCGCCGCCGGTCCTCCGGCGACGCGTTGGGATTCGGCTCGAGGGTGCCGGTGCGAGGGCGGTACACGAAGTAGCGGTCGAAGTCGTAGCCGGGCTCGTCGGGCTTGAGCAGGAGCTCATCGAACTGCTCACCCTTGGCTTTCTGGCAGACCCAGCACGTCAAGAAGAGGTTGGTCCACTCGAACGCAAACCCCGGAAACCGGCCGCACGCCTTCGGCCGAAAGTGGTCGATGGTCTCCGCGACGCCAGGTGGGATCCAGTTGTCGCAGTACGAGCAGTGCTCGGACGTCATGGCCCGCAGCGACTCGGTGAGGTGCTGATTCAGCGGCTTCGAGTCGACCTGCGGCCAGCGAAATTCGGCCGCGCCCTTCGCTGCACACTGCTCGAGCCAACGGCGCGTCCACTCCTGGGCCCGCGCAGCGAGCGGCTCGGGTGGAGCGCTCCGGACGCAACGATTCATGCCGATTGGGCTCGCGAGAGCTGTCGATCGAGTTGACGCAACTGGTGGCCGACGATCGCGGCCAACTCGGGGCCTCGCTTGGACAACTCTGCGGCGAGCGCTTCGACTTCAGGGCGCCGCGTCACGTCACCTCGCAGCACCGCCGCGCAACCGTCTTCCAGGCGGTCGAGCTGCGCTTCGATGCTGACGGAGAACTCCTCTTTGACGCCGAACACGTCGCGCAGGACCGCCATCACGCTGAGGCCGTCGTTCGCAGGAATCGGTCCCGTCACCACGCCACGTTCGAACTGATAGATGAAGGCATCAGCCGCCGACGCGACGACGAACGGAGAGTGCGTCGCCGCAAAGACCTGCGCTTCGGGGAACCGTGACTGAACGACGGGCAACAGCTTGCGCTGCCACTGTGGATGCAGGTGCAGCTCGACCTCATCGAGGAAGAGGAAGAACGGGCGTCGAACCAAGGGCACGTTGGGATCGGCCCACGGGATGCGGTCCAAGCGCATCACCAAGTCGGCGACCCAGCTCAGAATCGACTTGAGGCCGTCGGGGAGCACGTCGAGGCCGATGAGTGCTCCGTCGAAGCGAGCGCGTACGCCGATCGGATCATCGTCGACGACGAACTCGAACGGCGCGCCAGTCAGAGCCACGACGACTTCCTCGATGACGCGAGTCGCGGCCGCACGCTCGTCGGCCTTCTCGGCTTCGCCGCGTTGACGAGCCGACAACGACTTGAAGTAGTTGTTCGCGACCCACTGCACGAAGTCCAGCGAGTCGGCCGCTCGCCCGAAGCCGAGCGCGAAGCGAAACGGGCTGCCCTGCTGCTCGACGACGCCCGGAATCGCCACGCTTCCCAGGTTCCGGGCAGGCCCGTAGGCGAACGCCGCCCATTCGAACTCACCCAGCGCTTCGCGCGCCCCTGCCTGGCTTCGCGCTCGGTAACTCTTGAGCTTCTCGTCGAGCCCGGCGAACGGACTCGGTGGCCTCCAAAACACGACGTCGGCCTCAGGCCACCGGTCGCGCAGCTCAACGGGCCGTGGGGGCTCGCGAAACATGAGCGATGGCGGACTGGCGTAGTCCAGCCCGACCGCAGCGACACCTTCGTCCGTTTCGAGCGCAACGAGCGGCGTTGGCCCGACCAACCGTGCTCTCAGGCCCGTCGAGTAAGGGGCGAAGAACTGCGCGAGCGCCGCGAGGGCCGTCGACTTTCCGGCGCCGTTCTGCCCAACGAACAGATACGCGTCCGCCTTCTTCGGGTCTGTCCCTGCCGGGAAGGAGAGTTCCGATTCGCCCCTTCGCCCGACATTGCGCAGCAGAAGCCTGGTGATCCGCATTCACCCCGACTCTGCCACAGGCGCGCGGTCGCGCCACCCGCCCTACCGCCCCAGCACCTCCTCGCGAAGCACCCGGCGGGGCAGCTCGCGCGAGTTCTTCTTCCTGTTCCCTGATGAAGGCCTTGGCCGCGCAAGGCGCGCCGAGGGCCTGAGGCGTTCTCGTTCGCAGACGCGACGGGCGCGTGTCTGGTTGGCGGCCACCGCGAACAGCCGGGCCCTGGCTGCGCTCGAGCCTTTGGCGCGCCGCTTCAGCGGTACGCCTTGCCCGTCTCCGTCACGCCGGTCGCCGTCATGCCCGTCACCACCAGCATGCGGTCCTCTTCCCACGTCGCCACGTGTCCCGCGCGCGGGTCGGGGGCACCGAGCAGCGACACCGGCGCCCAGCTATCCGTGTCCGGGTCATACGCCGCCCCGTCACCCAGCAGCTGACCGGTGCCGCTGCGGCCGCCCCAGACGATGAAGCGGGTCCCCGTCCACGCCGCAGTGTGGTCTTCCCGCGGGGACGGCGCGCCCACCATGGACATCGGCGTCCACGTGTCGGTGAGCGGATCGTATCGAGCGCCGTCGCCCACGACCCCCGCGGCGCTGCGCCCGCCCCACACCAATGCCAAGGAGTCCGTCGACGCGGCGACCATGCCCACGCGCGCCGACGGCGCGCCCACCGTCGACATGGGCAGCCAGCTGCTGGTGAAGACGACGTAGCGCCCGCCGGTGTTGGTGAAAGCACCGCCGGCCACTTCCCCACCCCACAGAATGATGCGGCCGGACACCGCGACGCCGACGTGGCGAGCCCGCGCCGTGGGCGCGCCAGCCGTGGGCACCGCCTGCCACACGTTCACTTCGGAGACGTACGCCGCCCCGTCTCCCAGCACCTGCCCGCCGCCGTCGAGCCCGCCCCACGCCAGCACCACCGGCCCGCTCGCCGTCAGCGAGTGGAGGCTCCGCGCGGACGGCGCGCCGGCCAGCGGCGTGGGCACCCACTCCAGGCCGAGGTTGTCGATCAACGCCGCGCCGGTCTGCGTCGGGGCGCCGCTCGCCTCGAGGCCGCCCCACACGAGCGCGCCCGCCACCTCGCTGAAGAACGGCGCACGCGGTGGGCGACACGCGCGCTGGGCTCGTTCGGCATGCCGGCCAGCGACGTCCAGCCGACGCCCACTTCGTGAAGGTACGGCGCCGCCATGGGCGCGCCGCCGCCGTCGACGCCGCCGAAGACCAGCGTGCGCCGCGTGGGACCTTCCGTCGGCAGGAACGCCGCGGCAATGCCGGCACCCTGGCGCGCCGTCGGCCGCTCGACACCGTCGAAGACCAGCCAGTCGTCCGCCGGCGCGCCGGTGTCGGGCACCACCTGCAGGTTGACGGCGACGCTGCGCGGGCTGCCTCGCGCCGGCTGCCCCGTCGTCTGGCAGGTGCCCGACACGAGCACCGTCCCGGTCCACACGCCGGGCGAGAGCAGCAGCGACTGCGGGTCGAAGGTGACGCTCAGCGCCACGCTGCCGTCGGCGGGCACGGTGCCCGACGTCGGCGACACGCCGAGCCATGGCTGGCCGTCGCTGGTGAACGCGTCGATGGAATAGCTGAGCGGGCAGCTCCCGCGGTTGGACAGCGTGACGTTCCGCGCCGGCGGGTTCGGTCCACCTTCGACGACAGCTTGGGCGACGAGCCCCGGCAGGCCCAGCACGCTCGCGCCCGCAGGCGCAGCGGCCGGCGGAGCGCACGCGGCGAGAGCCACGGCAAGGACTGCCGGACCGACGCAGGCCGGCCCGCAGCGCGACGCACGCATCGACGGGTTACCGGTACAGTCCGCCGGTGGCGAGGCCGTCGCCGCCGTAGACGACGAAGGCGTTGCCGATCCACACGCCCGACGCGCCCGTGCGCGCCGACGGCTCGCCCATGGTGGTGAGCGCGGACCAGGTGCCGGTGAAGGGGTTCAGTCGGCGGCCCTGGACGCCACCGCCCCAGAGGATGAGCTCCCGCCCGCTCCACGCCGACGCGACGCCGCCGCTGCGCGCCTGCACGTCTGACGGCACGTCGACCCACAAGTCCTCCGCAGGCGAGTACGCGGCGCCGTCGTTCAGCACCACCGTCGAGCCGTTCATGGGGTGAAGGCCTTCGCCGCCGTAGACGAGCCAGTGCGAGCCGGTCCACGCCGTCACGGCGTCGCTCCGCGCGGGCCCACCCGGAGCCATGGCCGCCCAGGTGTCCGTCGCCGGGTTGTAGCGTGCGCCGGTGGTCCGGTAGGCGCCGGCGGCCGACTCGCCACCCCAGGCCAGCATGTCCCGGCCGGTCCACACGGCCACGTGGCGCGCGCGCGCGCTGGGCGCGTTGGTCGTCGACAGCGGCGTCCAGACGTTGGTGGTCGGGTTGTAGCGCGCGCCGGTGTTGAGCCGAGCGCCGGTGGTGTCGATGCCGCCGTAGACGATCATCTCCGTGCCGGTCCACACGGCGGTGTGCGCCCAGCGCGCGCTCGGGGCGTTGGTGGTGGTCGTGGCCGACCAGCTGCTCGCGAGCCTCCCGCCGGTGTCCACGGCGCTCGAGTCCGAAGCGCCGGTGCGCCCGCCCCAGACGATCATCTGCGTGCCGGTCCAGACCGCGGTGTGGCCCGTGCGGCCGACGGCGCGCTGGCGGTCGGCATGTTCGCCCAGCCGTCGACGAGCGGGTCGTATTTGCCGCCGACGCCCTGCGCGACGCTCGCCGAGTTCTGCCCACCGAAGATCCACATCTCGCGGCCGGTCCAGACGGCGGTGTGGCCGGTGCGCCCGGTGTACAGCGCGTTGTCGGCGATGCCCCGCCACTGGTCGAGGACCGGGTTGGTGTCGACGCCGACGGACGTCGTGTCCACGGCGATCGCCGCGCCGATCGCCGTCACCCGCAGATTCAACGCGACGGTCTTGGGGCTGCCCCGCGCGGCCTGGCCCGTGGCGGTGCAGGTGCCGGTGAGCGTCAGCGTGCCGACGTAGTTCCCAGGAAGCAGGCTGGTGGAGACGACGTCGAAGGACAACGACAGGTTGACGTTGGCGCCAGGCGCCACGTTGGCGTTGCTCGGCGCGAGGCTCACCCAGGGCCGACCGTCGGCGGTGGCCACGGTCCCGCTCAGCGCGAGCTCACACGTGCCGCTGTTGGTGACGACGACCGTCCGCGCCGCGGGGTTCGGGCCACCTTCGTTGACCTCCTGCTGGATGCTGGCGGGAACCTGCAGCTCGCCGGGCTGGCCACCCGTGTTGCAGGCGGCCAGCAGCAAGAGGGCACTGACGACGACGACGGACTTTCCCAGCGACGAATGCATCGGTGACTCCAAGAGGGAGGCGTTGAAGGTGACGCCGCCCTCCGCACAGCCGAGGTCCCTCGGTCCAGCCCGCCACGCTCGGAGACGGGGGCCTGTCAGCGGACAAGCTGCGCGCCATCACCACGCTCGGCTACGGCGCCAACGTGAAGACGATGGTGGGCTTCGACGGCGCCCGTGGCCGACCAGGGCGGCGTAGGCTTGGTCTACGAGCCCGGTGAGCTCGCGCCCGGAAAGCCGCGAGCACGGCGGCGTCGAAAGTCTGGTGCCGGCCCGCTCGCGCAGCCGAAGGCGTGACACCCGCGTCCACGAGCGCTCGGCGGAGTCCACCCACGGCGCTCGCCATGGCTCGGCTCGTCTGGCGTGCTGTAGCGACCACCAGCCCTTCCCTCTCTCCGTGCAGTGGCTTGGCATGAGCGTGAGCAAGACGGGCGTTGGGAAGCCCGCACTGTGGAGGCGCGCGGCACGTCGACTTGGCAGCTTCGAGTGCTCGCGGATGCGGCGAGGCGGCGGACGGAGGCCTCGCTGTCGTCGAGGCGACTGAGAGACAGACTGGCAGACATCAGGCGCGCGGCAACGCCGATTTCGGGAGAAGCTACGGCATCATGCGTCGGGGTCTCCTGTCGGTCGTGGTGCTCGCGGTGGTGTCGTGCCGAGAGGTGTCGCTCCCTTCTCCGCCGGTCGCGCCCGTGCCGAAGCCAGGCCGGCTCTACGGGACGCTCGTCTACGCGCGCGCCGGAGAGACGGCGAAGGCGCCGGCCGCGAACGCCGAGGTGCTGCTCTTGTCGAGCCCACTGCGCGCGGTCGCGGACGTGAACGGCGCGTTCGAACTCACCGGCATCTTGGTGCGCGAAGGCACGGTGCTCTTCCGGTTGGACCTGGACGGTGACGGCCGCGCCGACCGGCAGCGCGCCGCCACGCTGGCCGAGTTGAAGGCCGGCTTCGACAAGGACACGTCCGTCGGCGTGCTGTCGTTGGGCGAGAACGCGCGGGTGACCGGCAAGGTGCTGCGCGGCGACGTCGCGGCGGCGACGGGGCACGGCGGCACGCAGGTGTTCGTGCCGCAGGGACCGTTCACCACACAGACCGGGGACGACGGGAGCTTCACGATCGACGACATGCCCGAGGGCGTGCTCCAAGTCGCCGCGTTCCGGACCGGCTACGCGTCGCTCGTGCGCGACGGCGTCACCCTGCGCGCGGGGGAGTCGCTGACGCTGACCGAGCTGGTGCTGCGCCCGCAGACGACGACGGGGAATGGTGCCATTCGCGGTCGCGCCGTTGCGCCGGACGGCGAGAGCTTGGCCGGGCTGTCCGTCGTCGCGCGCGCCACGCAGGGCACGCTGAGCAGCGGCGTCGCCACGCCCGACGGCGCGTTCGAGGTGACCGGCCTGATGCCCGGCGTCTTCACGCTCTTCGTGTCGCGAACAGGGCTGGCGCCGGCGACGCTGACGAACTTGCTCGTCGAAGCGCAGCGCACGAACGATGTCGGTGAGGTCAGCCTGCGCGCGCTGCGGCCCGGAGAATCGAGTGACGCGGGCGCTGGCGGGGCAGGAGGCGCGGGAGGATCCGGTGGGAGCGCAGGGTCGGGTGGAAGTGCGGGCTCGGGCGGAAGTGCAGGCGCGGGCGGAAGTGCAGGCGCGGGCGGAAGTGCGGGCGCGGGCGGAAGTGCGGGCTCGGGCGGAAGTGCGGGCTCGGGCGGAAGTACGGGCTCGGGCGGAAGTGCGGGCTCGGGCGGAAGTGCGGGCTCGGGCGGAAGCGCGGGCTCGGGCGGAAGTGCGGGCTCAGGCGGAAGCGCGGGTTCCGGCGGAAGCGCGGGTTCCGGCGGAAGCGCGGGTTCAGGAGGCAGCGCAGGTTCCGGCGGAAGCGCAGGGTCAGGTCCGACGCTGTCGACGGACGGCGGGCTCCGGGCCTTCGCTGGGCCGATCGACTTCGTCGGTGTGGGCCGTCCGTATCGCCTGGACGGCGGGCACGCGTCGTCGACGGGCGGCATGGTGCGCTACGCCTGGACGCAGCTGCAGGGGGCGCCGGTGACGTTCGACGTGAACAACTCCTTCTTCGCGCGCGCGCCGAGCTTCGCAGCGCCGGACGCGGGCCAGATTCTTCGCTTCGAGCTCGTGGTGACGGATCCGCTCGCGCAGCTGTACAGCCCGCCGGCGACGACGGAGATCGAAGTCCTCGACGCGCCGCGCGTGAGCGTCGCGCCGTCATCGGTGCAGGTGGCCGTCGGCCAGACCTTCCAGCTCGGCGCCAGCGTCACGGGCTCGCCGCCTGGCCTCCCGGTGGAGTACCGCTGGTCGGCGCCGAGCGCGGGGCTGACGCAGGTGTCCGATGCGGGCGTCGGGCAGGCGACCTTCCGCGCAGGTGCGGCGCCCGGCGCCTTCTTCGTCCGCGTGGTCGCCGGGAACCCGTACATCGACAGCGCAGCGGTGGATGTCCCCGTCAGCATCGTTCCGTTGCCACCCCCGGTGCAGGTGTCCGTCGGCTCGAGCCAAGCCGTCGCCCAGGGCGCCAACGTCACCGCGTCATGCACGGCCACCGGTGGCGCCGGCGACACGTTCACCTACGCATGGACCCAGCTGTCCGGCGTCGTCGTGGCGCTGTCGCCGAGCGCCAGCGCGCCGCAGGTGACGTTCACCGCGCCTCAAGTCGTCGGCTCCCTGGTGCTGCGCTGCACCGCGCGAACGCCGGACGGCCGGAGCGGCGTGGCCGACCTGCTCGTCGGCGTGGAGGACCGCACGCCGCCCGTGCTGCTCTCGGACTCGCTCGTCCAGTTGGACGGAGGCCCGCTGTCGGGGCCGTGGCTCAAGTACGAGCTGGTCTTCGACGAGCCGCTGGACCCGGCGTCGGTGACGGCCAGCACCATCTGCCTCAAGCCGTCGCCGGTCTCGCTCTGCAGCAACTCGTACGTGCGCTACGTGCCCGGCACGACACGCGTCGAGCTGATCCCCGAAGTCCCGTTGCTCGGCACCACCGGCACGCGCGTGCTGTTCGTGGGCGCCGTCGCCGACACGTCGCCCGCGCACAACACGCGCGCCGTCAGCCAGCGCACGTTCACGCCGCGAGATCCCAACTTCCGCCGGTGGAGCACGCCGGTCGGCTCCGCCAGCGCCGTGAGGCCGCTCGCTGGGCTCGCCTTGGCTGACGGGCAGCCCGCCATCGTCGCGAGATCGGAAGAGCA
>JALHOS010000149.1 GCA_022842905.1 Myxococcaceae bacterium | reverse complement strand
GCATGGCCGCTACCGCAGCACGGCCGCTACCGCAGCACGGCCGCTACCGCAGCACGGCCGCTACCGCAGCACGGCCGCTACCGAAGAGCACCGCGCGCGAGCCGCGCGCGCTACCGCAGCACACCGTTGACCGGATTCACCGTCGGCCCGGACCAGCGGAGCGTCGCCCGCTCCGGCACGCAGGGCGTCCCGCACCACAGGAAGTTCGACGGGCGGCCGTAGCAAGTGTGGCGACCCCACGTGGCGTCGCTGCGCGTGCGCACCATGCTGAACTCCGGGTACGGGCAGATGTAGCTGCGCTTGGTCCCCGTCGACAGCGCCGACTCGGTGTCTTCGGTGATGCAGCCACCGGCGTAGACGCCCCCCGCTCCGTACTGAGGCGCGTCAATCGTGCCGTAGCCGTCGCCTGAGCCGTACGGACGGAAGCCGACCGCAGCGAAACCCACGCCGCCCATGGGGCCCAGCCGCGCCGCACAGTTGATGACCGGCTCCTTGGTCTGCGGCAGCCCCGTCGACGCGCCAGGCATGACCGAGCAGCCTGCGTCGCCGACGCAGCGGACTGCGCGGCAGTCGTTGAAGTACAGCGCCCCGCCGTCTGCGGCCGTCGAGGTCGCGAACGCGCCCAGCGGCTGATCGTACGCCGTCATCGGCGACGACGTGACCTTCACGCATTTGAACTGGCTGTGGTGCATCATGCCGCGCCAGCGACCGTCGGCCGGCGGCGTGCCGTTGAGCTCACAGACGCCGAAGTCGCGGAGCAGCACGTTCCTCGGGTCCGTCGGAGCCACCCAGGCGCGGTGCGCCGGCAGGGTCCAGGGGCACGTTCCGGTCTGCGCGGAGCAGGCCCACTGCGCGAAGTCCATGTTGGGCGCGGGGAGGGCCAGGTTGAACGCGGGGTCGCGGCGGCGATCGCAGTTGCGCCAGTAGGACGTCCCTGCGTCATTGCTGACGTAGCTGGGGTTGATGTTGGCGGCCGTCTCGTAGCGGAGCGGGAAGCTGGCGCCATTGCAGCGCGACCGCTCGCGAATGACGAGCGCGCCGTACTGCTGCCCCACGGCCGGCGGCTCGTAATACGAAGAATAGAGCTCCGTGAAGTACGCGAACTGGTGCAGCCGCACGCGGTCCGCTTCCCACGTCTCCGTCGGGGTGCGGTCCGACTTGGCGGCCTGGTTCTCGACCGCGTCGTCGACGTTGTTGTTGTTGAAGTCACCCACGTCCGACACGCAGGCCTTGGTGAGCGAGTTCACTTCGTTCGCTTCGAGGGCCCGGCCGGCGTCGCCCCCATAGGCCGGGGTTCGCAGGTCCGTCAGAGGCCCGGCGACGTCGTTGCGCTGCGTCTCGAGGAGGCGAATCGGCAGGATCGCCCCGCCGCAGCCCGCGTCCGCGGCCGGAATGACCCCGCCGTCCTGACGACGCTCCGGCGGCAGCTGGAGCTGCAGCCCGGCGGTGCAGGACAGCACGTCCGCCGGGGTGCCGAGCTCGTCGACCAGCCGGACGCGATCCACCGAGCGAATCACACAGCGGGCGTTCGACTTGAGCGCCGGATCGTTCCGCGTCGTCTGGTCGTCGGCTTCCTCGCGCACCCAGCCGTCGTTGTCCGCGTCGCACTTGGACGCGAGGCTCGTCATGCCGACCGGGAAGTAATAGCCGTCGAGCGTCTCGCACACGCAGACGCCCTGGTTGGTCCGGAACGGCCAGAGCCGCCCTGAGAAACCTTCGCCGGTGCAGGTCCGTCCGCAGTTGGTGCAGGTGCCGTTCGGGCCGTCCTTGGCCTGACCCGTGGGGCACGGCAGCGCACGACAGGTCGGCGCAGTGCCAGACGTGTCGCAGTACTCGGAGTCACCGCAGTTCGCGGTGCCACAGCGCGGGCGGGCGACGCAGCTCGTGCCGTTGTCGGCAAAGCCCGGCGCGCAGCCGCTGCAGAAGCCGTACTGGCCGGACTGAACGCACAGGCGATTCTGCATGCTGCACTCGGCGCTGGTGCCGCCGTCCGCGGTGCAGGTCATCTCCGAGGCGCAGTTGGCCGTCGAACAGGTGTCGCAGCGCTGCTGCAGCGGGTTCCACTTGAACCCCGCCGCGCAGGTGTCCGCCACGCAGACCGCGTCCATGCCGCCGTCGGCTTCGGTGCACAGCTGGTTGGGCCGGCAGGTGCCGCCGTCCATGGACAGGGTCGCGCAGGTGACCGGGGTGCGGCACTTCAGGTCAGTGCCGCACACCAGCCCGCCGTTGCAGGTGCTGCTCGGTCCGCAGCCACAGCCGATGATGTCGGGGCTGCACGCCTGGCAGCGGCCGGACATGTCGCAGTAGCTCGTCGCCGCCGAGCAGCGCGGGTCCGTCGCGTTGCACGGGCAGCCGTTCTGGCCGTTCACGCAGGTGTTCGCGACGCAGGTGCCGCTCATGCAGACCAGGCCGCTCCCGCAGGTATCGCCGGTGCCGCAGGGGCAGCCGCTCGTCCCGGCCGTGCAGGTCACGCAGCGGTTGCTCTCGCAGCGCAGGCCCGCGCCGCAGGTGCCGTTCATCATGCAGGTGCAGCCTTGCGCGCCCGCGGAGCAGGCCGTGCACATGCCGCTCGTGCAGACGCCGCCGTTGCAGGTGTCACCGGCGCCACAGGTGCAGCCCACTTCACCCGCGGTGCAGCCGCCGCCGCCGTCGGACTGGGTGTTGCCACCCATGCCGCCCATGCCACCGTCCGTATCCGCCGGGGGCTGAGGACACCCGAGCGAGACCATGACCGCCAGCAGCAGACCGCCGCTGCGGATTCCCGACACTACGCGCTTGTTCATTCCCGCTCCGGTGGTGAAGGCTTAGAAGGCCGTGAAGTCAGAGTAGTAGATGAGGACCCGAATGTCCGTCAGGGACTGCAGGTCGATGTCCTGGTTCACGAGCTCGTCGCGCTGGTTGACGACCAACTCCCAGAGCGTGTTGACCAGCGGTCGATCGCGGAAGCGGTAGTTCCGGTAGACCTCGGGGTCGTACACCTTGGCGCCCAAGAGCGAAGCGTTGACCACCGCGAGGCGCTCGGGGAACACGTAGTAGTCGAGGTCGTCGTCGACGTTTCGCACCACGCCCGTGCCGGACATGCGCATGTAGATGCGCGACATCGCGTCGCCCATGCGCGCGCCCTGGAGGTCGATCTCCACGTGGCGGATCTTGTGGTTGCGCGTCAGCGGCGAGAGCGCGCGGAGCTCGGTCGAGAACGGCAGCGTCAGGTACCCACGCGAGTCGAGCAGCCGCACGTCGCGCAGGCGCTCCCGCATCATGTTGATGCGCTCGTTCTCCGTCAGCGGCGTCCGGTCCTGCTTGAGCAGCGGGATCTGCATGATGTCGTCGCGCAAGCTCAGCGCGATGACGCGCACGTCGGGGTTGCCGAACTGCTCTTCGAAGGTGTTGAACGCGTTGTCGAGCTCGAGCAGGTAGTTCTCGAGGTTGTACTGGCCCGCCGTCACCATGCGGATGAGGAAGAGCTGCTCCTTCTTCGCGTAGCTCTGGCTCGTGTAGTACTCGAACACCCGCGTCAGCCGGTACGCCGTGGCCAGCGCGTCCTTGAAGCTCACGTCCGCGTTGATGACCGCGTCATTCTGGTAGATGCGCACGTTCGGGTCGTTCTGCGCGGCCTGCACGTTGATCGCCAGCTGCTCGGCTTCTTCCTGCTGCGCCTGGAGCCGCTGCGCCGTCGACGCCAACCGGGTCACGTCGGCCATGGCGAGGCGCACGCCGTACTCGGTGCGCAACGCCTCGAGCTGCGTCTCCATGGTGTTGTTGAACAGGTTGGCGACGCGCGCCGTGCTGTCGATCTGCTGCGCGGTGCACTGGCTCTCGGTCACGAAGCGCATGGTCTCCAGCTCGAACTCGCGCATGTTCGCTTCGGTCTGCGCGACGCGGAGCTCGGTGGCGTACTGGGTGCCGGCTGCCGCAATGCCGGCGCCCGCGACCGTCGCGGCCATGGCGGCCGAGCTGGCGCACTGAATCTCGCAGTCGAGCACCTGAATCGACGACACGACGGCATTCAGGCTCGCGCCGATGAAGGTCATCATCGCGCGGGACTCGGCCATTTCCTGCTGCATGCTGATGACCTGCTGCCCGCGGTTGAACTGGTAGTCGGCGACGGTCTGCGTGAGCATGCACTGCTGCGCCACGCGCGACCGCTCGATGTCGATTTCCCGCAGCACGTTCTCGTGGCGTTGCAGCACCGACTTGAGCCGCAGCGACGTGTCCTTGACCTGCCCCATCGCGTTGTGGAGCTCACCTGAGCCCATGCGCCCGCAGGGGTCACCCATGAGCATGGTCGTCTGGTTGAGGTGCGCGTACTTCTGGATCGCCGGGTACAGCCGGCTGTCGTCGGCGCGGAACGTGCCGCAGATCTGCGAGAGCTGGTTCTCGTAGTTGTTCCGAATGCTGGTCAGGTCCGACTGGAACTGCGCCGCGTCCACGCGCCCCTGCCGGCCGCTCGACAGCGCGGTGGTTTCGCGCGTCTTCGCCAAGTCGAGCCGCTGCCGCGCCAGCTGCGCCAGGGCCTCGTACGCGTTCGCCGAGCTGACCGACGAGCTGTCGAGTGAGGGGAACGGAATGTACTCGGGCGGGTAGCCGAAGAAGTTCTGCTCGTCGGTGATCTGCTGGTACATCTCCCGCATGTCGAGCAGCGCCATGCGGTAGTTCCGCTGCGACTTCTCGATGGTCACCTTGATCTGCGGCAGCGCCGCCGAGTTCGAACGCTCGGCGATGTCGAGCATGAGGTAGCTGATGAGCGCGCTCTCGAGGTACGTCGCCACGTACGCCCGCTCGATGACCCGGCGAGCCAGGTCAGGCCGGTTGAAGTTCTGGTAGCGCCGAGCGATCTCCGCGTACGACCGCGCTTTCTGCGAAGCCGCGCGCACGAGCCGCTCGAGGTAGCTCGTGACCATTTCTGGCGAAATGAACACCGCGTCGTCCAGCACCGACGTGCCGCGCGAGAGCGCGGTGCGCATGTTGGGCCCGAGCATGTACATGCGGTCGAGCGCGAGCTGGTAGTACTGCACCGCTTCGTACAGCCGGAACATTTCCGCCCCGGCCACGCCCGTCAGGTCGATGCCGTTCGGTTCGAACGCCGAGCCCTTGAAGCTCGCTCCGCCCGTCGCCGCGAGGTCGAAGCGCGACGCGTAGGCCGCCGTCAGCGACTCGTCACCCTGCATGACCAACAGCTCGGCGTTGAGCCGCTCGAAGCCTTCGAAGCTGCGCTGCGCGCCACCGTCCGGCGCGGTCGCGACGTCGCGGAACTCCGAGAAGCTCTGCCGCAGCGTGCGGTACAGCTGGGTGCGGACCTGCTGTCCCTGTGTCCCGTGGCTGAAGCTGGGCGCGAACACCGGGTCCGAGTAGAGCGCTACGAGGCAGTCGACGCGCTGGCGCGCCTCTTCGATCTGCGCGGGGTCATAGCAGTAGGGGATCTGGTCCGACCCCGGCACGCAGATCTGCGGCGCGAAGCCCAGCGACGTGCCGGACACGCTCGACCGGAAGCGCGTCTTGTACCGGAACGCCGAGTCGATGAGCGGGATCAGCGGCAGGAAGGTGCGCGAAGGCGCCTGCGGCGTCCGGCGGTAGAAGATCTTCCCCGCGCGCAGGTTGAGCCGGTTGTCGTCACAGAACGGCTGCCCACCGGCGCACTGGTAGAGCGGGCTCGCCTCGACGATCTGGTTGTTGAGCCGCCACTCCTGGAGCCGGTTGCCGCAGCGCGCCCGGCCGGTCCGCACCGTGCCGCCGTCGACGCTGACCGACACGACCACCTGCTGCGTGGCGTCGAGGTCGGTGTTACACCGCTCCGAAGCGATTTCGGCGGCGGTCAGCGTGCCGGCGTTGAAATAGGTGACGTTCGAGCCCGGCGGGCAGGGAATGCGCACTCCGTTAGGAGACCCGTCGTCGCCGTTCCCGCCGTTGAAGCGCCCAGTGTCCTCACAGTAGTAGTGGATCTGGTTCGACGCCGTCGGCGCCTGGCCCACGCCGTCGCCGATCTGCTGGAAGGCGCTGCCGGCCGACGTGCCGCCCATGAGCACCGCCGCGAGCGCGACCTTCTCCGCGGTGTTCGCCGGGGGGCCTCCGTTGGTCGTGGTCATGGTGTCGCGGACCAAGCCCGGGTTGCACACGGCGCCACCGTCCGGCACCGGCCGCGTCGGCAAGGAACTCGGACCCGTCAAACCGACGAAGGACTCCGGCCGCAGGTCCGCCGGCGCGCGCTTGAGCCGCAGGTAGCCATACGCCACCGTCGGCGCCTGACCGGGAATGAAGCTCTCGTAGCGCTCTTCGAACAAGATGAAGAGCTCGGACTGGTTGACCAGCGCGCCGTCCAAGAAGCTCAACGTGCGACGCCGCGGCTTCCCGTCTGGAACCGGGTTCGCCCCGGCTAGGCTCTGGTTCACGCTCGCCGCGCCGGGGTTGGCGTTGCGATCGAACGGCAAATCGTTGTCGCGGCACTCCACGCGGAAGCGCTCACCGGACTGCGTGGTGTTCGTGCCTTCGGTGAAGCCCTTGAGCAGCCACGGCACCTGCGCGGCGACGAAGCCGTTGGCGCACAAGCCGTCGGCTGGGTAGTAGCGACCGCCCACGTCCGACACGACGCGGTTCTTGTCCCCCACCATGGGGTTGGTCATTTCCTTGAGGAAGACCATGCAGTCGGTGCCGCCGCCCGAGAAGCAAGACGACGCCTGCGCCGGGTTGGCGTTGAACTCGATCTTCAGCGCCGGGTTCCCCGGGTAGTGCATGGCGTTCGACGACTCGACGCGGCCTTCGAAGACGTTGGGGTCGGTCGCCGAGATCTTCAGGTTCATCGCGAACGGCAGCTCGCTGACGCCAGACGGAATCGGCGCGGCGCCGCGGTTCTGCACGTAGACGCGAACGCCCGCCTGGTTCGTGTACGGGTAGCAGGCCACCGCGCCGGTCATGTTGCCCGTGCTCTGCTTGCAGCGGTCGTCCACGACGCCGAACTTCCAGGACTCGGTGCGGGTCGACGTCAGCACGGCGAGGAACTCTTCCCAGCCCTCCAGGTTGCCCAGCCGCAACGCACCCCAGCGCTGAATCAGGCCGTTCTCGACGCCGCTGACGTCGGACTTCGTGCTCCGGCCGATCCACGTCTGCATGCCCTTCGTGCCGAACGTGCCGAAGTAGTACATGGCCCCGGTCCACTGGCCCTCAGGCCGCTGCACGTAGGACAGCGTGACGGTGGCGCGGGTGTCGCGCGTCGTGATCTCCAGCGCGCCTTCCCAGCGTACGGCCTGCACGCCGCCGGCGTTCTCCACGCGCACCGACGGGCACGGTTGGCGGGACCCAGCGTCCTGATTGGTGATGGTGTCGGCGCAGCCCGGAATGAGCCGGAAGGCGACGGTCGGCGTCTGCGCGGGCTGTCCGCCCGGAGCCCCCAGCCGCAGCCACCACAGCGGGCACTCGTTCATGGCCGCGTTGCATTCCCGGTACTGGCCGGTGGCGTCCTTCGGCGCGTCGACGCGCTGCGTGGTGCCGTTCGTGTCGGTGATGCTGTGCCAGAGCTTGCGAATCGTGACGTCCTGGGTCGACGCGCTGCGCGGCACGAGCATGAAGCTGCCCGTCTGCGCCACGTTCGACAGCGCCAGGCTGCTCACCGGCAGCTCGATGCCGCCGGTCGGCACGGGCGTCTGCATCATCGACGCGGGGGCGCGGCCCACCGGGCGGCAGAACCCGTTCTCGCCGTCGGCGGCGGTGCACGCGCTGCCCTGACCACACGCCGCGGAGCCCCGGGACACCGCGCAGGTGGGGCGGCAGGCGTGGCGATCGCAGCCCATGCCCGACGGGCAGTCGGCGTTGACTTCACAGTTCGAATAGCAGCCGCCCGCCAAGCACACTTGGAAGAAGGGACAGTCGAGATCCGTCGCGCACGGAGGCTTCGACATGCCCGGCTCCACGCAGCTGCCCTGCACGCAGGTCTGGTTGGGCAAGCAGCCCGGAATGACGTCTTCGGTCGTGCACTGCCGCAGCCCCGCGTCGGTCTCGAGGTCGTCTCGGCACGGCGTGAAGCAGGCCGGGTTCGCCGGCGGCAGCGCCGACGCGGCCAGACACAGCCCGGTGGCGCAGGTCAGCCCCGAATTGCAGGCGTTGTTCTGATTGCACTGGCAGCCCGCCGAGCCTGGGTCGCAGAACACGCAGCGGTTCGTCGACGAGTCACACCGCGCCCCGGTGTGGCAGCGGCCGTTGGCCAGACACGCGCCCCCTTCGAAGCCGGTCGAGTCGACACACACGGCGCCTTCCAGGCAGCGCAGGCCGACGTCACAGCTGCCGACTAGGCAGCCGCAGTCCTTCGTGCCCGGCGCGCAGTTCGCCGCGGTGCAGAAGCCTTCGGTGCAGGTGTCACCGGCAGCGTTGCACTCGCTGCCGCCACGACAGACGCAGCCGCGATCGCCGGCGGGGCACGTCATGGCCTCACAGACGTTCCCCATGCAGACCAGCTGCTCGCCCTTCCCGTTCTTGCCGCAGCGGTTCTGCGCGGCGCAGGGGCAGCCCTGGGTGCCGGCCGCACAGCTGACGCTGCCGCCGCCGTCTTCGGCTGTCATGCCTCCGTCGGGCGGCGTGGGCTGGCCACACCCGACGGCCAGCACGAACGCAGCCAACAACGCAGTGGTTGAACGCGAGCTCAGACGCATGACGGTTCCCCTTGAAAAACGACGGACGGCGACTGCGAACTGCTCACTTCAACGAATCGAGACCTTGGCGTCGGCCAGCTTCTGGCCTGCCGAGTCCACGCACGAAACGGCGGACACTGTGACACCCTGCGCGTCGCCGGACAATGCGACCTCCACGCCACCGGTGGGAATCGTGGCGTCGGTCTCCGAGACGAACGTCACCGCCGTCCGCGGCGCTTCCTTCACGAACGTGCCCTTGAGCCCGCTCTTGAAGGTGACCTTGGAGACCGACGTCGTACCCGACTCCGTCAGCACCAGCTCACACCCGCGGGCCTTGGGGTCGCTGACGACGAAGCCCGCAGTGACGCCGCCGGCACACTTGTTGGCGGTGCAGGTCAGCCCGTCATCACAGACGTTGTTGGCCTTACACGCGCAGTCCTTCGCCCCCGGCGGGCAGTTGCACGAGCAGCCGGACAGCGACAGGGCGAGCGTGCCCAAGAGCATGACGACGAAAACCTTCATTTGACGGGACCTCCGGAAGCGGGCGACGAGGACGACGGTTGAGACGCGCCGGTGCTCGGCGCGGTGGTGGGCTGCGGCGACGACGCTGGGGTGGGCAACGGCTTGGGCGCGACGGGCGCGGCGATCTTCGATGCGGTGTTGGGCTTGGGCTGTCCCTTCTTCTCCTTGGGCCCCTGCTTGCCTTCGGTGCTGGTCGAGCCCTTGGTCCCCGTGGACTTGTCTCCACCGTTGTCGCCACCCTTCTTCGACGCCTTCTTGGTGTCGGTGTCTTTCCCGAAGTTGGCCTTGATGTCCAAGCCCGCGCCGATGAGGGCGCTCGTGCCGCTGATGCTGGCGGCTACCGTGCCGAGCTTCGCCGCGTCGACGGAGTGGGTCGGCGCGTTGGCGTCGCCCGCGCGGGCCTCTTCGGCGGCCTCCTGTGTCTCGGCGGCAGCGGCGATCGCCATGACCGCGCCGATGACGGACGTGAGGATCTGCAGGGCACGCCCAATCTTCTCGGCCTTCGAAAGCCCCTTCTTCCCTTCACCCTTCTTCGCGGCCTGCTTCGCGGCCTGCTTGTGGGTCTGCCCCGAGGCCGTCTTCGTCTTGGCGGTCACCGCGCCGGACCGCTGGCGCGTCAACCCGGACGGGTCGATGGAGTTGGCGAAGTTGTTCGCCACGTACGCGTAGCCCCCGAGCGCTTCGCCCGGGAAGCGCAGCGAGGTGGACTCGAGCTCGTGGAACGCCGGATCCACGCTGCCCCAGCGGCCGCTGCGGGGATCGAGCTCGCGGAAGTCGAAGTGCACCAGGTCCGTGGCCGCGACGCGCTCTTGGCCCGTGAAGCCGTACGTGTCGACGAAGCCGGTGCTGCCGCGGACTTCACCGAACGGGTAGAAGGCCTGCTCGGCCACCAGCGCGCCGTCGCTCCCCGTCGCCGCGACCACCGACTTGAGGTGGTCGGCGTGCAACCACGTCTTCTCGGACACGAGCAGCCGGCGCGCCGCCGACGCGAGCACGCTGCCCGCGGCCCCGCCGCCCTTCTGCGTCAGCCACGCGTCGGCGATGTCGACGGTCATGTCCGAGTTCTGGTCCGGCAGCACCAGCCGCGCCGTGGCCGCACTCTGCACGCGGGCCACCCGCAGGTCGCCCACGCTGACGTACGCGTTCGCGATGCCGTCCTTCAGTTCGAAGCCGTCGTCCACGTACCAGGTGGAGCTGTCCCCCTGCTCCTGGACGATCTTCTCGGCGGCGTTTGCGTACTCCCACTTCGCCACCACCGCCCCGTCGCGCGAGGCTTGAACCATGCGGCCCAGGTAGTCGCGCGTGAAGCTGACCCCGGCGCGGCTGCTCAACGAGCCGGCGGCGTCATACGTCGAAGCGACGTCTCCCGCCTGCGTCGCCGCGTTCGGTCGCATGGCGTCGTAGGCGAGCATGCCGACATGCGCCTTGCTCGCGCCGCCGAGGCTCGAGCTGATGCTGGTGATGTTGTCGATGGCGTCGAAGCTGAAGCTGAGCGTCTCGGCTTCCGGGTCGCGGTCGAGCGTGAGGCCGGTCACGCGATCCAACGCGTCGTACGTCGCGCGGAAGCCGTGCCGCGGACGCCCGGCGCGGCTGCCGTCCGCCAACGCAGTGATGTCGCCGACGCGGTTTCGCGTGTAGCCCAGGTCGAGCACGCCGCTGCCGTCCTTGGCGACGGTCTTGAGCGTCGCCAGGCGCAGCCGGTTGTCATACGTGTAGTCCGTCTTCGCGCCGTTGCTGAAGGCGATCGTCTTGACCTGGCCGCGCTCGTCGTAGTCGACGCGGTCCACGTACCCCGTCACCTCCGTCAGCCGCGACGCGCCGTCGTACTTGCTCGTGAAGGTGATGCCGCCCGGGTACTGCACCTGCGTCTCACGCTCGGCGCCGTCGTAGCTGCGCCGGGTGATGAAGGACTTCCCGCCGATGCTGCGCTCCTTGTAGACGGGGTTTCCCTTCGGGTCGTACCCGAAGCGATCCGCCCCGCCGCCAGCCGCCGACGCCCAGCGCAGTTCCACCACCTCACCCGCGCCGTTCGTGCACTGAGCGCAGCCGTCGAGGCGGTCGTACTTCCACGTGAGCTTGGTGCCAGCCTCGTCCGCCTCGTCCCACTGGGCGACGGGGCGATTGGCGGCGTCGTACTGCGTGCGCACCACCTTCATGCGGGCGTCGGTGCGCTTGGTCTGGTTGCCGGCGTTGTCGTACTCGTACGTCGTCGCGCCGCTGTTCGTGTCGTTGACGCGCACCAGGCGATCCGCGGCATCGTACACCTGCGTCTTCAGGTTGCCCCGGGCGTCGCGCACGAAGGCGACGTTGCTCAGCGCGTCGTAGCCGAACTTCATGCTCACCGCTTCGCCGCCGCTGGTCAGCGTGCGGTTGAGCCCCACCAGGCGGTCCAGCCCGTCGTATTCCTCGACGGTCGGCGTGTTCGCGTGCGGGCTCGACATGTCGGTGTCGTTCTCGTCGTAGCGCTTGACCCACAGCGGGCCGTACTCGTTGCGGCGCACGCTCATGTCCGGCTCCGTCTCGGTGAGCAGACGGCCCAACGGGTCGTACGTGAAGCGCGTGAAGGGCACCCCCGACGGCGGCATGGTCTCGCACGCGCCGCTCGCGGCCACGTACGGCTGGTACTTGCGCACCGGCGCACCGCGCGCGTCGAACTCGGTGAAGCCGGACACCTGCCAGCGGTTGTCGGCCAGCCGCTCGCGGGTCTGGAAGAGGCGGCCGCGCCCGTCCAGGCAGCGTGCCTCGACGAGGTCCGGCGCAGCCAGGCCCGCGGCCGAGCGCTCCTGAATGAGGATGCGGCTCGACGGGTCGCCCAGTTCGAAGACGAACTCCTGCGACGGGTTGGCGTCGGTGTCGCCGGGGTCGATGATCTTCTGCAGGCGCCCGTGGGCGTCGTAGCGGTAGCTGGTCTGCAGCGGCGTACTGGCCGGCATGCCGTTGACGACCGCGTAGTAGTTCGAGTTCTGCGTCAGCAGCCCGAAGTCGGCGCCGAACACGTAGTCCCGCCGAATCGCCTGCACCTGGCCGGCGGCTTCGGACAAACGAATCTCGTACGACAGCGCGTTGAGGCCGGACTGCTCGTAGGTCCACACGCGCTTGCCGACGGCGGCCGTGGGCGAGCCCAGCGCGGTGATCGCCTCGACCGCGTTGCCGTGCGAGTCGCGCTTGAGCCGCGTGACGGGAATGAAGTCGTTGGCGCCGGGCCCGAAGCGCTTGAGCGAACGGGTCGTCGCGCCCTTGGTCAGCTGCCCCGCCGGGAGGCCTTCGAAGTCTGGGCCGTCGTAGAACAGCTGCGTCTCCGACGCGGTCATGCCGAGCACCGCGCCCGCCACGATGCGCCTGGCGCGGTTGGCGATCCACGCGTTGCCGGTGCTCGCCCCCGGCGCGATGAACTCACGCTCGGTGAACTGCTCGTCGCCGGTGCACATCATGCCGCACGGCCTGCCGTACTCACCCGACGTGGTGCAGGCGTCACAGCCCGTCGGCGCGCTCACGGGGCCCTTGTGAATGACGCCCAGGTGCCGCTCAGTCTTCATGTTGCCGTAGCCGTCGTATTCGAACTCGCTGCGGGTGGTGAACGCGTTCGCCGCCGTTCCACGCTCGATGAAGGTCGTGGTCACGCCGCGGGTACACGGGAACTTCACCGGAGGCACGGCGCCAGTCACTTCGGCGACCATGCACAGCTCAGTCAGCGTGGTCTCGTCGTGAATGAGCGCCAGCGACGCCCCCATGCCCGCGTGGGCACGGCTGCGGAGCTTGACGCCAGCGAAGGCAGGCTCGGTCTTGCCTACGTCGTAGTCGTCGATCATGAGCCCCGGCTCCTGCGCGTCGCGGGACATGTCGGACAGCATTTCGCGCTCGACCGTCTCGTAGCCCCGGAACTGCTTCTCGACGCCGTCGTAGAAGCCCGAGTGGTAGCGGTAGGTGGTGATCTCCTTGAGGCCTCCGGTGTCCGACCCCGTGAGCGTCACGAAGCTGTCGAGCCGCTTGACCATGCTGTACGGGTTGGGGACGCGGTTGAGCCACGGCATGCCCGCCAGCCCATCCCGTGCCTGCTCGACCACCGAGGTGCCGTACGTCACCAGCTGCACGTTGCCGATGCCGTTGTCGATGCGAGCGATGAGGTTGGGGCGCACCGGGAACAGCTCAAGGTAGCGCACGTCACCGTTGGACTGCACCCAGACGATGTCGTCGGACCCGTTGCCGTTCATGTCGGCGTACATGACCGTCGTGGTCGGCGTGCGCGTGGGGATCATGCTGCCCGTCGTCAGGTTCGCGTCGCGAATGGTCATGACCGCGTCGAAGCGATCGCCGTTGCGGTTGAGCGCCAGGCTGACCTCGTTGCCGCTGACGACCACGACGTCCGCCAGCCCGTCACCGTTGATGTCCTGGAGCTCGGCGCTGGTCGCCTGCGACGCGTCGAGCCCGGACAGGGTGATGCTGCGCCAGTCCGTCCAGGTGCCCCAGCCCAGGTTGAGCCGGTACTCGACCTGCACCGCCATGCCAGACGCGGAGATGCGGACTGGATCCTGCAGCCCGTCGCCGTTCATGTCGGCGAGCTGGAAGCCCGGCGTGTCGTCGAACACCAGACCGATGTTCTGGACCGTCACGGTGTTGAAGCCGCTCGTCGTGTTCTCGATGACCTGGGTGTCGGTGCCGCCGGCCAGCGTGCGCAGCCAGTCGATGCGGCGGTCGTTGTTGTAGTCGAAGAAGCGGACGAAGCGCGGGTCCGCCTGGCCTTGGTCGCCGGAGTCGTCTTCCGGTTCGAAATTGCTCGGCAGGCCCGGCACGCTGCTGCCGGTGCAAAAGCCCGCGTCGACCCAGTCGCCCGAGCCGTTGTTGCACAGCACCGCCGGCACCTTCGCGTTGGTGATGTCGGTGAACCCGTCGCCGTTCACGTCGATCACCTGCACGCGCGGCTCGCCGATGGTGAAGGGGGAGCTGCCGGTGGTCATCGCCGACGTGCGCGGCGTCATGTTGAAGCTCGTGCGGCCTTCGCCGTCGAGCTTGGCGGTGAAGATCTGGTGGACGCCGTTGGCGTTGCTGAACACCACGTCAGGCAGCGCGTCGCCGGTCATGTCGATGAGCGTCGCGCGCCCGGTGCTGAAGTCGACGCCGGACAGGGTGCCCATGCTGGCCACGAAGGGCTTCTCGCAGCCCATGTCGCACACGCCGCCGAGCGTCTTGGAGTACCCGAAGTTGAAGCTCACCGGGTACATGAGGTTGCCCTTGCCGAAGCGCTGCACCCGGCGCAGGCGGGTGGCGCCGCCGGCCATCATCTCGGGCTCGTAGTCCAGCGTGTAGCTGCGAACGAGCTCGGGGTTGGTGGTGCCCGAGAACACGCGGATGTCCTTGAGCCGCTGGGTGAGCTTGAGCTCGAACCCAGGCGTCGCGTTGCTGATGATGTCGGTCCGGCCTTCGTACGTGAAGCGCACGCTGTGCCGCGGCAAGGACCCTTCGAACACGTAGTCCATGCGCTCGAGCAGCGGGTGGCCAGACGAGTCCTTCGTCCAGGTCAGCTTCATCTCGTGTCCGAACGGGTCGCGGACCAGCACGAGGTTCCAGCGCCACACCTTCGCCGTCGTCGGCACCCGAACCTGCGCGGCGGTGACGTCGGCGCCCGTGGCGTCCGCGCCGTAGTAGCCAATGCGGCCGTCCGGGTACTCCGCGGTCCAGTAGCCACCTTCACCGGTGCCGCGGTTGCGCCAGGTGTAGCGGACGAAGGTCCCCTCGAAGCGCGCGCGGTACACCGCGGTGGCGCCGGACTCGCTGACCTTGCTGAACTCGTCGCTGCCGCCCAGCGCGAAGCGGTCCGTCAGGTCGTACTTCTGCAGGCCCTTCGACGTCATGCGCTCGATGGCGTAGGTCGGGAAGCTCCAGCCCATGCCGACCACCGACGCGCCGCCGGACGAGGAATAGGTCAGGTCCACCTGCGGGGTGAGGCCTTCGAACCCCTTGGGGATCTCGACCTTGATGTTGTACCGCATGGCCCCTTGGTTTCCTTCGACGGTGGCGTTCTCGCCGACCCCGTCGATGGACCCTGGCGCCGCCGGCAACACGACGCGCTCGTCGGACACACCGGCCGCGCCCTGCGCGAACGCCCCCGTCGAGACGGCCAGCGCACACACGACCCACACATTCACATTCCGCATAGACGACACGCCCTCCGAAGCAGAAACTCCCTGCCCAACGTCAGTCAGCGACTGGTGTGAAACCGGGCCGGCACCCTCTCATACGGCTTGAGAGAGAGCAAGCCTCGGTGAACGGCCCCCCGCGCGGTAATCCTCTGAAACTAGGCCATAATGAGTCGCGCGAGGTCGCTCTGGAACGTCGGCACGTCGACAAACAATCGACCGTCGATGCCGACCTCGCGGGCCGCCTCGACGTACCGCGGGACGTCATCGAAGAACGCAGCGCGCCCCGGATCCACACGTGCGACCTCGAGCGCCCGGCGGTAGATGGCGGGCTCCGGCTTGATGGCGCCGACTTCGTAGGACAGCACCAGGCCGTCGAAGCGCTCCAGCAGCGGGAGCTTGGGCCGCAAGAACGCGATGTGCTGGTCGTGGGTGTTGCTCAGCAGCACCAGCCGCACCCGGCCGATCAGCGCTTCCACCGCGCGGACCATGGGCTCGTTGAGGGTGAAGTGACAGTTCCACACGCCGAACCAGGTCGACGCGTCCACGTTCGCCCCCAACCGCGCGTTCAGCTCGGCCAGCAGCGCTGGGCCGGGGAGCAGCCCTCGGTTGACGCGGTCCCACAGGCCTCCGTCCAGGCGCGCCTGCATCGCGTCCTTGGTCGTCCCAAAACAGCGGGCCATGCGCTCGAACAGCAGCGCGTTGTCGTGAAACGCCAGAACGTTTCCCAAGTCGAGCAGCAGAGCGTCGATCGCCATGACGGCCGCCTCTATCGCGGCTGGCCTTGACAGCGAGGCGGAAAATCCGAGACACCGCGCCGCCCTGACCCCTCTGAAGGAGCTGACATGAAGACCCGAATTCTGCTGGCGGCGCTCACCGCGGCCTCCCTGGCTGCGTGCGGAAACATGCCGACCACGTCTGACGCCGGAGGCACGACCGACGCCGGCACGGCTGGCGCCGGTGGAACGGCTGGCGCTGGTGGCTCAGCGGGCGCTGGTGGCTCGGCTGGCGCTGGAGGCTCGGCTGGCGCTGGCGGCTCGGCTGGCGCTGGTGGCTCGGCCGGCGCTGGTGGCTCGGCGGGCGCTGGTGGCTCGGCG
>JALHOS010000148.1 GCA_022842905.1 Myxococcaceae bacterium | reverse complement strand
CCTCGCTGACGGAGGCGCCCGGCCCTGGCGGCAGCTCGGCGCGTCGGCTCGCTGGGCCGCGGTGGACCCGGGCACCGGCGCCGTCCTGCTCGGTGAGGTCGCACGTTCCCCGCTGGGCAACGCGCCGCTGCTGCGAGTGCACCTCGACGGCGGGCTGGAAACCGCGCCGCTGCGTCACGAGGTCATGGCCCCGGTGAGCTTCTGGCCGGGCCACGACGCGCTCGTGTCCGTGTCCGTTCAGCACACGGTGGCCCTGGACCTGCGCACCCTCGAGACGCGGGTGCTGCGAGCCCCAGCCGTCCCGCAGTTCGTCGGCGCGGCCTGCGGTCCGTCGCGCTGCCTCGCGCTCTCGACGAACGGCCGCGCCGACTTCGAGTGGCGAGGTGACCAGCGCACGGAGCTGGCAGGAACGTTGGGGCTGTCCTCCGCCCAGCTCGAGTGGCACCCGGGCCGCGAACGATTCGCGGCCTATTCGCCGGGGGACGCGGGCGTCATGTTCCTCCTCGAGCCAGACGGGGGCTGGTCGGAAGAAGGCTTTGGCCCCACGGACGCCAGGACCACGCGCTTCGCCCCTTTCGAGCAGGGGGCGACGTTCTCCGGCCCGGCGGGGCTGAGCGTGCGGCGTGCAGGACTGCCTCCGGTGAGCACTCCCGTGGTCGACCCACTCGGCGCCGGGCTGACACCCAAGCGCTGGACCGTGGCGCCGACCTCCGACGGCGGCGCGCTGTGGCTCGCCGAGTTCCCGTCGCTGTGCGCGGACTGCAGCTTCACGAGCAGCGCGACCATCCTCGCGTTCGGCCCGCCGCCCTGGAGCCCCATGCTCGGCGGCGGCACGTCCTTCGGCGCTCCCGTCGCCGACGACACCACCGGCCGCTTGCGGTGGCTGGCCCTCGAGCCTTTCGGCCTGACGACGCTGGAGGGCAGCACCTGGCGCCGCGAGCCCTTCGTCACCCACGGGACCCCGCCGACGCAACGGCTGACCTCGGACGACGCCTGGGCCCGCTTCGAGCCGCAACGAGCGCGGGCGCACCTCTTCGTCGGCAACACGCGAACGCTCGAGCTGGAGCACGCGACGCTGCGCCCCGCCATGGTGCTCACCGTCCCGACGGTGGTGCTGCAGCGCGGGCCGGACGAGCGGCTGAGCGTGCTGCGCCTGCTCGTCACCGGCAGCGCGCGCTCGAGTCAGGGGGCTGGCCCGCCGACGGCGCAGCTCTTCGTCGGTGGCCAGTGGCGGACGATGCCGCTCCTCACCGGGACGGGGACCACCCCGCTGCGCTTCGAACTGGGTGGCGGGGCCGAGCTCGAGGCGCAGCTGGAGCGCACGCGCGCGGTGGCGTTCCGACTCACACCGCGCGGGACCAACGGCGCGACGCCCGCGGCCCTCACCGTCGACGACGTGCGCGTCGAGCTCGAGTGGAAGCTGCGCCGAGGACCGTGACGCCGCCGGGCGCTGCTCGCCGAACGCGGACCTTCACAACCCAGTCACTGGGGTCCTGGTCACGTACAGGCCAATGCTCCCGCCGACCCACAGTCGACCGTCGTTGCCGAAGCGCACGACGCTGGCGTCGCGAAACTGGTTGCCCAGACGGACTTCCCGAAACCCGAGCGTGCCCACGCGCAGTCGCCCCTCACTCCACAGCGCCGCCAGCGGCCCTCCCGCAAGCGGTGAGTACGAGGCCGACAGCGCCGCGGTGAACGCAATGGGCGGCTCGCTGTTCTGCCAGAAGGCCTGCGAGCCGAACGCCTGGTTCCACACCAGCAAGTCGGTCGTCCAGCTGTTGGTGCTGATGAACGAGCGAAAGGACGTGAACAGCCGGCGGTTGAGGGTGCCCCCAGACGGGCTGATGGCGAGCGCGTGGTAGCCGCCGGGCCTCCAGGCCGGTCGCGTGGTGGTCGAGGTGGGCTTGATTCGCCGCCAGATGAAGAACGGCGAATTGGGGTCGAGGACCATCAACTCACCCTCGGTGTCGTCGGCCTTCGCGGTGCTCACGACGATGGTGCTCTCGGTCGCGTCACCGTCCCAGAGGGCCTGCTGCGCGGGGTTGGTCTCGGTGAAGCCGGTGTCGTTGCTCAGGGTGCCCGTGCGCACCACCGTCGTCCCGCCGTCGCCGAGGATTCGGTACGCGCCCAGCGCGCCCCCGACGAAGACCTGGTCGCCGGTGGGGCTCAGGGCGATGACCCGCGCTTCACCTTGGGTCAGCGTCAGCCCGCGGGTCCAGGAGCCGCCCTCGGGGGACACGAAGATCGTTCGGTTGACGTTGTCGTCGAGCAGCAGCGCGCGGGCGTTCGAACGGCGGGCGAAGGAGAGGTCGACCACCCGAAGGAAGCTCGGTAGGCCAGGGTCCGCGAGGACTTGCCAGCTCGTCGCGCCCAACGTCAGCTCCGCGAGCCCACGAGGGGTCGACGCCAACAGGCTGGTGCCGCTCTCCGCCAGCGAGTTGATGACGAAGCCCGTCGGCGTGCTGGCGACTTGGACGACCCAGGTCAGGCCGTCGTCCGTGGAGCGCTCGAGCCTGCCGCTGGGCAGGTAGCGCACCAGGTCGTTCCCCACGCGCTTGTAGAAGCTCACCCCGAGCACCGTCTGGCGTTCGGGGGTCGTGGCGCCCGAGGGGATTCGGACCTGGTAGCTGGTGGTGTCCCGCCCGTTGCCAATGACGGTGCCGCTGGGCGTGACGATGCAGGCGACGGCGTTCATCAGCGGGCCGACGGTGACCCACTGGGTGCCGTCGAAGCGGATCAGCTCCAGCGCGTTTCGCGACGCGACCCAGGTGCCGTCGAACGAGTCGCAGCGGCGCAGCACCGTCGTTCCGGCCGGCAGCGGGACTTGCGTGAAGGACTGACCCTGATCCGTCGAGCGGTACACCGCCGGTGGCGTGGTCTGCGTGGAGATCCACACGCCGCCGTCGCTCGTGGTGCTCAAGAGCGGTGAGGCGCTGCTGTCGACCCCCGCCGGGAAGCCGACCTGCGTGAAGGAGACGCCGGCGTTGTCGGAACGCCACAGTTGCCCCGCGGACTTGAGGACGTACGCGACCGTGCTGCCGACGAGCGCGAGCTGCCCGGAGATGGCGGCGCGCTGTTGCCAGGTCCGCCCGACGTCGGTCGAGACCTCGAGGTTCGCCGACGCGGCCGTGTAGATGGTGGTGCCGTCCGACACGAAAGCGCCGCGAATGAGCGTCGGCGGCGGCGTGAACGCCGTGAACTCGAGCGTCACCGGCTGTGGGCCGGCGTCGAGGGGCTGGCCGGCATCGACTGGCGCTCCGCTGTCGGTCATTGGCAGCGGGTCCGCTGGAGGACTGCAGCCAAGGACGACCAGCGCCAGTAGCGGCACCACACGTGGGAGTTGAAGCACGCCACATTCTATCGGTGCGTCGGTGGCGCGGCATTCCCTAGACTCGTGGCATGCGACTCCTCCTCGGTGCCGCGGCGGTGCTGGCCTGCGCGAGCGGGTGCGGGTCCGTCTGTGGCCAGGTGAACCTGAACGGCGTGGACAAGAACGCGGAGCTCGAGCGCTACCGGGCGGCCGATGGCTCCATGCAGTTCAGCGAGCTGTGTGGCGCCGACGAAGGCTCGTTTGCGTTGCTGCATGAAGAGCTCAAGGTCGTGACGTTCACGCTCGACGCGAACGTGCCGAGCTTCGACTTCGGAGACGACCTGGCGCTCGCCCGCATCGTGCTGCCGGCGGCGTCGGTGGGGTTCTGGTCCGCGCACCTCAAAGCGGGAGAGGTGCTCACCGGCCCGCAACTGGCCGGCAGCGGGCTGCACAAGCAGAACGAGCCGGCGACGTATCAGGTGTACCCGCTGACCGGCGGCAGCGTGAAGGTGCTCTCGGGCCCTCGAAACCAGAAGACCGAGTTCGGCTCTTCGAGCGAAGAGTGGCAGCTCGAGTGGTCACTCGAGTACGGCGGGAAGACGCAGAAGTGGACCGGCACCGACTGGGTGATCCTGAGCGCGGCGACGAAGGGCAGCCGGCCCGCGCACGTGCCGACGGCGCCCAAGCCGTAAGCACACAGTGCGACGCGCTCCTCGCCGCCACGTGAGCCCACTGATGGCGCGAGCGGCGTCCTCGACCCGGGCCGCTCAGTGCTTGGCGCGCGGGAAGTCCGTGTAGATGGTGCGCAGGCGCGGGTCCTCGGCGAGGGACGCGGGCGTGACGAGCTTGGACGTCAACGGCACGCCTTCGCTGCGCGCGCGCGCCTTGTCCGCTTCCGTCAGCGCGAGTGAGCCGAGTTCCTGGAGCCGGCCCACGCGCAGGCCGGCCGCGGCGAACGCCTTGGTCACCAGCTCGCTGCAGTAGATCTTCTGGTCGTCCCACAGGTACTGCGAGTCGTAGTCGCGGCCGATCATCTGCCGGGCGGCGTTCAGCGCCTTGGTCGTCGCGGCGCCGCTCAGCCCGGGGAATCGGCGCACTTCGATCTTCCCGTCGCCGCGAGCCTTCCACTGCTCCAGCGGCGTCCGTCGAACCGGCTGCAGCGCTTCGATGACGAAGGCCTTCCCGTCCACCACCTCGACGAGGCCGCAGTGCGTGAAGGGGCTCTTCGTGGCGTTGGAGATGAAGGGAATGTCCAGGGCCTGGAGCACGACGTCGCCCGACTTCAGCGGCGGGAGCGCCCGGGGGCCGGCCTTCACGGGCGCGATGGCGCTCGCGAGCAGCTGGGGGAAGCCGGGAGGAACAGAGACGGGGCTGAGCGTGGACACGAGGGACTCCAGGGCGAGCGGGTGCCGCGGTTGTCGGGCGCCGCGGCGGCGGAGTTCAGCAAGCCGCTGCCAATGGAAGGGAGGCTCTGTCCACGTCTCGGACAGCCCGGGGCGGCGACTCTCGCGGCTCGAGAACGGCGGGTCGCGACGAGCTGGGGACTGCTGGGGCTTCACCACCGTCACAGCGCGCTAAGTGGGAGCTCGGCGCTGATCAGGGTAATCGCGCCGGTGGTCCGCTCGCGGCCTCTGCGTGGAGCGCTGCGTCTGAGGCAGGCTACGCTTGGCGCTATGTCCAGCCCGCTCGAGCGGCGCGCGCTCGTCAGTACTTCGGCGTGGATCACGGCCGCCGTCGCCGTCGCGGCGCCGACGTGGCTGCTGCTGCCGGCCTTCGGGCCGCGCGTGCTGCTCTGGTGGCTGCCGTTCGCGTTCCTCCTCGTGTGGCGGCGCCGCGCGATGGCGTTGTGGTTCTTCGTTGCTTCACCCCTCGTGGCGCTCCCGCCGCTGAGCGCCTGGCGCGCCGCGACGTCGTACGCGCAAGGCACCGCTACACTTCACACCGTCGGCCTCTTGCGGCGCGACGCCTTCAACCGTGAGCTCGGGCTTCGCATCACCAGCTCGGGCTGTAGCGTCAGTGGCGCGGAGCCGCTGTGGCAGGTGCCGCACAACCTCACGCTCAGGGCCCTCGTGCACGTGCTGGGCCCCATGAGGGCGCCGCCGCCGACGCCCATCGGTAGGCCGTAGGCCCGCTGGCTCCAGCGAGGTCGCGCCCGCGTACGTCACAGGGCGCCAAGTGGGAGCTCCGCGCTGATCAGGGTAATCGCGCCGGTGGCTCGCTCGGTCAGCTCCTGGACGAAGGTGAGCCGCGCGGCTGGCGGGGAGCCGCCGCGTGCCTGAAGCGTCTGCGCGACGCCGTAGGTCCACGCCGCGGGTGGGTACCCAGGCAGGGCGAACGTTCGTGCGGTCCAGTTCACGCCGTCAGGGCTCGTCGTGACGTAGCCCGCGCCGACGGCGACCAGCGTGCTGCCGACGACCTGCAGCGTGTACGCCGAGCCCACCAACCCCGTCGGTGCTGCGACCCCGAAGCTCGTCGCGGAGCTGCGCGCGACGACGTTCTGGTCCGGCGGGAGCGCCCCGGACAGCTCATGCGACGTGCGGGCTGGGATGATCAGGACGTGGCCCGCTGGGAAGGTGGCGATGTCGTTCGTGTAGTAGGTGAGCGCGCCGCTTGCGCTGCCGTACGTCGCGCCCGCTCCCGGGACGGTGGCCAGCGCGGGGGAAACCCGGAAGACGGCGTTGAGCCGGCGGACGTGAGACGGGTAGGGGCTCCCGGTGCGGTTGAGCGGGTAAGCCCCCAGGTCGAGCCAGAAGCCTCCGTCGGCGGCCGGCTCCATGTTCGGGTACAGGTACTGGTGGTCCGTGTACGACTGGATGCCAGCGATCGCCCACTGGTTGCTTCGGTAAGTGCCGCAGCGCGCATGCTCGTTGTTCAGCTCGCTGACCGCGACGCAGAGGTACAGCGCGCCGTCGACCGCCGACGCAGCGCCGCCGATGTAGTAGTTGCCCGTGCCCCACACGGCATCGTTCGAGAGGTCCTGCGCGGTGCCCGGCGTTGCCGTGTTGGCTTGGGTGTAGGCCCAGTGCCGAATTCGCCCCTCACCCGTCTCGTACAGCACGTTGAGCGTCGTTCCGGAGACGAGGAGCGTGGGAGGGCGGTGGAAGTTCACCGGGAGCGTGCCGAACGGAGTCCAGCTCTGGCCGGCAAGACGGCGGTAGAGACGAATCGAGTTGCTGATGTTGAGGCCGAGGTAGTCGACGTCACCGACGCGCACGAGGCGCGGTGAGTTACGCGAGTAAAGCGCGAAGCCTCCGACGGCGGTGGACGGCAGCCCTCCGACGACGACGGCGATGGTGGTGACGCCTGCATCGGTGACGCCCGCATCGGTGACGCCTGCATCGGTGACGCCTGCATCGGTGACGCCTGCATCGGCGACGCTTGCATCGGTGACGCCTGCATCGGTGACGCCTGCATCGGTGACGCTTGCATCGGTGACGCTTGCATCGGTGACGCTTGCATCGGTGACGCTTGCATCGGTGACGCTTGCATCGGTGACGCTTGCGTCGGCAGCGCTTGCGTCGGCAGCGCTTGCGTCGGCAGCGCCTGCGTCGCGGTTGCGAGGTGGCTCGGGCTCCCCGAGTGGAGGATCACAAGCACAGACGGGCAAGACGATGAGGCACAGGGCAAGCGCGCGGCTCATGGATCGACGACGCTAGGTCACCCACTGACATGCAGCCATCCGACTCGTCGCTCGCCGACGGTCGACACCGCTCGTCGGACCTGTCAGCGCGACGAGGGAGGGTCACGCCTCGGTGGTCGAACCCACGACTGACCGTGAGCCCCGGACCTTCGGCCTGGATGTGCTGAGCCGGGCCCTCGCGCATTCGGTGAGCGGTTGTCCCTATCTGCGGCGCAGGGCTCGCGACAGAAACGGCCGAGTCGCGCGATTGCGGGGCGCACGGCGCACGAAGCGGCAATCACCGCTCGAGTCCGCCGTTGTGGCAGCCGTGGCACGGCGCGAGACCGCGAAGCGCCTGGGCGTCGCTGTGGCCGTGTCCCTGGTGGGGCACGTCCTCGTCGTGTGGCTGAAGCCCTCGCCTCAGCCGCAGCCCACACGGGCTCCCTTCGAGGTTGTCACGCTGAGCCCCGAGCAGCGTGCACGGGCTGAGGCGCCGCTTCGCCGGCCGCCCGCCGCCCAACCCAGGCCACCTCGCGTGCCCACCGGGGCTCGCAAGCACCAGCCCAACGAGCCGCGGAACACGGAGGGACATCCGACCGAGCCCCAGCACGGGGAGTCCCAGCGCGCCGAGTCCCAGCACGCTGAGTCCCAGCACGCCGAGCCCCAGCACGCCGAGCCCCAGCACGCCGAGTCTCCGCTCGCGCATGCGCCGGTCGCCCAAGCTGCGCCCGGCACGACTCCCGGACACCCACCGTCTCCGCGGCTTCTGCCCGGTTTGAACTTGGACCTGGGCATCGCGCCAGAGCCGCCCGGAGGCGTCACCATGCACAACGACGGTCGAGCGCCGGATCCGCACGCACAGGCGGTGGCCGACGCCGAGCTTGGACGCGCACGCGTACAGAACTTCGCTCTCGACGAACTGGCGCTGGCGCGGGTGGACAAGGGGCTGGTGGACCCCGCGTACGGTGTCTTCCGCCGCGGCCTCGACGACAAACTCGCGCGCGTGCCCGCCGCCCTGAACCCCGTCAGTGACAAGGAGAAGACCGACGCACTGCTCGGCGCCGTGCTGCCGGCGATGCAGCGCTACGGCGCGACGGGCCAGGCCTACGACACGCCCGCGGGCTGGCGGCTGGAAAACGAGGTGCCCGCGTCCCTGCAGCGCGCCGCCGAGTCGGGCCACCCCGGCATGCTCCAGCTCGCGCCGAAGCTGCAAGCGACGGCGCGGCTCAAGGACTTCGCCGACGGACGCATGGGCCGCGAGGTGCGCCTCGTCATCGACATCACCCCGCTGCCGCCGCCGGATCCGCCGCTCGTCACCGTGCGGTCCACCGAAGCCGCGAAGCCCCTCACGACCTGGGCGACCCAACAGGCGCAGGACCTGTTGGCGAGCGCCGACGCAGGGCTGCCGCTGGGGCGTCGCAGCCGCTGGCTGCTCACCGGGCGCACCGAGTTCTACCGGCCCGCGACCCAGGCGGAAGGCGCACGCGCGTCGCTGGCGACGGCGCTGATGTTGGCGCTGAGCGCCGTGCTGCCCAATGCGCCGAACGCCTTCACCGTCTTCGACGAAGTGCGCGGCGAGGCCAAGGTCTTCGACCCCAGCAACCCCACGTACGTGCTGCACGCGACGCTGCTGGGCGTGTACTGAGGAGGCGTGCGTGTTTGGCGTTCGCTCTTTGAAACCACGCACGCTCGGGAGTCGATGAGCTGCTCTGGCCTTTGTGAAGGAACGACCAGCACCCGCCTCGTCCACGCCGCGCTGGCACAGTCCGAGGGGCTCCCTTGTGAAAGCTCGACGGGGCTCGGAGCGGGAGCGACGGCACCTCCTCCCCGAGGAAGGCGCAGCTCAAGGCAGTGGGGCGGCGCTGCGCACCAGCGAGGCGATGACGGCCATCAGCCCACCGCTCAACGACACCCCGAGGAGGACGTCGGGGACGATGCGACGAACCATGGCCCAGCGCTTGCGGCGATGAAGCTCAGGCAAACTTCGGCATTCACCAACACTCGACCGGTCGATCGCCATGAAGGCCCTCCTCGTTGGAGACGCGCGGCACCGTACGCGCGTCGGAAGGAAGGGGCGGTCAAGCTTCGGTAGAACTTCACGGCGCTGCGTGACTTCGCGGTGGCGGCTACGCGACGTCGCCATCGCAGCCAGGCGCCCCGGCGTCAGCGGAGTCCCTGCGTGCTCACGCCAGCCCGGCCAGCCGCGCGCTCTCGTCCCACAGCACCGCTTCGAGCCGTTCGTCGAACGCATGCGCCGCGGCGCGCGCCTCGCGCCCGTCTGAGTAGTAGCGGCCGGTCACCGTGGCCAGGCTCGGCGCGGTGGCACAGAAGACCGACGTGACGGCGCCATTGGCCACGGCGTCACCCCCGCCGCCGAAGCCGGTCCGCAGCAGCTTGGTGTCGATGACGCCCGGGTGCAGGGCGTACGTCGTCACGCGGGTGGCCTTCCACCGCCGCGCCAGCTCGTGCGTGAAGTGCACGTTCATGAGCTTGGTCGCGCTGTACGCGCCGTAGCCGCTGAAGCCCTTCGAAAACGACAGGTCGGTCACGTCGACACGCCCGCGGCTGTGGGCCATGGACGACACGTTGACGACGCGGCCCTGAGGTGCGGCGGTCAGCGGGCCTTCGAGCAGACGGGTCAGCAGGTACGGCGCCAGGTGGTTGACCTGAAACGTCGTCTCCAGGCCGTCCGCGGTGAGGACCCGCTCCTTCATGAAGACGCCGGCGTTGTTGATCAGCCCGTCGAGCACCGGCGCCTTCGCGCGCAGTTGCTCCGCCAACGCGCGTGTCTGCTCGAGCGACGCCAGGTCGCCCCAGACGGCCTCCGCCGTGGCTGCGCCGCGCTCACGCAGCGCCTTGCATGCCTGCTCGGCCTTCGTGGCGGTCCGTCCGTGCACGAGCACGCGGATGCCTTGCTTCGCCAGCGCGAGCGCCGTTTCGAAGCCAATGCCGTCCGTCGCGCCCGTCACACACATCGTCAAGCGAGTCATGGCGGTGGTGTACCGCGCCGCCGCCGGAACGGACAAAGCCATTGGCGGGCTGTCGGTGGGCGGCTCCACGAAGCGCGGTCGCCAGGACTGCGCGCCGCCCTAGGCTCAAGGGAAGCGCTTGCCCGGCTCACGTTCACTTCCGACTCGAACGTCGACGCCGACCCGGCACCTCGCCCTGCGTCCGTCCTGCGCTTCCGTCGGGAGCTTGACACGCCGTCCTCGGACTTCGCGCCGAACAGCTCGACGCGGTGCTGCCGGCGCGGCTCGTCAAGCTTCCGACGCGGCGCTCGGCCAGCGGTGCGCCGGCCGGGGGTTCCCCGTCAGGGGCGCGATCGGTACCGTGCGCGGCACCTATGACCCTCTCCGTCAGGAACAAGCTCCCGAACGCCTTCGAAGCCCTCGACGTCAACGCGCAGCTCAAGCGCAACCACCCCGACCTGTACCGCTCGTCGGACCGCTCGACGGCGCACGAACGTCGCTGGCCGGCAGGCATGGACCCCGTGCAGAACCGCACCCCCGTCTTTGCCCGCAATGAGATCGAACTGAAGCAGCCGCCCGAGAAGGTGTTCGCCGCGCTCGCGCAAGCCAACAACTGGTCGAGCTACTACTTCAACGCCAAGGACGTCTCGCTGCCCGGAGGAGCGTCGAAGCTCGAGGACGGCATGCGGTTCACCTGGTCGACCTTCGGCACCCAGCAGAAGACGACGGTCAAGGAGTTCGAGCCCGGCAAGGCGCTGGCCTGGCTCGCGGAGAGCCCGGGGACGAAGGCCTACCACCGGTGGATCCTCGAGAAGACGCCGAGCGGTGGGACCCGGCTCATCACCGAAGAGACCCAGACGGGGCCCATGGCTTCGGTCATCAAGGGCAAGATGAACCCTGCGCTCCACGCGTCGCACGAGCTGTGGCTGCGGGGACTCAAGGAACAGCTGGACGCCGACAGCGGCGGCGGTCGCTCCAACTGGCGGCGCTGAAGTCGCTGCGCGCGAGGCACGAACCCTACGCACTCGAGCCGGCAGGAGCTGGCGTGGTGGTGGGCGCGCAGGTCGAGCGGATCCGCGTCGACCGCCGCGAGCCCATCTATCCCGCACTCCGCGGTGCCCCGGACGCGGTGTTGTGGGCTGCGTGGTGCTGACGCTGCCGTGCTGCGTGGTGACGAGGCGGACCGCGGAGCGCTGAGGCTCGGCGCGCGGCGACCTTTCACACGCGCCGCAGGTCTCCGACTCCTGCACGGCGACCTTCTTGGGCTAGCCTGCGCGGCCTCATGAACGACGCACGACGGGATGACGTCCTCGCACTGCTCAGCGGCACCGCGACGACGGAAGAGCTTGCGCGGCGGCACGGCGTGTCCGCGGCCGAGATCGACGGCTGGCGCAGCGCGTACGTGGCGGGGCTGCGCGACGCTCAGGCGCTGGCGGCGCGGCCGAAGCGGGCGCGGTGGGTGGCCATGCTGGGCGCGGCGGCGGCGATGCTGCTCGCCGTCGGCGTCAGCTGGGCGCAGGGCATGCCCAGCTGCGCGCAGACGTTGCCTTCCCCGCTGCGGACCTTCTGCGCGGACGACCCGGCGCTGGCGGATCAGGTCAACGCCAACTTCCAGGGCGTGGTGGACCTCATTCAGCGGAAGGTCGGCGCGGTGAGCAGCATCAACGTGGCCGTGGACGGCGGCATGAGCGTGGGCCTCACCGGCACCTTCGGCGACACGGTGACGACGCCGCAGCTCTCGCTGGCTCCGGTGCGGGCGTCGCTGGCCGCCTCGGCCGCCAACACCATCGCCGCCGTCGGTGGCTCCACCAACGCGCTCGTCCTCAGCGGCACCGGGTCTTCACCCAACCGCGCGCTGCGGCTGCAGGACGACGTCACGGTGGTGGGCGACCTGAGCGTGCAGGGAACGCTCTCCGGCGGCAACGTGTCCGGCACCCTGAGGGGCGGCGCTCAGCAGACCTGCAACATCGCCACGGGCCTCAGCGTCACCGGCTGCTCGGCGTGGGGCTCGGCGATCTGCCCGAGCAACGGCTCGAGCTGCCTGGGCCCTGGTGGCTTCAACTTGCCGAGCTGCCCGGTGGGCTCGACGGTGCGCATGACCGGTGCGTACGCGAGCAGCAGCGCGCTGAACCTCTTCAGCCTCTGCGTGCAGAACTAGAGCGCCGAACAGGTTACCTCCCGTCGTGAAGTCGCCCATTTGCGTCGCCTGGCTTCGTTCCTCCTCGGTCGCCTACCTCGGTAGGCTCCGCGTCGTCGTGCCTCGCCATGCTCGCAACTGTTCGGCTTCACTCGGTCCGCTAACCTGATCGGCGCTCTAGGCGGGCCTCGGGGCTCCCGCGTCACGAGCCAGCGCGCGGTGTCGGCGCGCTCCGGGAAGAGCGCAGCGACGCCGTGACCCGTGGCGTGAGCGCCACCAGCGGCCGACCTTCGAGGCCGGTCATGAGGCCGGTGGGAGACAGCGCCCCGGCGCGGCCCGAAAGCCGCTGCACCGAGCTCCGACAGAGCGCGCGAAGGCCTTCAGCCAACTACGGCACCACCGCCTGCGCGACGGCCCCCAGCCCCGGCCCCTGGCTCGAGCTGCAGATGAGGCTGACGCGGGTGCCGCTGGGCGCTCCGACGACCGGCGCGGTGCCGCTGGCGGCGTTCACGCTCTGGAACGAACGCGAGTGGGGGAAGTAGACCCGGCAGCGATCGGCCGCCCACTGCGCGCCGATGACCCACTGCACGCTGCCGCCCGAGTAGAGGAACGTGTCGATGCGCGGCGTCACTGGATCCGCGTGGAAGCCCATGTCCACCGTGCCGGTGTCCAGCGCCCCGTCCTTGCGAGTGGTGTAGGCGGTCCAGCTCGGGCCGTAGGCGAGGAAGGCCGACGTGGCCGCCGCGTCGGAGCCGGCGTTCACGCAGGTGGAACCCGGCAGCAGGAACGTGTCGCGGCTGGCCACCGTCTCGAACGGCGTGCTGGTGAGCGTGACGTTGCCTGTCCCGGCGCCGATCGACGCGCTGCAGGTGTACGTCGCGGTCGCCGACCCGCTGATGAGCTTCAGGTCGCGCGGGGTGGTGTTCTCGAAGTTGCCGTACAGCGCGCCGTTGGTGAGGGTGACGGTGCTCGAGCTGACGAGCACCCCGCCGCCGAAGGCGCAGTTGGTCGCGGTGGTCACCCCGGTGACGGTCACGTCGTTGAGGCTGACCGTCTGGGTGGTGCTGGAGATGCCGCCCCCTCGCCCCGGGGCCCGCACGCCCTGGACCAGCACGTTGGTCAGGGTGCTGGTGCCCGTTCCGCTGAGGGAGATCGCCGAGCCGGACACGCAGCCGCCGCCCGCGTCCGCGGAGGAGTCGATGAAGCGGCAGCCCTGCAGCGTGGCGTTCCCTCCGGTCACGTTGAGAATCGCCGTTTCCGACACCGGCGAGAGCGCGTCACCTCGGTTGGCCGTGAAGAGCGAGCGCCGCACGCTGAGTGTCCCGCCGGACATGTCGAGCGTCGCGCCACCCTGGACCGACGAGTTCCCCAGGAACAGACAGTCTTCGAAGGTGAGGGTCCCCAGCTGCGTCGTAGCGACGCCGGCTGCGGCGGCGGTGGCTGCGTTGTCGATGAAGCTCGACCGCCTCACGGTGATGCTCGAGTTCGACTCGGCCCGCAGCGCCGCGCCGCGATCCGACGTCGCGTTGTGCTGGTTCCACAGGAACTCGCTGTTCTCGACCGTGAGCGCGCAGGTGCTGGTGGCGACCACCGTGGCGTTCGCCCCGAGGTTCCCGCGGAAGCGCATGTTCCGCAGCGTGCTGGCGTTCGCCCCAGAGCAGAACACCGCGCCGTTGCCGCTGCCTGTCGGCCGCAGCAGCACGCGGGTGATCTCCACCCCGTCGATGATGTTGTTGTTCCCGACGCGGAAGACGATGGAGGTGTCGCCGACGTCGAACATGCCGTTGGTGTTGACGTCGCCGTCGAACTCCGTGACCAGCAGCGGGTTGGGTCGCTGGGCGAACGTCGTCTCGCCCCCCGCGAAGCCGCCGAAGACGCGCTGGTTGTTCTGGAGGGTGATCGACGGCGTGTTCGAAGTGGGGACCGGCGGCAGCCGGTAGGTGCCCGCGGCGATCCACAGGTGTCCGGGAATGGCGCCCAGCGCGGTGGACGCTTGGGTGATGGCCTGGGTGGTGTTGCCCGCCGCGGCGTTCGCCCACGAAGTCCCGTCCCTCGTGCCTGCGCCCAGCGGTGTCACGTAGCGGGTGTTCGCCTGAATCGTCACGTTCGCGGCCACCGTCGAAAGCCCGTCGCTCACCGTCACGCGGACGGTGCAGGCGGTGCCGGTGTTCGGGCAGCTGCCGGTCAACGCGCCGTTGGTGGCGACGCCCACGCCCACGCAGGTGCTGTTGGTGGCGTCGTGGCCGAAGGTCAGCGGGTCGCTCTCGGGGTCCGCCCCGGTGGCGACGAAGGTCAACGCCGTCGTCGGCTCGCAGGCAAAGGTCGTCGGCACGTTGCTCAGCGTCGGCGCCTGCGACGTCACGGTGATGGAAACCGCCGCGGCGGTGGACGTGAGCTGGCCGTCGTTCGTCGTGAAGGTGAAGGTGTCGGGGCCCGCGTAGCCCGGCGTCGGCGTGTACGTGCGCGTCGCTCCCGTGCCCGAGAGGGTGCCGTGGCTCGGCGGGGAAGCGATGGCGTAGGTCAGGGCCGAGCCTTCGACGTCGCTGCCGCTCAAGGTGATGACGGTGTTCATCGAGTTCCTCGCGACGGACACGGTCTGCGGCGTGGCGGTGGGCGGGTCGTTGACCGCGGTGACGTTGAGCGTGACGGTGGCGGGCGCCGAGTTGACCGTGCCGTCGTTCACTCGGAACGTGAAGGTCGCCGAGCCGACGAAGTTGAGCGGGGGCGTGTACGTGACGGTGGGCGGCGTTCCGGTCAGCGAGCCGCTGCTCGGCGGGGAGACGATCGCGTAGCTCAGCGCGCTGCCCTCGGGGTCGCTGCCGCTCAGGGTGATGGGCGTCGGGATGTCCTCCGCCAGATTCACGTTCTGAGCGGACGCCGTCGGCGGGTCGTTGACCGGCGTGACGGTGATGGACACCGTGGCGACCGCCGAGTCGAGCGCTCCGTCATTGGCTCGGAAGGTGAACGACGTGGAGCCCGCGAAGTTCGCGGCGGGGGTGAAGGTGACGGTGGGCGGCGTCCCCGTCAGCGCACCGTTGGCCGGCGGGGTGACGATGGTGAAGGTCAGCGGGCTGCCCTCCGGGTCGGTCCCGGCCACGGTAATCGGCAGCGCGGTGTCTTCGTCCGTGGTGACGGACGCTGGGGTCGCCACCGGCGGGTCGTTGACGGGCGTGACGGTGATGGTCACGGTCGCCGGCGCCGACGGCTGCGTTCCGTCCGAGACGACGAACGTGAAGCTGGTGCTGCCCGCGAAGTTGCTGGCCGGGGTGAAGGTCAGGGCCGGCGGTGTCCCCGTCAGCGTGCCGTCTGCGGGCGGGGTGTCGATGGTGAAGGTCAGCGACGCGCCTTCCGCGTCGGAGCCGCTCAGCGTCACGCTCAGCGCGGTGTCTTCAGCGGTCGAGAGGCTCTGCGGCGTCGCGACGGGCGCGTCGTTCACCGCGCTGACGTTGAGGGTGATGGTGGCCGGCGCGGAGTCGACGGTCCCGTCGCTCACCTTGAAGGTGAAGCTCGTCGAGCCGTTGAAGTTGGCCGCCGGCGTGAAGGTGAGGGTCGGCACCGTCCCCGACAGCGTGCCGTTCATGGGCTGCGTCAGCACGGTGAAGGTGAGCATGTCGCCGTCGGCGTCGAAGCCAGCCAGGAAGACACTGCGCGGCGTGTCCTCGGGCGTGCCCAGCGTCTGCGGCTGAGCGAGCGGCGCGTCGTTCACCGGCGTCACGGTGATGGTCACCGTGGCCGGGAGGGAGGTCGCCAGGCCGTCCGTCGCCGTGAAGGTCAGGCTCGTGCTGCCATGGAAGTTGGCCGTCGGTCGGAAGGTGAGGGCCGGCGCGGTGCCCGTCAGGGTGCCGTTGTTCGGCGGCGTGAGCACGTTGAAGGTGAGCGCCGGCGAGTCGACGTCCGTGCCGGAGAGGGTGATGAGCAGCGTGCCGTCTTCCTGCACGGAGAGCATCTGCGGCGTCGCGGTGGGCGAGTCGTTGACGGGGTCGACGGTGATGCTGATCGTCGCCGGTGCCGACGTCACTTGGCCGTCGTTGACGGTGAACGTGAAGCTGTCGGCGCCCGAGTAGTCCTGGGCTGGCGTGTACGTGAGGGTCGGTGGGGTGCCGGACAGGGTCCCGTGCGACGGCTGCATCGCGACGGTGAAGGTGAGGGGATCGCCGTTGGGATCCGAGCCTGTGAGGACGATCGGCGTCGGCGTGTCTTCGAGGAGCGTCAGAGAGGCGCCCGTGGCGGTGGGCGGTTGCTGAGCGCCTCCGGTGCCGCCGGAGCCCGCAGTGCCGCCGGAGCCCGCAGTGCCGCCGGAGCCCGCAGTGCCGCCGGAGCCCGCAGTGCCGCCGGAGCCCGCAGTGCCGCCGGAGCCCGCAGTGCCG
>JALHOS010000147.1 GCA_022842905.1 Myxococcaceae bacterium | reverse complement strand
GACCGCGGGCACGGGTGGCGCTGCGGGCGGCGGCGCGAGCGGCGGCACCGGCGGCAGCGTCGACCCTCTGGACCCGACCAACCCCACGAAGGACACCGACTGCGACGGACTCAACGACGCCGAAGAGCTGGCCACCACCTACGCCGGCGGAGCGCGCACCAGCCCCACCAACCCCGACTCCGACGGCGACGGCCTGAAGGACGGCGTCGAGCTGGGCCGGAGCACCAGCGTCGCCGCGGGCTGCGGCTTCACCGGTGACGCGGACCCGGCGACGCGCACGAGCCCCACCGCGGCGGACAGCGACGGCGACGGGCTGAGCGACGGGACCGAAGACGCCGACCGCAACGGCCGCGTCGACGCTCAAGAGACGAACCCGTCGGAAGCCGACAGCGACGGCGACGGCCTGAGCGACGGCGCGGAAGACGCCAACCGGAACGGTACGGTGGACTCCGGCGAGACGAACCCGCGCCAGCGAGACAGCGACCAGGACCTCATCGCCGACGGCGTCGAGCGGACCGTCACCATGACGGACCCCACGCGCCGAGACACCGACGGCGACGGCTGCGCCGACGGCGCCGAAGACGTGAACCAGAACGGCACCGTCGAGGCCGGCGAGTCGAACCCGCGCATGGGCGGAGACTGCGGCCAGCCCACCGGCACGGACACCGACATGGACGGGCTGCTCGACCGCGTCGAAGACAAGAACGGCAACGGCATGGTGGACCCGGGCGAGACGAACCCCAACGCCGCAGACACGGACCAAGACGGCTTGGCCGACGGGCTCGAAGACCGGAACCACAACGGCGTGCAGGACGGCGGCGAGACGAGCCCCGTGCGCCGCGACTCGGACTGCGACGGGCTGGCTGACGGGCCGGCCATGGGGCAGGTCATGGGCGAAGACCTCAACGCGAACGGCACGGTGGACGTGGGCGAGACGGACCCGACGCGCCGGGACAGCGACGCAGACGGGCTGAGCGACGGAGTGGAGCGAGGCGTCACCACGGCCCGGCTCGCCGACGCGACGACGTGCACCAGCGTGCCAGTCGATGCGGACCCGGCGAGCACCACCAACCCCACCGCGCGCGACAGCGACGGCGACGGAATCGACGACGGCGCCGAGGACGTCAACGGCAACGGTCGAGTCGACCAGGGTGAGCTCAACCCCAACGACGCGACGTCGACCCGGCTGCCGGACGGCGGCACGTCACCCGCGGGGCACGTGTGCACGACGCAGGGCCTCAAGCCCGTCGTCTTCCAGGCGGACAACGGACCGGACCTGCGGCTGGGGCTGCCGGCGAGCTTCACCGAGCTCTCGACGGTGCAGGTGGGCGGCACGGCGCGCGGCCTCATGGGCTTCGACCCGACGAACCAGGTGGCCTTCGTCGCGTTTCGGCGCGCCAGCCCCGCGGCCAACGTCACGGCGGACGAAGCGGCGCTGTTCCCTCAGATGAATGGCGTCGGCGCGCTGACCAACCCGACGACGCAGCCGTTCACCACCTGGGACGGCCTGGCGGCGCTGCAAGGCCTCTACGACATGGCGGGCACGACGGACGTGAAGAGCCGCGCCAACGCGCTGGCGGTGGCCCTCATCGGCAGCGGCGCCGGGGCGCTCATGGGCAACGCGACGGACACCGGGCCCTTCAAGCTGCAGGTGGAGTACGTGCGAAGGCCAGGTCGCCTGGCCGACGGCGGCGTGGAGAACTTCACGGTCGTCGTGGCGGCGCTGACGCCCGCGGCTCGGTTCGCAGGCCCGTCTCGCTTCGTCATGTCCGACGTGGCCGGCGGCTCGGGGCTGGCGCAGTTCGCGGACAGCAACGCGACGCAGTGTGAGACGTTCGTCCCCAACGCGGGGAAGGTGGACTTCCTCTTCTCGGTGGACGACTCGGCGTCGATGGGCGCTTCGCAGCAGGCGCTGGCCAACGTGGCGTCGGCGACGTCGGCGGCGCTGAGCAACAGCACCCTGGACTGGCGGATTGCCTTGGTGACGACGCAGTACCAAGAGCCCGTCGCCGGAGGCGGCAACCGCGGCATCGTCCGGGGCTTCACGCGCAACGTGAACCAGTTCCGCGCGTGGCTGACGACCAACAGCAACTGCAACACGAGCAACGTGTGCACGCAGGTGACCTGCGGCGGCGGGGCCTGTACGCCGGCGCCGACCTGCAACGCGACGGGCGGGCACAACGGGGGGTGTTGGATTGGGGCGGGCGGCAACCAGAACAACCCACGAGAGGCGATTCTCGGCGCGGCGCGCAAGGCGCTGGACGCGCTGGCGCCCGGAACGCTCACGCCTCAAGCCAACCGCGTGCGGGCCGACGCGGACCTGGTCGTCATTGGGGTGGGTGACGCGGACGACCAGAGCAGCAGCTACAGCGTCACGGGGACGCCGTACGAGAGCGCGCAGAACTTCGTGCGCTACTTCATGGACACCGGGACGACGGCGCAGGTGGACCGCAACCCGCACAATCGGCGCATCGTCATGCACGGCATCATCTGTCCGGTGGGCCTGCGGTGTAACAACGAGTACCAGGCCAACCCGCAGCGCATTCCCCAGGTCATCACCGCGACGGGCGGCGTGCGCGGCGCGATCAACAACGCGGCGTCCATCGCCGCGACGATGACGGCCATCGTCGACAGCACGATCGCCGCGGCGGGGCACCAGCTGAGCCGGCCTCCGATTGGCGCCAGCGTGAAGGTCGCCGTCGAGCGCACGGTGGGGCCGTGCAACAACACCGACGTGCCGCGCAGCACGGTGAACGGCTTCGACGTGTCGGGCGCCAGCCGCACCATTTCCTTCTTCGGCGACTGTCGGCCGGCGCCCGGCGCCAGCGCGGCGGTGTCCTACCGGTATTGGATCGACACCTCGCCCAACCCCGGCGGGAGCGCGCCGCCCTGCGCGACGGATCCGTTCTTCGACGCGACGCAGCCGGACTTCTGCCGAGGCAGCCTCGCGTGCAACGTGGCCAGCAACGTCTGCGAGTGCCCCAGCAACTGCGGCAGCACCAGCCCAGGCCCGGGCTTCACCTGCAACACGACGCCGTCCGTCTGCGCGTACGTCTGCACGCCGGACTGTGGTGGGCGCTGCACGTCGTTCCAGCGCTGCAACACGACGTCTTGCGGCTGCGAGTGCGTGCAGTCGGCCACCTGCGCGGCCGGCTACCGCTTCCAGAATGGCGGCGGGGTGTGCGGCTGCGTGTGTGACACTGCCGCGCTCAACTGCGGGAGCACGTACCAGGCCGACGCGAACAGCTGCGCCTGCGTGTGCAAGCCGGACTGCGGCGGCTGCGCGGCGGGGACGAGCTGCAATTCGTCGACGTGCGTGTGCTCAGGGGGCATCAACTGAGGGGCCGGGCGGCGGCGGCCTTCGAGGAGCGCGGGGCTTGGGGTTGAGCGTGCACCCCGTCCTGAGCGTGCTCCTCGCGTGGGTGGTGCTGGGGGGCGTACTCACGGGCGTCGGGGCCGCGTTCGTCGGTTCGACGAGCGGCGGTCCGACGTCGCGGCTCGAGCAGTTCTGGGTGGGCGTCTCGTTGCTGCTGTTCTTCGGCAACACGTGGCACCTGGTGTTCCCGCTGGCGGCCTCGTTTTGGTACGTGCCCGTGGCGGTGAGCGTGTTCGGCTGGGTCCGCACGCGCCACGCCGGGGTCTCACTGGGCGCCGACGAGTTGCTGCTCGTGGCCTTCGCGGTGTGGCTCGCCGGGCACTGTCTGGCTCCGGTGTCCTCGCCGGACGCTGGGCTGTACCACGTGCAGACGGTGCGCTGGTACGCCGCCGCACCCGTGGTGCCAGGCCTCGGCAATCTCAACCCGTATGCGTGCTTCAACCACGCCTACTTCGTTTTGCCGGCTGCTTTCGGGATCGGGCCGTTCGCCGATCGAGGATGGCACCTGGCCAATGGGCTGCTGGTCGTCGCGGCGATGCCGCCTGCGGTGAACGCCCTGCTCACACTCCTGCGTGGCCAAGCCAATCCCGCGAAGACGGGCGGCTTCATCTTCACCGCCGTACTGGCGGCGAGTCTGATCGACACACCGCTCTTCACTCACCTGTCAGGGCCGACCGCCGACGTGGCAACGCTGGCAGCGGGGACCTATGCCCTCGCGCGGGCATTCGTGGGACCGCAGACGAGTTGGCGCGTGTCCGGCGTGCTCTACGCCGGTCTATTCAGCCTCAAGCTCACCTCGGCGCCGGCCCTCCTGGCCGCTGGGTTGATCGAGCTGAGTCACGCGAAACGGCGCCAACCGCGGCAGTTCCTCGGCGCGCTCGGACTCGCCGCGGCGAGCCTCCTGCCCTGGCTCGCGCACGGTGTCGTGCTCAGCGGCTACGTCCTGTACCCCGCGGCGCTCCGACTCCCGGTCGACTGGGCGGTCCCAAGCCAGACGGCGCAGGGCCTTCAAGAATGGGCCTGGGCGTTCGCGCGGTGGCCTGGGCACTCCGCGGACGAGGTGCGCTCCGTCGGCTGGGTCGCGCGCTGGCTCGAAGTGCAGTGGCTCGACAACCGCGGCTTCCTCATTCCTCTGTTGATGGGCCTCGCGAGTCTGACGGTGGTGTCGGTGAGACGTCGCTGGGGTCAAACGCCGCCTCCGCTGCGGGCGGCGGTCGCGGCCTGTGGCGTGGGGCTTGTCGCGTGGTGGGTCCTGCTGCCGGACCTCCGGTTCGCGGGGCCGCTTTGGTGGGCGCTGGCGGGGGCGAGCCTCGGCTGTGTGGTCAGCCTCATGGCGTCACCGCCACGCTTGCTGATCAACGCGAGCGTCCTGGGCCTGGTCTTCGGCGGGCTCCTCTTCTCTGCGTCGCTCACCGGGTGGCCCGCGGCCTTTCCGGATCTGCCGGCCTCCAAGTGCACGCCGACCCAGCTCGCTTCGGGTGAACCGGCCTGCCAGAGGCTTCGGAACTCCCCGTGTTTCGAGCGGATGTGCGCGGAGAGTCCGGCGGACACCATCGCCACGAGGACACCCAGCCGGGGATTCCGTTATGTCGCTCGCGGCCAACCCGTGAAGGCCCCGACCGACAACCGCTGAAAAACGCAGCACTTCTCGAAGACCGAGAACAGCGCCGCGCGTCGAGGCCCTCGCACGCCTGTCCGAGTCGCGGCCAGGCTGTCAACGCACCTGCCCCAACCGTCGCAAACAACGCCCAGGGCCGCTGGCGATAACCCCGTCAGTTCCCCTTCTTGCCCTCACGGTGCCCCTCATGACGACCTTCACCCAGGCCCTGCGCAGCACGTTTGGCTTCACCGCGCGCAGCACGAACACCGCAGCCGCAGACTTGGCGGCGTCGATGCCGGCGTGGACGGGCAAGCTCCAGGAAGGCTCGACGGACGTGCGCGTGCGGTACGTGCAGCAGGCGATGAACCTGTGGCTTTCGTCCAAGGGCCAGCCGGCGCTGACGGTCGACGGGCGCTTCGGCCCCAAGCTCACCGCGGCGGTGAAGGAATTCCAGCGTGAGCAAGGCGCCATGGCCGACGGCATCGTCGGGCCGCGCACGGTGGAGCTGTTCAAGCAGTGGGCGGGCGTGGACCGGCCGCCTGCCGTCGATCCGCTGCGGCCAGTGGAGCCTTCGCAGCCCGGCCGAATCCCCCAGCTCAAGAGCGGCGACGTGGTGCTGCAGCGCAGCCAGTCCGGCCTGTCCGATGCGATCGCCAACGCGAGCAACAGCAACTTCTCGCACGTCGGCGTGGTGGAGATGGTGAACGGCCGACCGTACGTCATCGAAGCGGTGCAGCCGGTGCGGCGCATTCCCTTCGAGCAGTGGAAGGCTCAGGGCCGCGGCGGGAAGATCGAAGTGCGGCGCATGCCGGGCCTCAGCGACGACGCGGCCCGCCGCATCGTGGCCAAGGCCAACACCTTCGTCGGCCGGCCGTACGACATTCGCTACCGCTGGGACGACGACAAGATCTACTGCTCGGAGCTGGTGATGAAGGCCTACGCGGCGGCGGGCCTGACGGTCGGCAAGGTGGAGTCGCTGGGCTCGCTCAACCTCACCGCGGCCGACAAGGCGCGAGCGCGGCAGCTCGGCGTGTCGCTCAGCGAGACCCTCATCACGCCGGACAGCCTCGCCAAGGACTCGCGGCTGACGACGCTGTACTCGGACTTCTTCAACTGACCCACGGCGGTGCCGCCCCGCTCAGCGGGGCCGAAACGTCAGCACGGCTCCGGCGCGCACCAGCTCGAGCTGCCCGAGCCGCGCCTCCAGCGCCGCCGTCGGCACGCCAGCCTCGGTGGCGAGCTGCTCCACCACCGCCCAGGCCAGCTGCCCGCCCTGCCCTTCGCGGGCCAGCGCGCGGTGCACGGCGAGCACGGCGTCGTCGAGCCGGCGCGTGCCGACCAGCTCCGACCGCTTGGCGTCGAGTTCGAGGAACCGCGCCGCCACGGTGCGAATCGCCAGCGCCATGAGCGCGTTGCGCTCGAGCTGCTCCTCGAGCGTCGCGCGATCGACCTTCGCCACCACGACGTCCGTCACCGCCGTCACCGTCGCCGAGCGCGGCGCCCGCGCGAAGATGGCCGTCTCCCCGAACATCTCCCCTTGCCCCAGCGTGCGGAGGACTTCCTGCCGACCGCCGGCCAGCCGCGTGGCCTGACACTGGCCCGCGAGCACGACGTACGCACACTCCCCCGGCTCACCTTCGCGGACGATCGGCTGGCCCGCGGCGAAGCGCTCCTGCGGCAGCTGGGTGACACCGCGCACGAAGGCTTCGAGGTCCCCCTTGAGCGCGTTCACCGACGGGTACCGCTGTGCGGGGTCCGCGGCCAACGCCTTGAGGGTGATGGCCACCAGGCGCCGCGGCAGCGCGCTGACGCCACGCGAAGGGACCTTGGGCGGCTCGACGACGCCCTGCTGCGCCGCGGCCAGCGTCGCCTCGTACGTGGCCCCACCGAACGGCGCTCGCCCCGTCAGCACGCGGTACAGCATGCCGCCGACGGCGAAGACGTCGCTGCGCTCGTCGAGCCGCCACAGCTCCCCGAGCGCCTGCTCCGGAGGCATGTACGCCGGCGTCCCGTTGGGGCTCGTCCGCGTCTTCGGCGCGCGCTGCAGATCGGCCAGGCGCTGCGCGAGGCCCCAGTCCACCAGGTACACCTGGCCGAAGGACCCGACCATGACGTTCGCGGGCTTCACGTCGAGGTGCAGCACGCCGCGCGAGTGGGCGTAGGCCAGCGCGTCACACACGCGCAGAATGACGTCGAGCGCCGCCGCCAGCCCGTCGACGCCTTCCTTCTCGTTCTGGGCCAGCACCTGCTGCAGCGTCTGGCCGTCGAGCAGCTTCATGGTGAAGCAGGCGCTGCGCTTCTGACCGCTGGCGGCCGCGTACACCGGCGGCACGTTCGGGTGCTCGAGCTGGGCGGTGATGCGGGCTTCCTCGACGAAGCGGTTGATGGCGTCCGGCGCCTCGGCCAACTCCGGTCGCAGCGCCTTGAACGCCACCTCGCGACCCAAGTGCTCGTCGCGGACCTTGTGCACGAGCGCCATGCCGCCGGTGCCCAGCGCTCCCAAGTCCGTCACCTGCCACCCGTCCGGCGTGCCCCCAGGCACCGCCGCGCCGCCCTGCTTCTTGCCGAACCCGAACATGCGGCGAGTGTACCCGCTCGCCGCGGCCTGTCGCGCCGGCCCGGCCCTCGGGGCGCGGGAGTCCTCACGAACGCCGCGGTCCTCGCACAGCAGGCTCTCGAGGAAGGGCTGAACCCCAGAGGGCGCGCGAGCTCCGAGCCATCTGCGCTTCGCTCCCGCGCGTCTTCAAGGCAAGGCCCCGTGGACGTCACCGCCCGCAGCCACCGTCCGTCGAACGGAAGGCCACGACGCGGTCCACGTCCAGCACCTGGCCTGGCCGCGCGTCGTTGCCGTCGATGCGGCGCACGGCGGCCTGCACGGCGACGGTGAGCGACGGTTCGAAGTCGTTGTCGACCTTCAACGGCATGAGCGGCACGTCAGTCCAGTCGGCCGTCACCGGCGCGGAGAACGCCACCGCCGTCATCGACTTGAGCACCAGCAGCTGTGCGTACGGCACGGTCCCGCGGACGCGCACGGAGACGCAGAACGAGCCGGCACCAGCCTCGCGCACGAAAGGGCCGGCTTGGAGCAGCTGCGCGCCCGCGTCGACGACGTCGAGCCGTGCGAACCAGCCACCGTCGTCCTCGCTCGCGCGGAGCTCGCCGACCGACGCGCGCCACCCCACGAGGGGCCCCTGCACACAGTCGAACTCGCCGTTGAGGACCAAGTTCCCCTCGCCGACACACCCGGCATCGGCCGCGCCTGCGTCGAGCGCGCCGCCGTCGAGTCCTCCGCCCGCGTCCAGCCGCCCGGCGTCCGCGCCTGCGTCGACCGCCAGCCCGGCGTCAGCGAGGAGCCCGCCAGCGTCAGGGCCGAGCCCAGGCGAGCAGCCGAGCACGACGCACCCGAGGACCCACACCGCGAACCTGGACGTCGTCCTTCTCACGGCCAACGGGGTGCGGAACGACGCTGCCTTCACCGGCTGGGGAATAGCACCGGGGCGGCCGCGTTGACCGCCGCCGTATGGGCCCCGCCCTCATCGTGTTGACCGGCCAGAGCACGGCCCTGCGCGAGCTGGGGTTCGTGGCGCTGCGCAGACTGCTCGTGGCCAAGCCGTGGGTGCTCGCGTCACAGCTTGGGGCGCTGCGTCGAAGCGCCGACGCGCTCGTCGACCCTCGGCGTGGGGTGTTCGCGGACACGGCCCTCGCCCAGGCCCCGCGGGACCGCCCGCTGCTCGTCGAAGAGCTCATCGACCGAGGGACGGCGCGTGAAGCAGCCCGACGCGCACGCACGCAGCTCGTCATCACCAGCCTGCGCGCGTTGTCACCAGGTGTCGCGCGTGACGTGCTTCGGGCGTTCGGCGCGCTCGGCGCGACGTCGCTGCTGCTCCACCTCGCGCCGTTCGAGCGTGGGAGAGGCACGAAGGGCGACCGACTCGCTTCGCCCGTCGCCACGCCCCCTCACACCCACAGGCCGCGCTGGACCTGATCCCACCGGCACGCCGGGCGGACCATGGCCAGGCTCCCGCTGCGTTCCTCGACGGTGGCGCCAGCGAGCGAGCCGCTGCCGGGGAGCGTCCACGCACGGACGGCCTTCAGGCCCGCCTGCCAGGCGACCCAACGTGCAGCTTCGAGGAGCGGCGGCACGTGGGCCTCGGCCTCTGCGTGAAGCCACAGGAGCACCAGCTCGTCGGCCTTGTCGAAGGCCGCCCACTGGAGCGACGAGCCTTCGAATACCGCCCCGCGCGCCACCAACGGAGCCCGGCTCCAGCAGCGTCGATAGAAGCGCTCGCGCTCGGCGTGCCAGTCGAGCTGCGAGGCGGTCGGGGCCAGGCACAACCTGGCTTCGCTCAGCGCCGGCCAGGGTGCGTCGACATGCGCGTCGAGCCAGCGCACGCCGCTGGGCACCGTGGCGCTCGGGGCGAGGACGCAGTCGACGCCTGGCACGCTCGCAAAGCCGCTGCGCGCGTACTGCCGCTCGCCCACGTCCGAGAAGAGCACCGTCGCGAGGTGGCCGGACTCGGCCTCCACCACCTCCGTGACGGCGTCGAGCAAGGCGGTGGCGTAGCCGCGCCGACGCGACGAAACCTCCGTGAAGACGGACGCGACGGCCTGCGCGTGGCCTTCACGTGCACCCAGGCGCGCGCGACACGCGAACGTCTCGCACGACGCCAGCACGGATGGGCCTTCACACCACAACCACGTGCGCATGCCGGCGGCGCTGAAGGGGTGCGCGCGCAGCTGCGCCTCGCGCATGAGGAACTGCGGCTGCGTCAATCGCTGGCCCCACTCGGGCCAGGTGAGCGCGTCGCGGCTGCGCTTCTCGTCGTCGGTCGCCAAGCGCAAGGAAGGCATGCACCGCCGGGTCTTAGCCCTTAAGCGACGTAGAGGTCTTCGAACGTGCGCAGCCACTCTTCGAACGGAATGACGAACTGGCCGTCGAGCGCGCCGTCCCGCTTGCCGTGGCCGTACTCCGCCGTCCCGTGGGGATCGCGCAGCCGCACGAAGCGCTGGCCACCGGACTCGAACGCCTCCAGCAGCGCGTAGGCGTGGCCCGGCTGGAGGCCCAGGTCCTCGTACTCCCGCGAGGGGGCCGTCTTCTTCCGACTCTGGTCGAAGGTCCCCGTCACCATGGGGCGCCCGTCCTTCGTCGCGGCGCGCAGCTGCTTCCACAGGTACGCGGACTTCTCGGCCTGCAGGCGCTCGACCCACACGCTCTCCTGGCCGGTCAGCGCGTAGAGCGGCTCGTCGGCCCAGCCTCCCTGGTCGAGGCGAGTGTACGTGCCTTTCCACTGCGCGAACGCCTTCTCGATGACTCCGACCCACAGCTCCCCGCGATGCCGCGCGCTGCCGTACTCCAGGGCCTTCGTCTCGGAGTTGAACGGCAGCTCACCGTCCACCGTGACGTGCACGGCAGACGGCCCGTCCTTCGACTTGGCGAAGAAACGCACGGTGTACGTCCCGTCACCGTGGTCGGTGATGGCGTCGCGGACGTGCTTGGGATCCAAGTGCGCGACGGCGACGAGGGACGCGAGGAAATAGCAGTCGCCGAGCCCCCCTTGCTGCACGTCGTCGAAAGACGGCCCGTCGACGTAGAGCGCGCCTCTCAGCCGCTGGTAGCGGACGACGTCACCGAGCTCTTCGCGCGTCCCCCGAGCCAGCGGTGGGTCCTTGAGGTTCACCAGTGGCCCGCGCACGCGACCTTCGAACCGGTCTGCCGGTGGGCCGACGTTGGGTGTGAGGGCCATGGCCGCAGGGCCACTGACGGCGCTGCGAGGGCGCGCGGAGACGCCAGGAAGGGAAACGGTGCCAGACATGCCGGGGTTGTCGTGACGTCGCGCCTGCGACGCCCACCGGCTCAGTGCCTGGAACGCTCACCGAACTTCGGCTGCGACGGTTACCGCGGGGGTGTGTCTCGAGAGACAGACAGCGCCCAATGGCCGCGGCTTCGGCTTTGCGGGAACAAGCCGCCCGTCAGCGACCAAAGCGCTTCGCGCGACCCAGCACGACACCGCCGTCGGCCTTGCGGCCCTTCACCCTCTGCGGCCCGGGACCAATCGGGTCCGGGCAGACACGGTGGAGCTTGCAGGTCCGACACGACGCGCCGCTCCACACCGCGTCGTAGAGCGACGACACCTGGTCGATGGCGTCGAAGTCTTCGGTGACGAGGCCCAGCTCGAAGTTGCGCACGTCGTCGCCCTTGGCGCCCAGGCCCGCGCCGGTCAGGTTGGCGCTGCCCACGTAGAGCCAAGCGCCGTCGACGAGCACGGCCTTGAAGTGGACGCGCGGGCAGAGCTTGAGCTCGAGCCCACCTCGCACCAGGCGTTGCTGCCGGTCGAACGCAGCGCGAAAGGGTCGGCTGGGGAGTTCCGCGTGCAGCAGCCGGACGGTGACGCCCCGCTTGGCCAGCTGCGCGAACAGGTCCACGACGGGCCGAAACCGGCCGGTCTCGAGCTCGACCAGCATGGCCTTCACGTTGGCGGTAGCGATGAGGACGGACTCCCGCGCCTGCGCCATGCGTTCGAGCACGACGCGCCGGTAGAGCGCGCCGCCGAAGAGCAGCTCCGCCTCGAGGGGCTTCACCGGAGGTTTCGCGCGCCGCCGTCGCCGACGTTACGCCGCGGCCTTCTCACACTCCGTCGCGCACTTCTGGCAGCTCTCCATGCACGCCTTGCATTCGGCGTGGTGGTTCGAGTGCTTCTTGCAGCTCGCTTCGCAGTCGCGGCAGATCTTCGCGCAGAGCGCGGCGTAGGCCTTGAGGTGCGGGCTGTTGAGGCGCGCGAGGTCGGCCAGGGCCGCGCAGACCGGCAGCATGGCGCGCACCGTCGCGGCGCACTCGGCCATGGACTTGTCGCCGGTGGACAAGGTGCGCACGCAGTGGTCCAGGCAGTCCTTGCCGGTGCGCAGGCAGTGCTCCGCGGCGTCGATGAGGGCGGTGTTCACCTGGGGCTTGTCGGCCGCTTTGTCCGACGCTTTGTCGGCGGCCTTGTCGCCGGCCTTGTCCGCCGCTTTGGGAGCCGGGCCCTTGCCCTGAGCCAGCGCCGTCGTCGACAGCGCCGCCACCACGCCGCCCACCGTCATCATCGCTTCACGTCGGTTCATGACTTCCTCCATGAGAGTTTGAACGTGCGACATAGGCGGGAACGGCCAGGCTGTGACACTTCGAAGAGGCGACACGCCGACTCCGCGACGCGTGCGCTCGCCTCACTGAGCGGCTAGCAGCGCTCGCCATGAAGACCATCGTCGTCACGGGCGCGACCAACGGCATCGGCCTGGAGGCCTGCGTCACCTTCGCCCGGGAAGGCCATCGCGTGCTGCTGGTGGGGCGCGACGCGCAGCGCACCCAGTCCTCCGTCGAGTACGTGCAAGCCAAGGCCGGATCCGCCGGCGTGGTCGAGCCACACCTGTGCGATTTCTCCCGGCAGGCCTCGGTGCGCGCGCTGGCACAGACGGTGCTCGAACGCTGCCCTCGCGTGGACGTGCTGGTGAACAACGCGGGAGCGGTCTTCGAACGCCGCACGCTGACGGAAGACGGCGTCGAAGCGACGTTCGCGGTCAACCACCTCGGTAGCTTCCTGCTGACCAACCTGCTGCTCGAGCGCCTGAAGGCCAGCGCCCCGGCCCGCATCGTCAACGTCGCGTCGGTGGCCCACTACCGCGGCGCGCTCGACTTCGACGACCTGTCGTACGAGCGCGGCTACTTCATCCTCAAGGCGTACGCGCGGTCGAAGCTGGCCAACGTGCTCTTCACCCGCAGCCTGGCGCAGCGCCTGCGCGGCACCGGCGTCACCGCCAACACGCTGCACCCGGGCGTCGTCGCCACCAACATCTGGAGCGGAGGTCCGCGCTGGACGCAGCCGCTGCTCAACGCGTGGAAGCGCCTGTTCATGATCTCCGCCGAAGAAGGCGCGAAGACCATCACCTTCCTCGCGACGGGCGAGGCCGTGGGCACGCAGACCGGCCTGTACTTCGAGAAGAACCGGGCCAAGCGGGCGTCCGCGCTCGCGCTCGATGACGCGCTGGCGGAGCGGCTGTGGGCCGAGAGCGCGCGGCTGGTGAAGCTGACGAGCGAGTCGGCGTGACTGGGCTGCGCGGGTCGAGTCTTCCCGCCTTCCGCCGCCGTGCGTGCGCACGCTCGAGCTCGCATTCGACTCCGCGATGCCTGCGCTCGGTGCCCACGCCGAGCAGGGGCGACGCGTTGGAGCGCTCACGCCCTGGCCACTTTCAGAGCGATAGGCGTTCTGCTTCGTCGCGCACGTTTGGGTCGTCGTCAGCCCGGCGGCGCCGCGACCGGGGCCTTCGGTGGCGCGGGGGAAGCCTTCGCAGGCTGGGCCGGGGGCGGTGCGAGCGCGGCGTTGGCCTTCTTCGACTCCGCCGCCGACATGCTCATGAAGGTGAACGGCGGCGCCACGCCCATGTTGAAGTGCGCGGCGACCTGGAGCGCGCGCTTGAGGCGCTTGGCCGGCGGCAGCGCGTCGAGCGCCATCATCGCCCCCAGCGCGAAGTCAGCCCCGCTGCCGACGGCCTGGTACGGCTCGTGTGTCTCGTTGAGCTGGAAGTCCGACTCCACCGTGTAGAGCCGGCCGCGGTAGCCGACCAAGAACTGCCCGCCCTTCTCGTTGTTCTGCTCGATCTTCGTGAAGCCCTTGTCCTTGAGCAGCGTGCGCACGCGCTCGACGAAGGTCGTCACCAAGTACGCGACGTCGTCTTCGTCGTCCTTCTTGGGCGGGACGGTGAGGTGGTGCTCGAGCAGCTGCCCCATGCGAAAGCTGGTGGTGAAGCCGATGAGGAAGGGCCCGCGCTTGAAGACCTTGGTGGACTTGCTGGTGCGACGGGTCCACCCCTGAACGGCGGCGGCGTCCACGCCCATGTGCACGGTGTCCTTCTCGACGAGTCCGACGACGCAGGTCATGTGTTCTCCCAGGAGGCCTCCGAAACGAAGCGGCGGAGCCTGGCACAGCGACGGCACGTGAGGCGGCGGAAATCCCTCAGCCCGGCGCCGCTTCCAGCACCACCCCACCCCGCTGCGACGCTTCGAGCGTGCCGCAGGCCGCGCCGATGTCCTTGCCGCCGGAGTAGCGCCGCGCGATCGGCGCCTTGAGCACCTGCAGCTCGTTGCGAAAGTTCGCCAACTCCTCGGCGGACGGCGGCTGGTACTTCCCCGTCGGGTCCGTCACGTCGATGAGGTCCACCTTGATGGGAATGCCCGCGAAGGTGTCCTGGAGCGCCAGCGCGTCTTCGCGGCCCACGTTGAAGCCGGAGATCATCACGTAGGCCAGCATCGCCCGCTTGCGCGTGTGCGTGGCGTACGCGCGGATCTGTTCGACCAGCTGAGGCAAGGGATACGTCCGCTCGATGGGCAGCACCTGCGCGCGCTTTTCGGGAATGGCCGACGTCAGGGAGAACGCGAGGCGGTACGGCAAGTCGTCGGCGATGTACTTCTTGATGCCCGGCACCCACCCCGCCGTCGAGAACGTGATGGCGTCGCCCGAAATCGACAGGCCCGCCGGGTGGCAGAGCACCCGCGCCGCCTTCGTCGCGTTGGCGTAGTTGAGCAACGGCTCGCCCATGCCCATGAAGACGACGCCGCGCACCGGCCGGTCCGCCTCGGCGCGCACCTGCAGCACCTGGTCGACGATCTCCCAGCTCTCCAGGTTGCGCTGAAAGCCGAGCTTCCCAGTCATGCAGAAGTCGCAGGCCAGCGCGCAGCCCACCTGTGAGCTGATGCAGACGACGTACTTCGTGTCGAAGATCGGAATCCGCACCGCTTCGAAGCGCCCGCCCAGCGGCGAGCTGAAGAGGTACTTCACGAAGCCATCCTCAGCCTTGCGCCGCTCGATGACGGACAGCTTCGGCAAGGCTCCGGTGGCCAGCACCGCGTCGCGCACCTTGGCTTCCACGAACTTCGCCGTGCGCAGGTCCTCCACCACCTGCGCGTTGCGCTGGAAGATGCCGGCGAAGAGCTTGAGCGCGGCCTGCCGTGAGCCGCCCAAGCCTTCGACGTGGGACAGCCACGAGTCGAAGTCGAAGTTCTTGAGGTTGACGGAGCCCGGAGCCAACACGACGAGTCGGCCTTTACGCTCCGCGGCGTCGTCAGCGCAACCCTGGGCTGGCTACACTCGCGCCGCCATGAGCCTCGACCACGCCCGCGGTGCGCTGCTGGGCCTCGCCGTCGGCGACGCGCTGGGGACCACGCTCGAGTTCCGCGAACTCGACGCGCCTCCGTTTCCCACCCGCTGCACGGGCGCACACGTCGACGTCACCGGCGGAGGCCCGTTCCGCGTCGTCCCTGGCCAGGTGACCGACGACACGCAGCTGGCGGTGTGCCTCGCCGAGAGCCTGGCGCGCCGTGGAGGCCTGGACCTCGAAGACCTGAGCAACCGCTACCTCGCCTGGCAGGCGCACGCGTTCGACGTCGGCACACAGACCGCCGCGGCGCTCGAGGCCCTGCGAGCGGGGGCGCGCCCTCGCGATGCGGGTCGGCTCGTCTGGGAAGCGCGGAGCCGACAGCCCGCCGGGAACGGTTCCCTCATGCGCACCGCGCCCATCGGTGTCTTCTTCGCGTTCGACGCGCCGGCGCTGCGGGCGGCCGCTCGCGCCGACTCGGAGCTGACGCACTTCGACCCGCGCTGCGTCGAAGCCTGTGTCGCCCTGGACGCGGCGATCGCCCTGGCCGTGCGAGCCGACGCCCCGACGACCGAGGGCATGCTGGCCGCGGCCCGCGCCGAGCTGACCCAGCCGTCCCTCCTCGAAGACCTGGCGCTGGCGGAGCAGGACGATCCGCAGCTGTACGGGCCGGCGGTGCACCTCCACCGGCACCAGGGTTTCGTGCGCGTCGCGTTTCGCTTGGCCTTCTGGGAGCTGCTGCACGCGCCCAGCTTCGAAGCCGCGCTCGTCGACGTCGTCAACCGCGGCGGCGACGCCGATACGAACGGCGCCATCACAGGGGCCCTGCTGGGCGCTCGCTGGGGCGCTGGCGCGCTGCCACCGCGCTGGACCCAGCCCGTGCTCGACGCCCGGCCGCCCGCGCCGTGGGACGACGCGTACCACCCGCGCCGCCTGCTCGCGCTCACCACGCGCCGCTGACGGAAGCGCGCCGGACGAAACGGACGTGGGAGCACCGCGACACGAAGGCGCCGTGCCTCAAGCGACGTGACGCGCGACGGGCCTCAGTCGCGTCGCGGACGGCCACCAGTCGCTGACGCTCGTGGGCAAACCGACCTTGCGCCGGGGGCCTCCTCGGTTCAGCCGCGCGGCAAAACTCCGCACCTCCCCGCGCGACGAGTTTCGTGCTGAGCACTGGCCCATGCGAAGTCACTCCGCTCGGCTGGTCCTTCTCCCGCTGTGGCTGTCCGCGTGTGTCGTGGGGCCTGTCCGGCGCGACGGCGGAGCGGATGCAGGCCCTGGCGACTCAGGCGCCGCGGGCGTCGGAGGCTCGGCGGGCGTCGGCGGCTCCGCGGGTGTCGGTGGCTCCGCGGGTGTC